>JBFZCB010000001.1:0-54796 GCA_041308165.1 Caulobacterales bacterium
GTCAGAGGGTTCGCCCAGGACCAAGCAGCACCGTCTCAGGCATTGCAGGCCCGAGTGTTGCCGGATCCGTTATCGTGACTCCACAAACACCGCCGAACACAGAGCGATATCCCGATGCCGTGCCGAACCCCGTTCGTCGGACATCGACGGATCCGGTCTCAACCTTCTCAATCGACGTTGATACAGCCGCCTATGCCAATGTGCGCCGCTTCCTGAAAGATGGAACGCCACCGCCCCGCGACGCGGTCCGGGTCGAGGAACTCATCAACTACTTCGACTATGGATATGCCTCTCCCGCGGATATGCAGACGCCGTTTGCCGTATCCACTGCCGTGATCACCGCGCCCTGGGCACCGGAGCGCCAGGTCGTCCATATTGCTCTTCAGGGCTACGAACTTCCCCCTGCCCAGCAAAGGCCCCTGAACCTCACATTCCTCGTGGACGTCTCCGGCTCGATGGGTGCCCCCGACAAGCTGGATCTGGCCAAGAAGGCCATGAACCTGGCCATTGATCGCCTGCGCCCACAGGACACACTGGCTGTGACCTATTACGCTGAGGGGGCTGGGACGACCCTGGCTCCCACGCCCGGTACAGACAAGTTGCGGATGCGGTGTGCTGTTGCCAGCCTCCATGCATCGGGCGGTACGGCCGGCGCGACCGGAATGACCAATGCCTATGATCAGGCCCAGGCCAGTTTTGCCCCGGACAAGGTCAACCGCATCCTGATGTTCACCGATGGCGACTTCAACGTGGGTGTCACTGACAACCAGAGACTGGAAGATTACGTCGCCGAGAAGAGACAGACCGGCATCTATCTTTCTGTCTATGGCTTCGGGCGCGGCAACTACCAGGACGAGCGGATGCAGGCCATCAGCCAGGCCGGTAATGGCACGGCCGCCTATATCAATGATCTGCAGGAGGCCCAACGCGCCTTTGGCCCCCGCTTTGACCAGGGTGCCTTTCCGATTGCCGATGACGTCAAGATTCAGGTGGAGTTCAATCCCGCCCGCATCGCAGAGTACCGATTGATCGGCTATGAGACCCGACTTCTCAATGAAGAGGATTTCAACAACGATCGCGTCGATGCCGGTGAGGTCGGGTCCGGCGCCAGCGTGACGGCCATCTATGAAGTCACCCCCGCGGGTGCGCCAACCCAGATCGGCGAAAGGCGCTATGCCGAGAACAGACCCGCGACTGAGCGTGCCGATACATCAGGCGAAATCGGCTTTGTCCAGGTTCGCTACAAGCTGCCCGGCCAGACCCGTTCGCAGCTGATCCAGCACCCCATAGACCAGAGGACCCGTGCTCCCGCCCATGCCACCCGTTGGGCCCTGGCGGTTGCAGCCTTTGGCCAGAAGTTGCGCGCTGACCCCTGGATGACCGAGAGCTACAGCTGGTCCACCATACTGGCAGAGGCTCAGGCCGCTCGGGGCGAAGACCCCTATGGTGAAAGAGCCGAGTTCGTACAGCTTGTCCGGGCCGCTCAGAGCCTGCCCGAACGCCGCAGGCCCTAGGGTGATTGACCTGGCTTCCCCTAACGCAAAGGATCGGGAAGCCAGGTCATCTGACGTCTTCTCTCCAGCCATTGTCGAGCGACCGGACTGTGCCCGTCAGATGTCGAATCTCACACCCTGAGCAAGAGGCAGGTGACGACTGAAGTTCACCGTCTGTGTCTGCCTGCGCATATAGGCTTTCCAGGCATCCGAACCGCTCTCGCGCCCACCTCCTGTTTCCTTTTCCCCACCAAAGGCACCGCCTATCTCCGCACCGCTTGGGCCGATATTGACATTGGCAATGCCGCAGTCAGAGCCCCAGGCTGACAGGAAGGTTTCAGCTTCACGCACACTATCAGTGAAGATGCAGGAGCTCAGACCCTGCGGCACATCGTTTTGCATCGCGACTGCCGTGTCGTAGTCAGACCAGGTCAGGACATAGAGAACAGGCGCAAAAGTCTCGGTCATGACAATCTCAGTCTGACCCGGCATATGCACGATCGCCGGTCGCACATAGACTCCATCCCCCCAATGCCCGCCGCCAAGGTCCGCTCGACCGCCACCGGTTACGAGCGTTCCGCCCTGCTGAAGCGCCTGTTCAATCGCGCGGTCAAAGTCTAGGCCGGCCGCTGGGTCGATCAGGGGACCAATGAGGACGCCCTCAGCCCTCGGATCCCCTATGGGCAAAGTCTCGTAAGCTGCCTTCAGTCGATCCAACAGGGTTTCAGCCACGCTTTCATGTACCAGAAGGCGGCGCAGGGTCGTGCAACGCTGACCTGCCGTCCCGACAGCTGAAAAGGCGATGGCCCGGACGGCCATGTCCAGATCAGCGCTGGGCGTTACGATCATGGCATTGTTCCCTCCAAGTTCCAGGAGGCTTCGCCCAAAGCGACTAGCTACAGTGGTTGAAACCGCCCTACCCATGCGGGTCGAGCCCGTGGCCGAAACCAGTGAGATACGGGGATCTGCGGCCAAACGTTCCCCGATCTCGCGTCCTCCGACCAGGAGCTGCGCCAGACCCGCTGGTGCCTCATCACCAAACCTGGAGCGTGCCCGCTCAAATACGGCCTGAACGCCCAGTGCCGTCAACGGCGTCTTCTCGGACGGTTTCCAGATAACGGGGTCGCCGCAGACCAGGGCCAGGGCTGCGTTCCAGGCCCATACAGCGACAGGAAAGTTGAAGGCCGTAATGACTGCGACGGTCCCAAGCGGATGCCACGCCTCTCGCATATGATGCCCCGGCCTCTCCGAAGGCAGGGTCAGTCCATTCAGCTGGCGCGAGAGGCCAACGGCAAAATCGCAGATATCGATCATCTCCTGAACCTCACCGAGGCCCTCAGAAACGACCTTACCGGCCTCAAGCGTCACCAGGCGTGCAAGATCATCCTTGGCGTCACGTAACGCCTCACCCAGCAGACGGACCAGTTCGCCCCGACGGGGCGCAGGGACACATCGCCAGGCCAGAAAGGCAGCTTGGGCATCGCTGATGGCAAGTTCGACATCATCAGCACTTGCCTGATGCAGATGACCTGCGACTGATCCATCAATCGGAGAACCCGCCTTCAGACCCCCTTCGGAGGTCCAGGCGCAGGCCCCTCCCCCCAGACGTTCAAGGATTCTACGGGCTTCGATCGCCGCCGTGCTCATGTTCTGATGTCTCCCTGGCCGAATGGGCATAAACCCAGCGCCTTGAGAGGGCCAGTCTTTGCACCCGGGGAACCGAGGTCAACTTCACCTGTTTGGGTAGGAATCCAGCCCCCAGAGGAGATACCGATATGAAGATCCGGGACATGATGAGCCGCGACGTCCAGGTTGCCAGGCCAGCCGATACAGTGGAATCGGTCGCCGCCAGGATGGGAGCAGGCGATTTCGGCTTTATGCCGGTCGCCGGCGCGCACCATATTGACGGGGTCCTGACCGATCGTGACATCGCTATACGCGTCATAGGTACGGGCAGGCCGGCCTCGACATCTGCAGCCCAAGCGATGACGTCCCCTGCAATGACAGTACTGGATACCGATGATCTCAAGTCGGCGCTCGACGCAATGACAAGGTCACGCGTCCGCAGGCTTCCGGTTATCGACATTGAGGGGCGCCTGGTTGGTATCGTGTCCCTCGGCGACCTCGCCGGCAAGGTCAGGGAACGCTTTGCCGGAGAGGCTTTGGAGACCATCTCCAGACCGGGGTAAACTCGGACCAGGGCATGGCCAGACAGATTAAACCGACATTTACCCTGCTCCGAAACCTGTTCCTAATCGCAACCGTGCATTGTGAGCGCCGTATATTGGGGGGTCCAGAATGGCGCGTGCGCAGTTTCAGAAAGGCCAGAGAGTCTGGGTCGAAAGCGTCGGAGCCTGGGCTGAAGTTGAAAAGATCAATGCGGTCTGGGCCAAGGGCTTCGATGAGCCGATCCGCGTTACCTATGACATCGGGATGGGTCGCGCGTTTCAGGCCAGCGAACTCCTCTTACCCGTTGAAGACCCCCTAGCCTCTGAACAACACAACTGGAGGGTTCTGCGGGCCCGAAACAAATGGCAGGCTGCCGAGGATGTTCAACACCACCCGTTCCCCGGCACCTACCCGGTTGTCGTAACCGACAAGGCCGACTGGGGAGGCTGGCGTGTCCCGGGTGCCGAATATGACCGAAGCCCCGAACGCATTGAGTTCCAGGCGCGCATGATCACTGCAGCACCGGAACTCGTGGCGATCGTAGAATCATTCTTGACGCTTGCAGAAGAAAATCCCGAGAGCCTGCTAGCCGAACACCAGGCCCTTGTGGATCGAGCAAGCGCGGTTCTGCAAACGATCCAGCAGGTGTTGGCGCTCCCTCAAGACGAGTCTGCTGTTGCCCGACGTGCCCGCGAAGCCGGGTTGGATGTCCACGTATCAACAGAGACCAATATCCATCAAACGGCGGCTTAACCGTCTTTTTACACGGACTCTCGACAGGAATCCGCGACACAGCCTAGATTCGCTGAAGAAACCGAATCGTTATGGGGGTACGAGCTTGCGGGCCACAGAGCGCCGCGTTCAGGTAGAGGGCCGACGCGTGTCGGACGTCAAGCCTTCGCGCCTTGTGACCTGGACTCGGATTGCCATCCTGCTGATCACCCTGGCGGTCGCCGTCTATGTGCTTCTGGTAGCCAGAGAAGCCGCACGCCCAGAACGTGAAATGGCCGTCCTCCAGTCTCGCGCGATGCTCCATGATGCGCGATGGCTGTCATCATCGCTGGAGGACCGACTTTCGCTGGCCAGCGCGGCCCTAGCCACCGCCTCCACCCGTCTTACATCTCAACCTGACCGTCCTATGGATGCGCTTGAGGCGGCCCGTATCGTCTACCCCGATCTGGCTGTTGCGGTCACAAGCCGAAACGGCAATGTGCGTGCCGTCCTCGGGGCTAGCGCCGAACAGTTCTCCGACATTGCCAGGACACGCGACCGCGCAGCGATCACAATGGATCCGTTGAGCAATACGCTCATCCTGCGGAGATCTGCCGGAAACCAGACCCTGATGGCTCGCATCGTCTTGTCAGTACCGTCTGGATTTGACGGACTGGATCTGTTTGTGGCTTCCGACGTCAGCCGCATGGGACTGCGCATCGGTGCCCCCCTGCCTGCCGCCGACTTCGCAGCGCTTAAAGCCATTGCTGAAAGCACAAGACTGACGACGGCCGGGGAGTTTCAGATTGCGGCTCTACCAGTAGGCAAGACCGGGCTCATTGCCGGGGCCTGGCGCTCTGCTCCAGGCAAGGGCAGCCATTTTCTTTCGGACTTTTGGGTCTTCCTGACGCCTGCGCTTCTGGGGCTTGTGGTGATGGCCCTGATGATCGCTCATCACTGGCAGCAGTCACGCACGAAGCTGGACTGGGCCGAAACCGAACATAGATTCCAGGTTGCGGTGGAAGCCGCACGCTGTGGGGTCTGGGAGTGGGATCTGGATACAGAAGAGGTGGTGCTGTCGGAATACATGGCCGCCCTTCTTAGTCTGCCCCAAGGGGGGGCCTATACAGCCGCCGAAGTGACCGAGTGCGTCCATCCCCGTTATCGCGATGCGTTTGAGCATGCGTTACGCCAGGCAGCGACGTTCGGAACCTTTGAAACCTCTTTCCCTGTCATGATCAGTGGGGGTGGATCCAGATGGATCGATGCGCGCGGTCAGGCCAATGGGGAGCGGGGAGAACACGGCTATTCCAGCATAATGGGTGTGGCCCTGGACATTACCGAAGCCCGCCGGGCAAAGGCCCATGCCCAGGCTGCAGAGAGTCGTCTGCGCGATGGTATCGAAAGCGTCTCGGACGCCTTTGCCCTGTTTGATCGGCATGGCAGACTGATCCTGTCCAACCAGGCGTTCTCAGACGCCTTTGGTCTGACCCCGGCTGCGGCAAGGCGAGGAGCTGCTAAGGATGAGCTTAACCGCATTGCCGGTCTGGCCATCCGTGCCGATCATCCCTCAGTTGAGGCCGGAGTTCGCGAGCTTGAACTCAACGACGGACGCTGGCTGATGATTTCAGAGCGCTTCACATCTGATGGCGGAACCGTTGTCACCGCTACCGACCTTACCGTTATCCGACGCCAAGAGGCCCAGACGCGTCAGGCCGCGGACAGTCTTCGGGCCATGGTCACCAAACTTGAATCGAGCCAGGCTGAACTGAGCCAGCTGGCCAAGAAGTACGAGGAGGCCATGATGCGTGCAGAAGCCGCAAACCAGGCCAAGTCGGAGTTCCTGGCCAACATGTCCCATGAACTCCGCACCCCTCTGAATGCCATCAACGGGTTTTCAGAGATCATGGCTGCCGAGATGTTCGGCCCCGTCGGAGATCCGCGTTACAAGGGCTATGCAAATGATATTCTCAGATCAGGCCAGCACCTTCTGAGCCTTATCAACGACATCCTCGACATGGCAAAGATCGAGGCGGGCAAGATGAGCGTTCATTACGAGAAGATATCGCTCAAGGAGATCTGCACCGAGGCTGCAAGACTGATGCGCGGCAAGGCAGACGAAGCTGGCCTGACCCTGATCGTCGACGTGCCAGACCTGCCAGACATCGATGCCGACCACAGGGGGATGCGCCAGGTCTTGCTGAACCTGATTTCAAATGCCGTGAAGTTCACGCCTGAAGGCGGATCCATAACCGTGGCCGCCGCAGCTTTCGGGAGTGATCGTCAGAAGGTGTCGGTCACGGATACGGGGATCGGCATAGCTGCAGATGACCTTGCACGACTGGCAAGGCCTTTCGAACAGGTTGAGGGGCAACATTCCAAGACAACCCAGGGCACTGGACTGGGCCTGGCTCTGACGAAGGCCCTCATCGAGATCCATCAAGGCGAGATGGTCATAACCAGTGAACCTGGCCAAGGGACTACGGTAAGCTTCCATATACCGGTCAAGAAGCCGCAATCCGAGACTGAAGGCCTGGGTGAAGAGATCGCGCGCGCCGCTTGAAGGTTTTCACAAAGGTGACGGCATTAGAGGGACCGAGTGAGCGGCCCAGAACTGCGAAACCGAAGTCCTGCCAGAGATGAGCAGGTTAGCTCCCGCTCCAGCCCTGGACAGAACCCGTTCAGACACCTTGTGCGCGACCACCTTGCTCTAAATCCAGGTAACGCATCACGCCAAAGCCTGATTGTCGTGTCTGGACGCGAGCGGGTGAAGGCCGCGCTGGAGATGTTTCTAGAAGCTCATCACCTCGGAAATGCTCAGGACCGCGCGCTTCAGATCCCCCTGAGAGTAGGTTCCGACCCAGATTTCGTAGCGGCCTGCAACGGCCACCAACTCGACCAGAGGATTGTTGCCATCCTCGCCGGAATCATCATCGCAGTACCAGCGGCCGTCAGGCCCATTCACCACCAGCGTCGTATCTGAGTTCGACAGCGCCGAGATTTTGAGGTTCAGGCCGCTCTTGCTTGTCGCATCCCAGAACAGCCGAACATCCGGGGCGTTGCTGATATAGCCCTGGCAGTCCTCGAACTTGGAAGACGCATCCACAGTTCCGCCTGCCATGAGGCTCGTCAGATTGGGATCCGGTGTAAACCCAGGCGACAGGCGTATGGTTCCTGAAAGGGGTTCGGCTGCAAAGTCCTGGGCTGCAACCGGCCCGGCCGCTGCCACCGCAAGCGCGGCAAGGGCCGGGGCTGCAAGCGCGAACAGGGCCGTGAAACTGGTAAAGCGCATCGTTTGGTCTTTCCTATAACAGTCGGACCGGACCACCCGTTACCGCTGCCTGCGCATTAGAATGCCAAGGCGGACCAGGATCAACCACCTCAGATATGGTTGTTATTTCGTCGAGACCTTCCGTAGCGGCACCGGGTTTTGGAAAGCACGCCCCGCAAACAACCGCACTTGGCGACACAGCTCCAGTTGACCACAGGCCAGCGGTTGTTCATCAAAGGCAGGATCATAAACCAAGAATGGAGTGAGCGCAGTCATGGGTCTCGCAGCGACGATCCGGCGTGACCTTCATTTTTATGGCAGCCTCCGCCGCCTTCTGGGTCGCATCAAGCCAATATCGCTGGAGAGCAATGTACTGCTCTGCGATGATTTCGAAGAAGCTGTAGATCGCTTTGGCGAGAATATCGCGATCGAGGACGAATACCGTTCCCTGACGTACCGCGAGCTCGATGCCCTGGCCAATCGCTATGCCCATTGGGCCAGAAGCCGAAACCTCAGGCACTCTGATGTGGTGGGCCTGTTTATGTCAAACCGCGCGGACTATATCGCGGCCTGGATCGGCTTCTCCAAAGTCGGGGTTCCCACCGCCCTTCTGAACACCAATCTGACCGGCCAGGCCCTGGCCCACTGCCTCAACATCGTCAATGTCGCCCAGGTCGTGTCAGACGAGGAGCTCTGGCCCCGCGTCGAAGAGGCCAGGCCGTTCGCGAGCCGCAGTCTCATGCTCTGGGTCCTGGGCCTGGAGCCCGCAGATGAGACCAGCGAGAGGCGCAACCTTGGCAATGCCGTCCGCAGTGGATCCTCTGTGCGCCCGCCAAAGGCGGTCCGGGCGGGCCTGACTAATCGTGATACCTGTATCTATATCTATACGTCAGGCACGACAGGCCTGCCCAAGGCGGCCCGTGTCAACCACTCCCGGGCTCGGACCTATATGCGGGCCTTCGCGGGCTGTACCCGCTCGGTAGCCTCCGACCGCATATTCAATGTCCTGCCGCTCTATCATTCAACCGGCGGCCTGGTCGGGGTCGGCGCAGCGTTGCTAAACGGAGCCCGGTTGATCATACGCCGCCGGTTCTCGGCGTCTTCGTTCTCCAGAGACGTGCGCGATAGCGGGGCTACCATGTTCGTCTATATCGGCGAACTCTGCCGCTACCTGGTGAACAGTCCACCGCAGGAGGATGACGGCGTCAACAAGTTGCGCCTAGCCTTCGGCAACGGGCTGCGTGGCGATGTCTGGCCCGAATTCCAAAGGCGTTTCAAGGTTCCCCAGATCCTTGAGTTCTACGGTTCCACCGAGGGCAATGTTTCGCTGTTCAACTTCGACGGCAAGGTCGGAGCCATAGGCCGTGTACCCAAGCTCCTGAGAAAACAGTTAAACATCAAACTTATCCGTATTGATGCGGAAACCGGCGAGGCCGTCCGTAGCCCAAATGGTCTGTGCCAGGAGTGCGGTCCGGGAGAAATCGGGGAAGCCGTGGGCCTCATCAATACCGACGCCCGCCGCGAGTTTTCGGGCTATGCCGACAAGGCTGCATCCGAAAAGAAGATGATCTCAGATGTTTTCGTGCGCGGAGACCGTTATTTCAGGACCGGCGACCTGCTCAGGCGCGATGACGCTGGCTATTTCTACTTTATCGACCGGATCGGCGACACCTTCCGCTGGAAAGGCGAGAATGTCTCAACATCCGAAGTCGAACAGATGCTGAGCGATGCACCGGGCGTAAAGGAAGTCATCGCCTACGGCGTGGCTGTTCCAAATGCAGACGGCAAGGCCGGCATGGTGGCCCTGACGCTCGACGGAAAGTTCAAGGCCAAGGCGTTCGCCGACTGGGCCGATGCCCAGTTGCCGACCTATGCTCGCCCCCTGTTCGTTCGCATATCCAGAGCCATGGAGACCACCGGGACGTTCAAGTACCGCAAGGTTGACCTGGTCGCAGACGGCTTTGATCCGTCGAGGATTGACGCCCCCCTCTATGTCCGCGGGGGACGAAACGGCTACCAGAAGCTTACACCCCAGGTCCACGCACGGATCATGAGCGGCGACGTTCGTTTCTAGACAAGACAGGCTCTGAGGCCCCTGGGTCAACGGCTGTTGAGAGACAGCAGCCAAGGCCTCGCCAGTGAAATCCCAACCGCGACGCAGGGGTCAGGCACCAGATCGCCGTCATGCCAGAGCCAGAACAAGGGCGATCAGACTACCGCCGATTATGGCCATCAATGTCGGGGCCCGAAAAGTCTTGATCAGAAGGCCTATGGTTACTCCGCCCAGAACAGCGAGGATGAGCGCGAGGGCCGCAACCATCTCATAAATCCGATAAGCGCGCGGACCGTGACCTTTGTGCAGTTCAATAAGTGCGTATTGGAAGTCCGGCCTGTTTATCGCCGCAACAAGGCCGGATGGCGTTTTCTGGAATGTCAGGAAGGTGCGCGTGGTCGGCCGCGTCTGAGCGCGCTCAGCGTCGCCATGGACCGTCTCGAAATCAAGCTTCAGACCTTGCACGGCTATCAGTTGGCGAACATCATTGGCAAAGGTTCCGGACCCAAGCTCCAGCCCATGGCTCTGCGGAAGGGGTAGCGTTGTTATCTGTGTCTCACCCCGGATGCCCGCGATGTAGAGACCACCAGATATGGCCACGACCAGGAAAGCCGGCGCAAGCAGGCCAGCAATCCAGAGATGAAACATGACAAGGAAACGACGGAGTTTCATGGAGTTCATGGCAGCCCCTCTGGCTGGCAGACGCATCAGACTGAGACGTCTTCCTGTTCCCCAACGCATAGAGACGCGCTTTTCGTCAGAACCCGAATGACTTTAATCAAGGCGATCGGAACAGGGCCCTAGCGACGGCTATGGGCACCATCGGCGACACAGCCATAATGGCGGGCACCACGACAGTAATCCGCAACAGAGGTCCGGACGGCAACGCGGCCTTAAGCATTAACCCTCATGTTAAACGGGTTCTATCTGCACGCTCGGATTTCCATGTTCCAGATCATTGGCCTCGTCGTCCTGTTTGCCATGGTGTTCGGCGGTTACACCATCTCCGGCGGCAAGATGTACGTAATCTTGAAGTCGCTGCCGTATGAGATGATGATGATCGGAGGTGCTGCGGTCGCGGCCACCCTGATTGCGAACTCCCCATCCACGCTCAAAGGTATTCTCGGGGGCTTTGCGCGGACGTTCTCTGGGCCGAAGTGGAAGAAGGCCGATTACAAGGATCTGCTGGCGCTTCTGTTCCAGCTCACCAAGACCATGAAATCCAAGGGCGTGGTCGCGCTCGAAAGCCATATCGAAAAGCCTGGCGAGTCCGCGATCTTCCAGAAATACCCAAAGATCATGAAGGACCATTTCGCCACGGATTTCATCTGTGACACTCTGCGCATGATGACCATGAACCTGGAAGATCCTCACCAGATCGAGGACGCCATGGAAAAGCAGCTCGAAAAGCACCATCACGAAGCCCTCGATCCGGCCCATGCACTCCAGAACATGGCTGACGCCCTTCCCGCCCTGGGTATCGTCGCGGCCGTTCTGGGCGTGATCAAGACCATGGGCTCCATTACAGAGCCCCCCGAGGTCCTGGGTGGCATGATTGGTGGTGCTCTTGTGGGTACCTTCCTCGGCGTGTTCCTGGCCTATGGCATAGTTGGTCCCCTGGCTGCCCGCCTGACCGGGATCATCAACGGGGACGGGGCCTTTTATAAGATCATCCAGTCCGTGCTGGTCGCCCACCTGCATGGTAATGCTGCCCAGATTTCATGCGAAATCGGTCGCGGCGACATCCCTTCCAATGCCCAGCCCTCCTTCAGCGAAATGGAAGAACACCTTTCGACCATCGGCAACGACGCCTGATCCAGGCCTGATGACCGATACCAAGCCCGGACCCGTTCACCTGATCAGCCCCCGTCGAGGCGGTCAGGCTCGCAATGGCGGTCTCGCCCTGGGGCTGTTAGCTGGCTTCCTGCTGGTCGGCTGTGCCGAACAGGCCGATCCATCCACAGGCAAGATGGCTTCCGATAGTCCCTCTGGCGCAAGCCTGATCCTTGAGGCGGACGCCCCGCCTGCAGGCTCCGAGGCAGCCGAAGCCATCGGTCTGGAAACCGCAGCGAAGTGATGTCCGCAAAAAGCCGGCCCGAAAGGGGCTTGTGATTTCGCTCACGTTCCCGTTATCTGGCTGAGCGGGACTTCAAGATCCCGTGACATAGGAAGGAAGTCTACCATGACCATCCGCAAATTATTGGCCGCTTCGGCCGTTGCTGCTGCCGCCTTCGCTATCGCAGCCTGCACCCCTGCTGCTGAAGAAAAGGCAGAAGATACCGCTGCTGCAGCGGCTGACACTGCAACTGACGCGGCTGCAACCGCTGATGCGGCGGCAACCGAGGCTGCCGCGGCCGCTGGTGAAGCCGGTGCTGCTGCCTCAATGGCCGTTGAGAAGGCCGGCGAAGCTGCAGCTGACGCTGCTGCCCCAGCTGCAGCTCCCGCTGCTGCGCCAGCACAGTAAACGTCTCCATACGCAGCCTTCAGGGGCTGTGTTTGGGAAGGGGGTCGCCCATGGGCGGCCCCCTTTTTCATTTCCTGCCCTGTAAAGCCCCTGTAGTAGGATCCCATGCCTGCGGATGCCGAACAAATCCCTTTCGGGGTGTCTTCAGCCTTGCTGGAATGGACTGAAGCTGGCGAGCCCCGCTCAAGCCGTTTCAATGATGTCTATTTTTCACGGGATGACGGACTGGCTGAAACCCGCAACGTCTTCCTGGAAGGTTGTGGCCTGGCTGAAGCCTGGCAGGGCCGAGATGTATTTGTAATCGCCGAGCTTGGCTTGGGCACAGGACTGAACGTCCTGGCGGCCATCGAACTCTGGCGCAGAACCGGCCCCTTGGAGGGCTGGCTTCATATCTTCAGTGTTGAAGCCTATCCGATGCATGCAGCTGAGGCTGCAAGGGCGCTCGCCTCTTGGCCTGAACTGGCCGACATTGCATCTGTGTTGTTTGAACGCTGGCCACAGTGGACACCGGGGAACCACAGAATCAGCCTTCCTGAGTTTCGGGTCACGCTCGATGTGACGGTCGGCGATGCGGGCCAGGCGCTGGAGCAGTGGGAGGGCCTGGCGGATGCCTGGTTCCTTGATGGTTTCTCGCCAGCCTTGAACCCGGACATGTGGAGCCAGACTGTACTTGACGGCATAGCCGCCAAGTCTGCACCGGGCGCAAGGCTGGCGACCTTTACCGTTGCCGGTTTCGTTCGCCGTGGCCTTTCCGAAAGAGGTTTTATTGTCGAGAAGCGACCCGGTCATGGCCGCAAGCGCGAAAGACTGCAGGCCCGACGCGAACAAGGCCTGGATGCACCCGCACGGGCTGTACCCAACCCCAGACACAGGACCGTCACCATCGTCGGAGCCGGTATCGCAGGTGCCTCTGTGGCTCGCGCGCTCGCCGCTGCAGGCCAGCAGGTCCATGTCCTGGATCAGGACCATGCCGGTTCGGGGGCGTCCGGGTTTCCGGCAGCCCTGGTTACCCCTCGACTGGACGTCGGAGACAGCCTCATCGCCGGCTTTCACGCCCAGGCCCTCCGCCGCGCAACTGACCTCTATCAGGCGATAGAGGGGGCAGTGACCGCTTCAGGTGTGGTGCAGTTGGAACAGGGGGATCGTGATGCAGCCAGATATGCCCGAATCTCGACACAACCTTTCTGGGGCCACGGCGACATGCAGCCCCTGTCGCCCCACGCTACAGCTGCCCTGACCGGCGAACCTCATACGACCGGTGGGCTCAACATGCTCGGAGCCCTAGCGATAAGGCCTGCCAGCGTCCTCCAGGCCTTTCTGGCCGGTGCCCGTGTCCAAAGGGGCCAGGTCAGTCGCATCGAGCCCTGCGGGTCCGGCTGGCGGACACTGGACCGCGAGGGCAATATTTTGAGTGAAAGCGATGAGCTTGTTCTGACAGCAGGTTGGGGGTTGGCCAATCTGCAACCCGCTTTGGCTCTCAGGCCTGTCCGGGGTCAGGCTGATTGGGTCGAGGATGTGCACTTCACCCCGGCCGTAGCCTGGGGAGGCTATGTCGTACCCATGGGACAGGGTGTTCTTTATGGTGCCACCCATTCCCGCGACGAGACCTCAACCGAGGTTCGACACCACGACAGCGCGCGAAACCGGGAAACGCTGGCTTCCCGACTTCCAGCCTTGGCATCCTTAATGGGGACAAGGCCCGTGAAAGCCCGTGCAGCGATCCGAGCGACCACAGGCGATCGTCTGCCGGTTTGCGGCCCCGTGCCTGATCAGCCCGGCCTCTCTGTTCTGGGTGGGCTGGGATCGCGCGGCTTCTGCGTGGCCCCTCTGCTCGGCGAGCATCTGGCCGCAAGGTTGATGGAAAGACCTTCGCCGCTCCCCCGTGACTATGCCCTTCGCCTCGACTGTGCCCGGTTCAGATCCTGATCAGGGTCTTGAAAGGGCCATTCGATCATCACGGCCCCACAGGCGCTAACCTAGTGACCCCATCTGCCCGCGCCCCGGAGCCCCCCAGGGACCTGTCGCCTATCACGCGAACGCGGTTGTACCTGGTCGATTAGGAAATATTAACGCGGCCTTAACGGGCAAGGCTCGGTCAACGGGGCCTGTAAACCGCATGTTCTCCAGCTGGTCAGAAGATCCGGTGAGCACCACCCACGCCCCTGCCCGGTTCTGCCCTGCCGCTTCCCTCCGCATGGAGCGGGATCGATGGGCACAATCAGCCAGGCTGAAGAGAATCCTTGACCTGATGGCCGGGGTCCTTGCGCGGATATTGCTGTCACCCCTTCTGTGCGCAATCGCTGCACTTGTTGGGCTGACGTCTGATGGACCGATCCTGTTCAGGCAGCGTCGCACCGGTCTCAACGGTGCTGTGTTCACCATCTTCAAATTCCGTACCATGACTGTGATGGAGGACGGTGACCGCATCTCCCATGCCTGTCGTCACGATGGACGCGTCACCGCCCTGGGGGCTGTGTTGCGCAGGACAAGCCTGGACGAGTTGCCCCAACTCCTCAATGTGATCAGGGGAGAGATGTCCATTGTGGGTCCAAGGCCGCATGCTCTGGCCCACGATGCCCATTACAGTGCCCTCCTGCCCGGCTATAACGAACGCTTTCGTGTCCGGCCGGGCCTCACAGGCTATGCTCAGATCAAGGGCCTGCGCGGAGAAATCCACAAACTGGACTGTATGGCCAGGCGTATCGAGGCTGACACAGCCTATGCGAGGAATTGGTCGCTCCTGGGCGACCTCGGAATCCTGTTGCATACGGTTCCGGTGCTGCTGTCTCAAGAAAACGCGTACTGACAGCACTGCTCGCAGAAAGGTCACTTGCGTTCATCACGATGAACCGGCAATCGGCCTTATCAGGCCACAGACGGCAACGGTCCTGATCAGAGCGAGATTACCATGCGCGTTGCAATGATCGGAACGGGGTATGTCGGCCTGGTCTCAGGGGCCTGTTTTGCCGACTTTGGACATGTCGTCACCTGCATTGACAAGGACGCCTCCAAGATCGCCCGGCTGGAGGCTGGCGAGATTCCGATTTTCGAACCGGGCCTTGATACCCTGGTCGAGGCCAATGTCCGCGGCGGACGACTGTTCTTCACCCTTGACGGGGCTGAGGCCATTGCCCATGCAGACGCTGTCTTCATTGGCGTGGGAACGCCTTCAAGGCGCGGTGACGGCCATGCTGACCTCAGCTACGTCTATGCCGCCGCCGCCGAGATCGCCGACCTGATCAGGGGGTTCACGGTCATTGTGACCAAGTCCACTGTACCCGTCGGTACCGGCGACGAGATCGAGCGTATCATCCGAGAGCGCCGCCCGGACGCAGATTTTGCAGTGGTTTCCAATCCCGAATTCCTGCGAGAGGGGGCCGCCATAGAGGACTTCAAGCGCCCTGATCGCGTTGTCATTGGCGTGAATGACATCGAGGGGCCGACCGGATCCAGAGCCCGCGCTGTCATGGCCGAGATTTATCGGCCACTGAACCTGAACGAGAGCCCGCTCCTCTTTACCGAACGGCGGACCTCAGAACTCATCAAATACGCCGCCAATGCTTTTCTGGCCATGAAGATCACCTTCATCAACGAGATGGCGGACCTTTGCGAAAAGGTCGGAGCCGATGTGCAGCAGGTCGCGCGCGGCATTGGCCTGGACAAGCGGATCGGTGGCAAGTTCCTCCATGCCGGTCCGGGCTATGGCGGATCCTGTTTTCCAAAGGACACCCTAGCTCTGGTGCGTACAGCGACCGACGCGGGCAGTCCGGTACGCCTGATCGAGACAACCGTCGCCGTCAACGACGCCCGCAAGGCTGGCCTGGTCGAGCGTGTTCACAAGACGCTGGGTGAGGACCTCAAGGGCCGCACCGTCGCCCTGCTCGGCCTGACGTTCAAGCCCAATACCGACGACATGCGCGATGCACCGGCACTAGACCTGGTCCCGGCACTCATCAAGGCGGGCGCAACCGTTAGAGCCTATGATCCCGAAGGCATGAAGGAGGCCGCCGCTCTCATGCCCGACCTGGTCATGACACCGGGTCCGTATGACGCAGTGATGGGGGCCGATGCGGTAGTCATCGTCACGGAATGGGATCAGTTCCGCGCCCTGGACCTTGACCGGATCAAGCTTATGATGGCCAGGCCCGTGATGGTCGATCTCAGGAACGTCTATCGCCCGGAGGACATGAGAGCGCGTGGCTTTGTCTATTCGGGCATAGGCAGGCCCTGAACTCGAGCGCGCCTGATCCGGGGCAACCGGGTCCAACTTGCTTTTTTATCAACAATCCAAGTCCGCCAGAAAACAGTCTGGGGCCGCGATGTCGCGCCTGCGGCAAGAGAGGATCAGACAGTCTGGTAAGCCCCGGCCGCCATCACGGGACTTAGGCCGCAATCATCCGATCTACTTCGCTGACAAGGTCGCGCAGATGGACTGGTTTTGACAGGACCTTGGCCTGGGGCGAGGACTGGGCAGCCGAGAGGGCCACTGCGGCAAAACCGGTGATGAACATGATGCGCAAACCCGGGATGCGCGCTGCCGCGACGCGGGCAACCTCTATGCCATCAGCTCCCGGCATGACGATGTCGGTCAAGAGAAGGTCATAGGGCCCGTCATTGAGGGCATCGATCGCATCGTCGCCATTCTCACAGTCCACAACCTGATGACCTGCCTTCTCGAGGGCACGGGTCAAAAACCCCCTTAGGGAGGCGTCATCTTCGGCCAGCAGGATACGCGCCATGGTCTCTTCCTTGATCTTTAGGGATCAGGTTAGCCCTGGAAGGGTAAACTCCCCATGAAAAAACGCAGCTGCAGGATCCGACAGCTTGTGGACAGCACCACGAAACCGTCTATGCGCGAGGGATGGTTTTAAGTGCCATTACAGATGAACCGAGCTTTGAAATCCGCCGTCCGACGCGATCGACGGGTGCCTTTGTGTTTGCCTCGCCCCATTCGGGTCGTCGCTATCCTGCGGATATGGGGATCAGAGCGGCCTTGAGCGCAAGCTCTCTGCGCAGCGCCGAAGACAGCGGGGTCGATCAGCTGGTGGAGGCTGCGCCTGAGCTGGGCGTCCCTCTCATCGTGGCCCATGTCAGCCGAACCTATGTCGATCTGAACCGAGCGCCTTGCGACCTTGATCCTTTGCTCATCCAAGACGTTCCAGGCCCTGGCCTTGAGGGAACGGCGGGTGCAAGGGTTGCTGCAGGCTATGGGGTCATCCCGCGCAGGACCGGAGATGGACAGGATATCTACGATCGATCGCTGACCATGGCCGAGGCGGTGGCAAGACTTCAGGCGATCCATCAACCCTACCATGCCGCCCTGGGACTGCTGATGCACGAGGCCAGGGCGCAGCATGGCTCGGCACTCCTGCTTGACTGGCATTCCATGCCCAGCACGATCGGAAACGCAAGGCGCGGTGCTCGCGGACCTGATGTTGTGATCGGGGACCGACATGGAACAAGCTGTGATGTCCGGTTGACCCGGCGGCTTTGCAGCCTGTTTGAGCAGTCAGGCTGGACCGTTGCCCTGAACAGACCCTTTGCCGGTGGATACACCACCCAGACATGGGGGCGGCCGGAGCAGAATTTTCATGGTATCCAGATCGAGCTGAACCGAGCCCTCTATCTGGATGAGGTCACCCGCAACCCCTCTGCAGCGCACTCACGCTGCCGTGGGATCGTCGAGCGCATAACCCGGTCCCTTCATGAAGCCGGCTGGCGCCCTTAGGTCGCAGCGCCCGCCAACGCCCGATCCGGATGCGGTAAAGCTGGGACGTAAAGCTGGGGACTAAGGCCATGCAGGCCGCCCGGAGACTTAAAAAAAAGCCGCGCCCGAAGGCGCGGCATAAAAGTCTATAGGGAGGAAACGCCCAGGAAGGGCAAGACGCCCGGAGGCGTCGAAGTTCAATCTAGGTTGCAATGCACAATGGGTCAAGCGGCGATTTGTCCGCTTCAATCACGCCTTGTAACGTCATTGTAATCGGTTCCATTGATACAAATAGGCCTTTTTCTGCGACCCCGCTGATTCAGCCGAGGGTAGAAGACAAAGATATATCGCAACTGCGAAAAGATTAGTCTGCATCACGGTGAGGCGCGATCGGCCTCACCCTCGGTGGGGTTATCCAAAAGGCGATGAGCCGTGCGAATCGCTCTGGCTGCCGGAGACGCGGCCTGACGCCAGACAAGAAGAGCAAAGGCAGAAACCACCCCTGCTGCCAGCCAGATCGGTCCGAACAGCCACGCGCTGGCAGCGAGCGCGAAATAGTATCCGCGCACACCCTGGCTGAAGGCCGCCAAGGCAGGGTTCAGAACGGCTGCGGTTGCCCTGCCAAAGGCATCCAGATCCTGCCTGTCGGTCAAACACTCCGATGCACCGATCAGGGCAAGGGCATAGTTCATCTGGCGGATCGACCAGATAAAATCCAAAAGTCCCCGGGCCAGACAGGCCAGCACGAGGGCCAGCTTGGCTTCAAGAACCCAGGCCGCCGGGGTCTCCGCACCCACAGCCACAAAACTCTTTAGGGCGGCATCTCCGCCAAAAAGCAGCCCCCCCACACCGGCAATAAGCAAAAGGTTCGAGGAGGCGAAAAAGGACCCTGAGTTAATCGAGTGACCAAGCAGCTGACTGTCCAGAAGCTTCACCTCCCGTCGGGTCATGGCCAGCATCCAAGACCGGCGAATGGTGAGCATATCCCGGTTCAGGGCCCCGTATCGCCGCGACATCAACCGAAGGAGTGGATCATAGCCAAGCCAGCACAGGAAAAAGAGCGCCAGCGCAGCCCAGTCGAGGTTCGTCATCTCTTTGCCGTCATTACAACGGTCCCTGCAGACCTTGGTCGATATGCCTATAAGGCTTCCCCGCTTGCTCAAATACCGCCACGGGCTTATTGAGCCGGACTTTCATTTCGCAATCGCACAATTTCGAGCCCGCCATGAACCTTGACGCTATTCCGGTCGGCCCCAACGCGCCCTGGGACATCAATGTCATCATCGAGATTCCTCAGGGTGGTCTGCCCGTAAAGTACGAAATGGACAAGGCGTCCGGTGCCCTGTTCGTTGACCGCTTCCTGCATACAGCGATGTACTATCCCGGCAACTATGGCTTCATTCCCCATACGCTTTCCGACGATGGCGACCCCTGCGACGTGATTGTGCTCAATCCCACGCCAGTGGTCCCGGGCTGCGTGATCCGCTCACGCCCGATAGGTGTGCTGAAGATGGTCGATGAAGCCGGGGGGGACGAGAAGATCCTGGCCGTACCCGTGGACAAGCTGAACCCCTATTACACCGAGATCGCCAGTTACCGTCAGCTGCCTGTCATTCTGATCGAGCAGATCGAACACTTCTTCACCCGTTACAAGGATCTGGAGAAGGGCAAGTCCGTCTCGGTGACCGGCTGGGGTGATGCAGGTGAGGCCGCAGAGCTGATCGCCCTGGGAATGAAGGCCCACATTGAAAAGCACAAGAAACCTGAAGTGCCCGCCAACGCGGCTTAATACCCTTTCGCCGGAAGGCGCGTCAGGGTAGCTGAATACTCATGGCCGCCTCCTCCGATAGTCCCGCTGAAGTCTTCAAGCGCGCGCTGGCCCATGCCGCGCGCGCCCTGGCCGAGCAGCCCGAGCTGGAAGTCAACTTCGGCTCCGATGGCCCACGCATTGCCAATGGCATCCTGACCCTGCCCCATCCCCCTCGGGATCCCTCAGGGCCCGAGAGTACGACCCTGCGTGGCCAGGCCGATCGCATAGCCCTCAGGCTCGCCCACCACGATGACAATCTTGATGCCCGTCTACGGCCCACGAACCAGGCGGCAGCCGAGGTCTATGACGCCTCCGAACAGGCTCGCATCGAAGCCATAGGTTCACGTGTCCTGTCTGGGGTGCGCTCCAATATGGACGCCGCCCTCCTGGCACGACTTGAAAAGTCCGGTGCCCTGCGTGCCGATGCCGCTCGCGTGCCCATGGCCGAGGCCGTGGGCCTACTCCTGCGTGAGCGTCTGACAGGCAAGCCCGCCCCTTCGGCCGCTACAGCCATGCTCGACCTGGTCCGCCAGCAGATTGAGGAAAAAGCCGGCGATCCGCTGGACCGTCTGGCCAGCACGGCCGATGATCAGACCGCCTTCGCTCGGGCCATGCGTGATGTGCTTGTGGCCCTGGATCTCGACCCGGGCGACGGGACCGCAGACGATACCTCAGACGAGACTGGAGAGGACGACCCATCTCCTCAGGAGCCGGACGCGCCCGAGGAGCAGGAAGACGAGGAAGATGAGGGTGGTGGCGAGGGGGGACAGTCCATGGAGGGACAGTCCAGCGAGTCCGCCAGCGAGGACGAACGCGACAGCCGACCAGACGGAGCCCCCTCTCGCGAGGATGGCGAGATGGGCGAAGACGGCCCGGAACTTTCTGAGGGCGACCTGCCCAACCGCCAGCAGACCCAGGACGACGGCCGTACTGTCGATGCCTATCGCGTCTTCACCACGGCCTTTGATGAGGCCATTGATGCCTCCGATCTTTGTGATCCCGCAGAGCTGGAACGGCTTCGTGCCCTCCTGGACCAGCAGTTGGCTGCCGTTTCCTCGATTGTCGCTCGTCTCGCCAACAAGCTGCAACGCCGGCTCATGGCCCAGCAGAACCGTACCTGGGCCTTCGATCTCGAGGAGGGTGTGCTGGATACGGCGCGCCTGACCCGCGTCATCACCGATCCGACCAGTCCCCTGTCCTTCAAGATGGAATCTGAGAGCCCCTTTCGCGATACTGTGGTGACGCTTTTACTGGACAACTCCGGCTCGATGCGTGGACGGCCGATCATGGTGGCCGCGGTCTGTGCCGATATACTGGCACGCACACTCGAACGGTGTGGGGTCAAGGTCGAAATCCTTGGATTCACGACACGAGCCTGGAAGGGCGGACAGTCTCGCGAAGCCTGGATCAGCGCCGGCAAGCCCGCCGCTCCGGGTCGACTTAACGACCTTAGACACATCATCTACAAGTCCGCCGACGCTCCATGGCGCCGCGCCAAGAAAAACCTCGGACTGATGATGCGCGAGGGTCTCCTGAAGGAGAATATAGATGGTGAGGCCCTGACCTGGGCCCACGACCGTCTCATCGGCCGACCGGAAGCCCGTCGGATCCTCATGGTGATCTCGGACGGGTCGCCCGTCGACGATTCGACCCAGAGCGCCAATGCGGCACTCTATCTCGACAAGCACCTGCGACAGGTCATCGAACGCATCGAAACCCAGTCTCCGGTTGAGCTGATCGCCATCGGCATAGGTCACGATGTGACCCGCTGGTACAGGCGAGCGGTAACCATTGTGGACGTTGAACAACTGGCCGGGACCATGACCGAAAACCTGGCTGAACTGTTCGAAAGTTCTCCCAAGCCGTCCAGGACCCGTACCTCGGGTCCGAAAGGACGGCGAAAGGCAGCATGAGCCGCCTTCGCCGGCTCGCCTTTGGCCTGTCTCTTCTGGTCCTTTCAGCCTGCGCGGGGATGGGCAGCGGAGCACTTCCCTATGTCGCCGCCGTTGAAGGCTGGCTCGCTCAGCAGGTTTCCACCCGTCCGGTTGGCCTGGGACTGGCCGGTGCCACACTGGCCCCAGGCGTGCGTTTTGCCGGCGGACTTGAGCTGGAGTTGCCCCCGGGATCACCCCTGCACGGCCTTTCGGACCTCATACTGACGGGCGACAGAGGTTTTATGAGCGTGACGGACGCCGGTGATCTCGTGCGGGGTCGGATCCAGCTTGATGGCGAAGGCCGATTGTCGGATCTTGACGGGCTCGCCTTCCGCCGGCTGACACTGACGGATGGCTCGCCCATCATCGACAAACAGATGGGCGATGCCGAAGGTCTGGCCCTGACACCGGATGGAAACCTGCTGGTCAGTTTCGAACGCGTCCACCGGATCTGGAACTATGGATCTCTCCAGGCTTTGGCAGACAAGCCCCTGCCCCTGCGTCAGCCGGTCATGGCTTTTCCCGAGAACGCGGGCATGGAAGGCTTGGCTGCCTCGGCGTCTGGCTGGCTTGTCGCTGCAGAGAGCGGGGGCGTATGGGACTGCAGCCCGGCAAGCTGCAACCCGCTCATGCCGGCACCGACCAGAGCCCTGCGCGAAAGCGACTACCGCATCACTGCACTGGAACTTGATCCGTCAGGCGGTGGATGGTTCGTCGTTGAGAGAGCGGTGGGTTTTCCTACAGGCCTGGCATCACGGGTTCGCCGCCTGTCACCGGACGGCAGGCTGGGGCCGATCCTGATCGATCTCAAGTTTCCCGCGACGACCGACAACTTCGAGGGGATCGCAGCAGAGACCCGCGGCGGAGCCATCCGTCTCTACATTCTGTCAGACGACAACGCCAACCCCATGCAGCGCAGTCTCATGCTGGCGTTTGACCTGGAACCCTGATCCTTCAACACCCTCCCAGCCCGGATCTGGATGACCTAAAAAGGCCGGCAGGCCCAATGCCCCCCTGTGTGTCTTCGACCGCCAGGACCTGTGTCGGCGAAGCTTGCACCCGATCTCGGCACGGAAGGCCGTCAGGCCCTCACATGACCTGCCGCTTCGGTTCTCAAAGCCTGTCGAATGCTCCAGGCCAGGGGGCGCAGGCGGCTGACTATCGCTCGTCCTGTTCGATGACGACTGTCCGGCAGCTTCGAACGGGAAAGCGCTGGCCTGTAACCTCGATGTAACGGCAGACCTGACGGGTACGGACCGGCTCGAAAACTGGCTCGACATCACCGGCGGCCTCTTCAGACCCTTCGATGGCTGTGTCAGTGGTGACCGGTCTGGACGGCGCAAACGCGGCGACCCTGACGACTTGCGCAACCTGAGCCTGGGCCTGGGCCTGGGCCTGGGCCTGGGCAGGGAGCTGGGCCTGGGCAGGGAGCTGGGCCTGGCCAGGGGATGGAGACTGGGTCGAGGCCTGTGCCAGACCTGAGGTCTGGTCGGGAGCCTGGACAAACAGAGCCGCGCCGAGGGCAATAATGGAAAAGATCATGTCTGAGGTGTTCCCTGGGGAGAAGGAGTACAGCATCAGAATGACTCATCCCTTCGCACATGCAACATAATTGTTGCAAATGCTCACAATCAGGCCTGTCTTGGCACTCAAACCCCGGGATAAGGACCTTCTGGCCAAACAAATTGCGCGGGGAACCCATCCGCAAGGCGTGAGCGGGGCGCAGCGCTGGACACAGGTTTGCGCTAGATGCGCTCGCTGACCTTGATGGCCACCCGGCACCCGACCTTGATCACAGCGCTGAGCAATCGATGGGCGGGCGCTTCACGCGATCCATGAGCGACCGCATGGTCATGGTGGGCCAGTTCCTCATCCCGGAATTTCGCCAACTCTGCGGAAAGCTGAGGGTCGCGGTCCTCAGTCTCGGCGACCTGCTCGGCATAATGCTCGCCGATCACACTTTCGACAGCCTCCGTGCAGGCATGGGCGGCCTTCTCACCCATAAGCGCCGTGCCGGCCCCCAGGGCCTGGGCAGCCAGTCTCCAGGCGGGCAGGAGTAGTGTTGGGCGAACGCGGTTTTCGATCAGCAAGGCCTCGAATCGCGCCAGGTGCACGGCCTCCTGAGCCTCCATGAGCTCCATATCGGCGGCAATGGCCTCATGTCCCGGGCGGGAGGCAAACACAGCGCGCTGGGCCCGGTAAATCTGCACGGCAGCATATTCTCCGGCGTGGTCCACCCGCAAAAGCTCTGCCCGACGTCTGCGACTGGCCCCCACACCGGGCCTTGCCAACGGCGGGCGGACGCGGGTTTCGCCCGACGAAGAGGGAGAAGGATCAGCTTCTGGGTGCACGGGCGTCTTTCGGTCGTTTTGCGGCCAGAAGGCTGAACACCGCCAGGCCGGCAGAGATGAGGGCGTTCCATCCTGCCATCGACAGGCCAAGCCAGGACCATGGGATATCGCCGCAGGACGGCAGCGGCGTTGCCGGCCCCTCGCCCAGGGCCAGCGCCGTCAGACTGGAAACATCAATCGGCCCGACAGCCGCCGTACAGCTGGCGGGCAGGGCCCACCATTTCAACTCGCCACCCATGTGGAAGGTTGCGGTCACAGCTCCGGTCAGAAAAATCACAAACAGAAGAAAGGAGGCTATTCGTGGCGTTCCACGACTGGCCCGACTGATCACAGCCCAAAGGGTCGCAATGGCTGACACCGCAACCGCCCCCCAGAACACCTCGCGCTGGCGCAGGCAGAGGTTACAGGGAGCCATGCCCCCGAACGTCTCGAAAGCATGGGCTGCCCCCAGCATGGCAAGCGACAGCCCCAGGGCAAAGGCGGTCCACCACCGCATGAAAAGTTGAAAAGCTCTGATCATGCCGACTGCTTTAGCTGCACGCGAGCGCGCCGTCGATTGCGCAGACCACGGTCTTGTTTAATGACGGGGTCATGATCTCCCCCGATACCCAGACTGATAATGAAAACCAAACCCTGCTGCAGGTCCTTCGGCGTCTGTCCGATGCCGCAGGAGAGGCCGGACTGGCTGTGCATGAAATCCGTGATCGGCTGGACGAACGCGCCTATGGACTGCTTGTCCTGATCCTGGCGATACCCTGCCTGGTCCCGGGCCTTTATGGCCTGCCTCAGGTCGTCGGAATCGCCATTATCATTCTTGCCTTCCAGCTTCTCGTCGGCCGAAAGGAGCCCTGGTTACCAAGATGGTTCCTGCAGCTTCGGGCCAAGGCCTCCTGGCTGAAGGGAATGGCGGACTTCGCCGAGGCCAGGCTGGGCTGGCTTGAACGCCTTTCACGGCCCCGCCTGACATTCTTCTCAGTCGGTCCGGGCGAGAAGTTCGCGGCCATCTTCATGATCCTGGCCACCCTGACCATCATACTTCCCCTTACCAACACCATCCCTTCCATCGCCCTGTCGCTGCTGGCCGTCGGCCTTATCCAGCGTGATGGCCTGTTCGTGCTTGCCGGAGCAGCTTTAACCTCAGTCTGGATCTTTGCACTGGCGGCTGTGGGGGTCGGCTTTCTCATGGGTGCCGACTGGGCCTTGCAACTGATACCCAGCCCCTAGCCGGGGTCTTGGTAATGCCTGTTTTGTGACCACAAGGGGCAAGGCCAATGGGCCTGCGACCTTGGCTTGTGGCTCCCGGCTGATTAGGTTCCGCCTCAATCGGGCCAGATGTGCCCTCCCAGAACCTCAGGAGACGCCCCATGTCGGACGCCACCACCCTACCGTTAGCCCCTTCATCTCTAGATAACCCGCTTGGTGTCGATGGCTTCGAGTTCGTCGAGTTCACAGGTCCAGAACCCGAAGCCATGATGGCAAGATTGGAGCTCATGGGCTTCACCCGAACGCACATCAGTCCCGTCACCGGAGCCGTACGTCTTAAACAGGGTGACATCACCATGCTGGTCAATGCCAGACCCCATGGCCAGGCTGCCGATTTTGCCCGCGACCATGGGCCTTCCGCCAATGGCATGGCCTTCCGGGTTGCTGATGCAAAGACAGCCTATGAAGGGGCTCTCGAAAGAGGGGCCCGTGTAGCCCAGAACACAGCGGGCGCACTTGGGCCCGACTATCCCTATGTCCTTCAGGGCATAGGCGGCTCTCTTCTTTATGTCGTTGACCAGTATGGCCAGGCCGGCTCGCTCTATGAACACTGGGACGAGATCGATGGCTGGCAAGAGAGCGAGCAAAAGAACTCCATGGGGCTCGAGGTACTGGATCACCTGACCCACAATGTCCGGCGTGGTGAAATGCGGACCTGGTCGGGCTTCTACAGCTCGATCTTCAATTTCGAAGAACAGAAGTATTTCGACATCAAGGGCAAGGCGACCGGTCTTTTCTCCCAGGCCATGATTGCTCCAGATCGCGCCATCCGCATTCCCTTGAATGAGAGCCAGGATGACAACTCCCAGATCGAGGAGTTCCTGCGCCGCTATAACGGTGAAGGCATCCAGCATATCGCCCTGACCACCGAGAACATCTTCGAGACGGTTGAAGCCATGCGTGCTCGCGGCGTAGCCTTCCAGGATACGATCGAGACCTATTTCGAGCTGATCGACAAGCGCCTGCCTAATCATGGCGAGGACGTGGAACGGATGAGAAAGAACCGTATCCTCATTGATGGGTCTGACGACGAGGGTCTGCTCTTGCAGATTTTCACCCAGGATACGTTCGGGCCAATCTTCTTCGAGATCATTCAGCGCAAGGGCAATGAAGGCTTTGGCAACGGCAACTTCCAGGCCCTGTTCGATTCCATCGAACTCGACCAGATCCGCCGCGGCGTTATCAAGGTTGATGCCTGAATGAAGATCAAGCCACCCCCCTGGCTTCCCTATCTCGGTCCGCCCCTCGCCGGTCTCGGCGCGGGGCTGATCGGGGGCATGTGGCTTCAGGCCGGGTTCTGGCCCTCACTGGCGATCGCCCTTGTCTTTGGCTTTGCACCCATCATCGGCTACCGCATCTGGAAACGGCTGCACCACCTCTAGCTTGATAGAAGGCAAGACAGGGGCAGATGGGGGTACCTAACTGTCCCATCCGGCCAGCGCCCCTTAATGACTTTACAGGGCCCGGCCAGATCCGGGATTAGACTGGCACCCCGTGCGCACCCGTTCCCCCTGGACGGGTCGGGCTGGGTAGATTGGGAAACGTGATGATGACGAGCAAGGATCGGGGCAGCGCCTTTGCAGGTGCGTTGATTATGGGGGTCCTTGCGACCGTTGCGATGGCAATGCCGGCAGGGGCACAGGCTTCGGCAAGCCAGGCCAGTGGCAGTCCATCTCCGCAATCGCCTCACAGCTGGTCCCTGGCCATTCACGGAGGTGCCGGCACTATCGAACGCAATCGCATGACCCCTGCAGCTGATGCTGCCTACCGCGCTGCGCTGGCCAAGGCCCTCGATGCCGGCTCGGCCATATTGTCATCGGGTGGCTCATCTCTCGATGCTGTCCAGGCTGCCGTCCAGATCATGGAAGATGACCCCCTGTTTAATGCCGGGCGTGGTGCAGTCTTCACCGCGGCGGGCCGCAACGAGCTCGATGCGGCGATCATGGATGGATCGGACCTCAGGGCAGGTGCGGTTGCAGGACTGACCACTACCCGCCACCCGATCGCTGCAGCCCGAGCGGTCATGGAGCAGTCTCCCCACGTCATGCTTATCGGAGCCGGGGCAGACACCTTCTCTGCTACACGTGGGCTGGAGCAGGTCGATCCAGCCTATTTCTTCACTGAACGCAGATGGCGCGGACTGGTTGATGCGCTTGAAGCCCAATCCCTGCCAATACCCGCTCTGCCGGAGGGGGTCGCCCAAGAGGCACATTCCCCCATGGCAAACCGTGGTGCAACGCTTGCTCCGCTGGATGAACGCAAGTTTGGCACCGTCGGTGCCGTGGCCCTCGACAGCCAGGGTCGCCTGGCGGCGGCCACGTCAACAGGCGGCATGACGGCCAAGCAATGGGGCCGAGTGGGGGATGTGCCCATCATAGGAGCCGGCACCTACGCTTCAAACCTTGAGGGGTGCGCGGTTTCAGCAACCGGATCGGGAGAGTATTTCATACGCTCCACCGTTGCCCGTGACATCTGCCGGCGTATAGCCGACGGGGCTTCAGTCCAGGAAGCCGGCGATGCAGAAATCGCTGACGTCGGCTCGATCGGCGGAGATGGGGGTGTCATCATCATGGGACGCGATGGAACCCATGCCTATGCGCTGAACACTTCGGGCATGTACCGGGGTGCGGTCTCAGCCACCTCGGCACCCAGCGTAGCCATCTATGCAGACGAGCCATGACCCCACCCAAGGACCACCCCGGCGTCATTGCCCCGCCGCCTCTGATCTTCCTGGGCTTTCTGCTAGGGGGCTGGGGGCTCGGCCACCTTGTGGGAGAGCCGGATCTAGGCCTCTCAGATCCCTGGCGCAGAGGCCTTGCCTTGTCCGGCATAATCGTCGGGATCATCAATGAGGGCTGGGCTGCAGGTCTGTTTCGGCGCGCCAGGACAGCCATTCAGCCCTGGAAGCCCTCGACGGCCCTGATCAGGTCCGGCCTCTACCGGTTCAGTCGTAACCCGATCTATGTCGGCTTTGGCATCACCTACCTTGGCCTATCTGTCGGGCTGAACAGCCCAATGGCCCTAGCTCTTGTCGTGCCGTGTCTGTTTGTCGTCGACCGCTACGTCATCCAGCGCGAAGAGCGCTATCTGGAGGCTCGGTTCGGTGCGGTCTATTTGGACTACAAGATGTCCGTCAGGCGTTGGCTATGAGCGATGAACTGACCGCCATGGCCGAGGAAGAGTTAGCCTCGGCCATTGCCATGACCTGGCCCGAGATCCGTCGCATAACGCCCTGGGGTGACAGTTTCGAGGGCTTTGCGCCTTCAGGACGCACGGTCGAGATCGAGCGACGCTACCTCTGGGCGGTCGAACCTGCCGGTGCCATTGTTGTGGAGGTTGAGGTGCGTGACCCCTCTGCAAGCGCGGGTGCCGAAGCTCGAGCCGTCCTTGCCCCTCCCCGCTAGTCAGATTTGGTGCACCGCCAGATTGCCTTGTCGGCCAAACCCCCTCTAGACCGGTTCTCATGAAACTCGCATCGCTCAAACATGGCCGTGACGGTCGCCTTGTCGTCGTCTCGCGTGACCTTCACTGGTTCACTGACGCCTTCCTGATCGCACCAACCCTGCAGGCGGCGCTAGATGACTGGGACAGGTGCGAGCCAAAGCTGCGCGCCCTAGCTGAAAGCCTTGAGCATGAAGCCGTACCCCGGGGCCGTTTCCATGAACGCGAAGCGGCTGCCCCCCTTCCGCGCGCCTATCAGTGGGCAGATGGCTCGGCCTATGTGAACCACGTCGAACTGGTCCGTCGCGCCAGAGGGGCGGAGATGCCGGCCTCATTCTGGACCGATCCACTCATGTACCAGGGGGGCTCGGACGGATTTCTCGGAGCGCGGGACCCTGTGCCCTTGGCAGACGAAAGCTGGGGCTGCGATCTCGAGGCCGAGATCGTCGTGGTTACCGGTGATGTCCCACAGGGCGTCAGCCCCCAGGAGGCTCTTGGCCATATCCGGCTGGTCGGCCTGGTCAATGACGTCTCCCTGCGCAATCTGATCCCGGGCGAACTGGCCAAGGGCTTTGGGTTCGTCCAGTCCAAACCCGCCAGCGCCCTTTCGCCCGTCTTTGTCACGCCAGACAGCCTTGGTGAGCGCTGGCAGGACGGAAAACTACACGGAGAGCTTCTGGTCCAGTTGAACGGCAAGCCCTTTGGCAAGGCGGATGCCGGGGTCGACATGACCTTCGACTTTGGGACCCTCATTGCCCATCTCGCCAAGACCCGATCGCTTGGGGCCGGATCCATCATCGGATCAGGCACCGTCTCCAATCGCGACGCCGATGGTGGTCCCGGCCGCCCCGTATCCGAGGGCGGTCTCGGCTATTCCTGCATTGCCGAGGTCCGCACTGTGGAGACAATCCTGCGCGGAACCGCCGAAACCCCGTTCCTTTGCCATGGCGACACGGTCCGGATCGAGATGCTTGACGACCGCCGCCACTCGATCTTCGGGGCCATTGAACAGACAATCGAAGGTCTTTCCCGCCAACCCGAGCCGCAATAACCTCGGACCTGTAGGGCAAGGGGTCACGCGTCATCTGATCCCGGGTACCGGCGAGGGTGGCCGAGATTTCCGATATTTCATGGATCTGCCGAGCTCGGCCAGGGCGACTGATAAGACCTTGGGAGCCTGAGGCCAGGGCCGACAATGCTCTGGCGGGCAGGGTTTGGGAAAGAACGCCGTGTTGGCAGTATCCTTCAACAGATACCGGATCCGGTTTCGTGACACTGAGTTGCGTTGGGACCGCATAGGGTTCTGTTGAACAGTGTCTGATCGAAGCCGAGTACCCACCGCGTGAGGGGTTTGGACGCGCCGCCCTTCGCGCTGCAGAACGGTCCCGGCTTGAGCCCTCCAGTGACGGCGAGCCAAGCCTGATCGTGTACCGCTCGACCTTCTATCTCGACGGGTTTTAACCTGATCGCCGTCCGGATGTCCCGACCGGCTCACATCTGGATGTGTCTAGTCCCGACGGCTGATCAAGGAGACGGATACTCTCCCAAGGGCACCTGCAGGCATGGAGGGGGCAAAAGATGCATAGGTTCTAAAGATGCGGCTTTCTTGTCTGCGTCTGCTCACCACACCTAACCCAGAATACGGGTCTAGGGGGTCATGACTGAACAACACGACGCTCTCGCGTTTGCTAGGAGTTGAAACGACGCTAGGCGCACGATAAGAGCGGGGCGCGCTAGCGCCTGTGCGGGTGTGGTGGAATTGGTAGACGCGCTGGACTCAAAATCCAGTTCCGAGAGGAGTGCCGGTTCGACCCCGGCCACCCGCACCAACATTGGTCAGTCTGGCAGGCCATGGCTCTTTGGCGTCAGTTGTTCTGTCCAGACAGCCCTTCAGACTCGGTCTTAAGTAACGGTATCGACACGCCCAGCCTTCAATAGCCTTGCAAAAATGGATTCCTTATCCATAAATGCAAGGATGATTGAACGCCGCATCACGTCTGAGCTCGACGTCCTTATGGACAGTATGCCTGCCGTGGCGCTGCTCGGCCCGCGCCAGGTCGGCAAGACCACGCTCGCCCTTATGATGGGGGAGCGTAGGCCGTCGATCTACCTCGATCTCGAATCCGACGCCGACCGCGCCAAGCTCACTGAGCCCGAACTCTATCTCGCGCAACATGAAGACAAGCTCGTGATCCTCGACGAGGTTCATAGGCTGCCGAACCTTTTCCAGAACCTTCGCGGCCTCATCGACAGTGGACGGCGCAAGGGATTGAGGTCTGGACGGTTCCTGCTCTTGGGTTCCGCCTCTGTAGACCTCCTGAGGCAATCCGGGGAAAGCCTAGCCGGCCGGATCGCCTATTTGGAGATGCGGCCCCTAGACGGGCTGGAGGTTCCAGCCGGAGACATCGGCCGGCTGTGGGCGCGCGGCGGCTTTCCGGACAGCTTCTTGGCCCCAAACGACGGCGTTAGCCGGCGCTGGCGGCAGGATTTCATCCGCACCTATCTCGAGCGCGATATTCCCCAACTAGGCCCTCGCATCCCTGCCGAAACACTGCGGCGCTTCTGGACTATGCTGGCCCACCATCAGTCCGGCCTGCTGAACGCGGCCGATTTCGCGCGTTCTCTGGGTGTGGACGGCAAGACGGTCGCAACTTATCTGGACCTGCTCGTTGATCTGTTGCTGGTACGACGGCTTGAGCCCTGGCACGCAAACACGGGAAAGCGGCTGGTGAAGTCGCCGCGAGTTTATGTCCGCGACAGCGGTCTAACCCATGCCCTACTCGGGTTGGCGACCCTGGAGGATGTGCTCGGCCACCCGGTCGCTGGCGCGACTTGGGAAGGTTTCGTGATCGAAACCTTGATTGCGGCCGCGCCGCAGGGAAGCCAGGCAAACTTCTATCGCACCTCGGCCGGTGCCGAGATCGATCTCGTCCTCACCTTGGCCGGCGGTCGACGCTGGGCAATCGAGATCAAGCGCAGCGTCACCCCCAAGGTGGAACGGGGCTTCCACTTAGCCTGCGAGGATATCGCGCCTGAACAGAGATTCATCGTCTATCCGGGCGAAGAGGCCTATCCGCTCAATGACTTCATCCAGGTGATCAGCCTGCCAGACCTCGCACAGCGGCTTGTGGAGCAAAATTAAGCCTGAGTGGCACCGTCATCTGCCTCCCTGTCGGCCTCGCCGAATACGCCGAAGTGCCACTTGTCCGTCGTCAGAACATTTGGCGCAGATGACGGCATAGACTAGCGGAGTACGGGCCTCGTCTGGGGGTTGGCTCTAGGATGAATCGCCTATTTGGATATCCGGCCCTTAGACGGGCTGGTGGTTCAGGACCGAGCGGGATTCAGGCATCTTCAGTTCTGGAACTACACCTATGAACGGTGCCGGCTCCTGGCTGAGAGTGGTACGACCCTTGGCTTCAGTGGCCAACCGCTTGGCGTCATCGCGTTTGACGAAGCTCTCGTTTATAGGGAGGCCCTTCCATTGGAGCTACACCGGCCAGGATCCTGACGGGAGTCTCGAATACGTCGCCATTTCGTGTGCGCTCTGTGGGCACTGAGGTGTCGAAAACCCGGAATAAACGCCACAACACGTCGTAGATTTCAATGCACATGCCGCCCACCAACTCTCTGGTTTTGATGAACTAATGTTGACAAACCAAGATCGTAGGCTGTCCGTGGCCCCGATGATGGACTGGACAGACCGGCACTGCCGAGCGTTTCACCGCACATTGTCATCACGCGCCCTGCTCTATACCGAAATGGTCACGGCTCCCGCTGTCATCCATGGCGACCGTGATCGGCTTCTGGGCTTTGATGCCGTAGAGCACCCGGTCGCCCTGCAGCTTGGCGGATCGGATCCGGACCAACTGGCCGAGGCGGCCCGCATCGGGGCAGGCTACGGTTATGACGAGATCAATCTGAATGTCGGTTGCCCATCTGACCGCGTTCAATCCGGCCGGTTTGGTGCCTGCCTCATGCGTGAACCCGAGCTTGTAGCTGAATGCATGGATGCGATCTGCAAGGCTGTTGAGGTACCGGCAACCGTCAAGTGTCGCATCGGCGTCGACGATCAGGACCCCACGATCAGTTTGTTCGCTACCGTAGATGCCTGTGCAGATGTCGGGGTCAGCACCTTCATTGTGCATGCCCGAAAGGCCTGGCTCCAGGGCCTGTCCCCGAAGGAAAATCGGGATATCCCGCCGCTCGATTATGGCCTGGTAAAGCAGCTCAAACGCGAGCGACCCCATCTTTGCATCAGCATCAACGGCGGCATCACTGATCTGAACCAGGCGCTCGACCTGCTTTCACACGATAACGATGGCCTGGCACTGGACGGTGTCATGTTGGGGCGGGCCGCCTATCATGAGCCTGCCCTTCTGGGTGAAGTTGACCGGCGCATGTTCGGAGAGACAGCAGACGACGTCGATCCCTTCGAAGCCATCGAACGCTACCGGCCCTACCTCAAGGCGAGGCTTGAGGAGGGAGTCGGACTGGCCAGTATGACCCGGCACATGCTCGGGCTGATGCATGCCCGGCCTGGAGCGCGCAGCTTTCGGCGTATCCTCACGGTCGAGTCTATTCGCAAGGGCGCAGGACTGGAAGTGATTGATCGTGCCGTCGACGCAGTCCGCGAAGCCGGGGTTCGCCATTCAAACAGCCCGCAATCCGATCCGGCGGAGGTGTTGGCAGACTTCTGAGCCGACCACGCTGCCACCGAGCGTTGCCGGCAGGGTGGATCGGCTCAAGTGTTCATTAAGCCTGTTGGGGGACTGTGTCGGCGACCCTACTCGGAGCCTTCCCCATGTTACGCCCTGTTCTCGCTGCTGGCGCTGCAGCTTGCGCCCTTTGCGCCTCACCCGTGCTGGCCCAGACCAGCGGCGAACCCGCCATCGCCCTCGGTGGCCAGGTCGGAACCACCGGGGCGGGCCTTGAAGTCCAGGTCTCGGTGGGACCGATGTTTGTCCTGCGCGGTGCCGTGGACACACTGGGTTTCGACCTCGACGAGACTTTTGATGATGTAGACTATTCTGGAAGGCTGGACTTCGACACGGTCGGGGCGTTCGTGGATCTTCACCCCTTGGCTAACGGCTTCTTCGTCTCTGGCGGAGCCTATCTCGGCCAGCGAAAGGTCAGCCTTACGGCTACCCCCGCAGCACCAGTCAACATCGGAGGCCAGTCTTTTACGCCTGAACAGGTCGGGAGCCTGAACGGCGAGGTCAGCCTCAAAACGCTTGCACCCTTTGTCGGTCTCGGCTTTGACAATACCTTTACCCGTACCTCGCGCTGGGGCTTTCGGGCCCTGGCTGGCGTCGCCTGGAGTGACGAACCGGAGGTCGATCTCGACGCCAGCGGTGGCACCTTGTCCAATGATCCGGCCTTTCGCGCGCGTCTCGCCGAGGAGAGAGCCTCAATTCAATCCGATGTAGAGGATTACGGCTTCTATCCGGTCTTTCAGCTGGGTCTGAACTACAAGTTCTGATCTCACAGGCCTAAGGAGAGGCATGACAGATCTGCCTCTCAACGCACTCCTCTCCCTGCTGACGGCGGTGGTCGCCGCCGGTTTGTTCGGCGGACTCGTTGCCGGGTTGTTCGGCGTTGGTGGCGGAACTGTGCTTGTTCCTGTCCTCTTTTACGCCTTCGCCACCCTTCAGCTGGGTGGCGAGGGCAACCTGCATGTCGCAGTTGGCACCTCCCTTCTGACCATTGTTGCGACATCCTGGCGCTCGCTAAAGGCCCATCGAACCCACGGTGCCGTGGATGAAGCCGTTCTCAAGGCCTGGACCCCCTGGATCGCGGCGGGTGCCCTGGCAGGAGCCGCAGTCGCGGGCTTCACGTCCATGGGCGGCCTTGCCATTGTCTATGGTCTCTGCCTCGGGATCGTCGCGGCCCAGATGGGCCTACTCCCCGAGCGGGCAACCCTGGCCAGCGATCTGCCCGTGGGTTGGATGCGACGGATACTGGGCAGTTTGATTGGAGGCCTGTCAGCCATGATGGGCGTAGGCGGTGGTAGTCTTGGCGGGATGATGATGGTCCTATGCGGACGTCCTACCCATCAGGCCATTGCGACTGCCTCTGGATTTGGCATTGCCATTGGCCTGGCCGCGATGGTTGGCTTCATCGTCTTCGGGTGGCAAGCCCCGGGCCGGCCGCCCCTGTCCCTGGGCTATGTCAATGTCCCAGCTGCAGTCGTCATGGGAATCCTGACGACCCTGGTTGCGCCTTGGGGTGCAAAACTCGCCCACAGCCTGGACCGACGCGTGCTCCGGAAGGCCTTTGCCCTCTATCTGGTCTGCGCGGCTGGACTGGTAGTCTTTAAGGCGATCTAGGGCCTGAGGGTAAGGGCCGTCGGTGTGGCCTCAAAGGCTGAGAGCCTCCCCAAGTAGCTCATGCCGAGAAGGGATTGGCCAAGGCCGGCTTCAATAACGAGCGCATCAACATTCTCGACGCGGGCACCCGCGACCGCAACCGAGTCCAGGGACACTCTTGCCGCCCTTGCACTGCCTGACGCGGTATTGACCGTGCTGGTGAAGTCCTCGGATTCAAGACGAAGGCCCAGGCGAAGGGCATCCTCCCGGGTCAGTGCCACCACACTGGCCCCTGTATCGACCAGAACCCTGATCGCACTTCCATCAATCATTGCCTCGGCCCAGTAGTGGCCATCTGCAGAGCGTATGATCTGGCCCGGGCGGCCCGTTGCAGGGGCAGCCGCAGGCTTGGAGCTATACTCTCCTGATGCCCTGGAAAGCGCCGTGGCCCCCTGGGCGTCACCGCGCTCGTTCCCATGGTTCATCCATAGGCCCAAGCTCAGTGCGCAGGCTGTGGCAACGACAACAACGCCGGCAGATTTGAAATCAAAAAGGCTCATTCAACTTCATTGGGAGCGACGACGCTTCTGTCGTTGGACCCATAATGCATGACGAGCGTTCGTTTGAGGTGAAGCGAGATGGCTTACGGGAGGTTACCAGCAAGCTTGGAAGGCGCGATGCGTCCTCGCCGGGCCTGAAGGCCGTTCATGATGACCTCACGTTCGTTTTCGCTCATCTGGCTCCAACTGCCGATTTCGGAAAGGCTACGAAAACAGCCAAGACAAAGGCCCGATGGTCCATCCACGATACAGACCTGCACACAGGGCGACGTCACGGTGCGGGACTTGGCAGATGGCAATGCGGGACCAGAGGCCGCAGCTACATGACGATTAGACAAAAACTACTCCGGTAACTGACTAAAAACTTGCATTTCGACGCCTTTTAAGCTAGACCAGACATGACGCGAACCGACTGAGAGGGTGAGAGCCCCCACAAGCACGACGTGTCTCTTTTCATCGCTCAGCGAAAGGAGACATCAAAAGATGAACGATAAGGACCGCAACCTCCAGCATGCCCTGACCTCATTTGCTTTCTGGGGCGGGATGCTTGTGAATTCTAGTCGGCCTGCCCGCGCGAATGACCGCGTGGTCAGCCATCCTTCGAACTTCGTGCCGATCGAGATAAAGCGGCCACGCTGACCGTTCTGCAACAGGCCCTGTCCACACGCCAAAATTGCGCCTTGCACGTGCGAGCCCCGGCCCCGAAAAGGACCGGGGCTTTTTGTAATGGCGAGACATGTGATGGCAGGATTGATCGAGCAGGACATGCACCATCACCCGGGTGGCGGGACAATCGCCATCTGGACCTTCAGCCGACCCGAGCGCCTGAATGCCTTGCCCGACCTCACAGACGGCGAAGAGGTCGCCTCCCTGTGCGAGGCCATCAATGGTGACCGGTCGGTCCGATGCGTCATTCTAACCGGAGCAGGGCGAGCCTTTTCTGCCGGTGGGGATCTGACCGCCATGCGGGATCGACGCGATCTCTTCGAGGGTTCCGGCAGTGCCATCCGGGAACGTTACCGACGGATCGTTCATCGCATAGTGAGGGCCCTCTATGGTCTAGAGGTGCCGCTTATAGCGGCGGTGAACGGTCCAGCTATGGGTCTGGGCTGTGATATCGCAGGTCTCGCCGATCTCAGGATCGCATCTGATCGTGCTCGGTTCGGCACCCCCTTCCTCAAGCTCGGGATCATCGCTGGTGATGGCGGCTCCTGGCTCCTGCCCCGCAACGTGGGCTATATCCGTGCTGCAGAGATGCTGTTCACTGCCCGCACACTGGACGCCTCAACGGCACTGGACTGGGGTCTGGTCAATCAGGTGGTCCCGCATGATCACCTCATGAAGGCAGCCCTTGAAATGGCCAGCCAAGTAGCGTCCCAGCCTCCGACGGCTCTTCGAATGTCAAAGGCCCTCCTGCGGCAGGGACGTGAAGCCAGCCTTGATCAGATACTGGAGATGTCAGCCGCTATGCAGGCCCTGGCTCACCTGACCGACGATCACCTTGAGGGCGTCAATGCTGTGCTCGAAAAGCGCCCGGGTCTCTTCAACGGCGACTGAACCGGTCAGCCGGGCCGATCCATCGGCCCGGCTGTGTCAAGACCATCGCCACGCCCGGTCCGCTCGCGTTTTTGTCCAGCGGCATCACCCCCGCTCCCCCGGCGCTTGAGGATCCGACTGAAGGCTGCACGATCTGAAGCCTCAAGGGTGCCAAGGAGCGCCACAGCATCGCTCTCAAGCCTGACCCGGCCTCTCATTTCCGCCGCCCGCGAGGCCTCAAGGGCCTCAGCGACAGCGGCAGAATCGAGCGTGGCTCCAGCGGCCAGTTCTGCAGCCCGACGACGAGCCGCGCGAGAAGCCTCGAAATCCGGGCGAGCCGCCAGAGCCGAGGCCCGCATCGTGGCCCTGACGCGGTCGCGTACCTCCGGGTCCATCTCGACGAGGACTTCACGCAGCGGGCCGCGTTGGACCGGCATGCGCATTTCAGCAACACGCACCTGCTCGCGCTTGATGCCCATCCAGACCGTTACCCCTGCCGCAACAGCAAACAGGTTGAAGGCGACAGATATGGCCAGAACAATGCCCAGAAGACGGGGGTTCATCCGACAAGCTCGCTGTCATCAAGCGTCGACTGCGATGCCTGATAAAGAATGGCATCCGCGCTTGCATCCGCACTGACCTGTGCACTCAGGATGAACCCGGCCGCAACACCTGCACAGGCTGCGGCAGTCCAGCCGGCCCCGAAAGCCAGGGCCAGCCGGTCGCGCCAGATCCGGAACCGGCGGGGCCCAAGCCCGGCCGACAGGGCACTGGCCAGCACCCGATCGCGCAGGGCCATGGATACAGCAGGCTGGCGCGAAGCCAAAAGAAGAGCATCAAGCTGACGCCCCGCATCCAGCTTCACGGCGAGTTCGGGCACTGCTTTCAAAAAGGCACGGGCCGCCTCGCGCTCAGCCTCGGGCCAGCGGCACAGATCACCTCCATAGGCGTCTACAAGGTGCTGCAGCCTCTGTTCGTTCATCGTCATCCTCGATCAGCCCCCCGATCCTCGGCCAGATCGGCCAATGAAACTCTCAGCGCGCGCCGCCCTCGTGCCAGCAGGCTTTCTAGAGCCTCGACACTGATCTCCATGAGACCCGCTGCCTCTATATTGGTCAGTTCCTGGTAATGGCAAAGGACGATAGCCTCGCGCTGGCGATCGGGAAGCCTGGTGAGAGCCTGCTCGACCCTCACCCCCGCCTCTGCCGAAAGAAGTCCCTGGTCTGGAGCCGGCCCTTCGTCGACACGTTCGGGAAGGGTCGCAGCCGGTATGTCCCGACGTCGCCGCAGAACGTCGTAACATAGATTGAGCGCCACCCTGTGCAGCCAGGTATCGAACCTTGCCTTGCCCGGCGTCCACTTCGGTGCCTGTCTCCAGGCCCGGAGCATCGCCTCCTGCGCTACATCCTCGGCCTCCACCGCATCGCCTAGCATCCGCCTGGCCAGGGCCAGCATGCGGGGCAGCTTGCGCGCAACCATCGCCTGGATGGCCGCGGCGTCGCCACGACCAACCCGGCTGATCAGTTCCTCGTCGGGGTCGGCGATACGCGCCAAATTGACCTCTAGCTTCACCTGCCATCACGTCCGGCCAGTCAGGATTGACCCGACCTGCCATCCTACTACTCCGAAGTGGGTGCCGCAGGCGATGCCTGTGCCGGATCTGCCTGCATTCGGCCCGGGCGCCTCATGGGGCGTCCTTCACGACCCATAGCGGAGCGCTGGCCTGCCTGGCCCATCATAGCCTGACGCTCACTGCGGCTTATGAAACCGTCTGCATCCTGGTCTAGGCGGCTGAATAGGGCCTCAGCTCTCGTCCTGGCTTCGGATAGAAGAAGGGGAGCCGGCTGGGCTGCTGGTGACGTCCGGTCCATTCCCGGACCTGAACGGGCGTGCCTGGGGCCATGGCCCCGGCCCTCTCTATGCGCCCTCATACCCTGCATACCCCTCATACCCTGCGCCCCATCTTCCCGGGTCTGGGCTGCAGCCGGATCGCGGGTCGCTGAGGGGCCGTAATGGCGTGGAGCCCGCCGCTCTCCGCGTCGGCTTGCGACTTTTTGACGGGCCGCGTCGAACTCTGCGCGGCTCACAGATCCATTGCTGTCAGCATCAAGTCGCTCAAATCGGCGTGTCGCGTGCTCAGCCATGCGGTCCTGACGCCAGGTCATGCGCTCGCCGGCACTGATCGTCCCGTCGTTGTCCCTATCCATGGCCACAAGAGGACGCAGGCGGGCGTCAATGAACTCAGCACGCGATATCCTGCCGTCGCCGTCTGCGTCAGGACGCGGGCGGCCGGGTCGCGTAATCGGTTGGGGGGCCGTCTCGGCAGGGCCGGAGGCAGAGATCTGGCTAGCGGAAACACCTGCTCCCACAGCCGGATTGCCGGCTACGGCCACTCCGGCTGTCAGGGTAAGACAGGCTGCGGCGATGCCGCAAAGGCGCTTGGCTCGGGTCATGATGATGTCCTCGAAATGAGTGCGCGGATATCCGCGCTTCCGGGGAGTTCAACGCAGGACAGAGTTTTATCCGTCGCAGATAGAGTCTCTCCTGCCAGGTACTGCAGGTAAGATCGCTTCAAACGCCAGACGCGCAGCCCTCCGGTCTGCCGTCAACCGGGCAACCAGGGTCGCGAAATCCGCCTCACCCGTCGCCATAGCCAATCGCTGACGAAAGGGTGCCGGCTCGGCTTCTGGATCGGGACGCTCATCGAATGCACAGGCAAATAGCTGGCCCAGTCCCTGCTGAAGTCGCCAAGCCTGGGCCAGAACGGGATCATCGACAAGTTGTTCAAGCGTATAGGGTGAAAGGGGCCCACCCGAGGCTGCAGCCTGCAGCTGGCGGAACTGTCCAACGAACTCTGCATCGACAAGGCCCCCCGGTGACAGCTTGAGGTCCCAAAAGCCTGATGGTCGCCTCTCACGATCCATCAGATCGCGCATGGATCTGATGTCACCGGCCACGTCCACACCGGGCCTGGGTCGGCGCAGCACGGTCTGGATTATCGCGCCGACCTTATCGGCAAAGGCTGCATCACTGGCCCAGGCGACCCGGGCGCGCGTCAAGGCCATGAACTCCCAGGTCGCCGCTTCCCCAGCATAATAGTCATCAAAGGCCGACAGTCGAACCGATACCGGGCCCTTGGAGCCAGAAGGCCTGAGGCGCATGTCGACCTCATAAAGCCCACCCTCGGCGGTATGGGCCGACAGGGCAGAGATCAGCCTTTGGGTAAAGCGGATGTTGAACACATCTGCCGTCCAGCCCTTGATGGAAGAGAGGGCCTCAAAGGGGGCCTCATAGACCGTCATGAGGTCCAGGTCCGATCCGGCCGTCATTTCGCCCGAACCCGCCTTGCCCAAGGCGATCACCGCCGAGGCCCCTGTCATGCTACCGCCGATCCGGACGGTTTCGGCCATGGCCGCATCGGCCAGCACACGTATGACAGCATCGGCCAGATTGGTGAAAGCGCGTCCAGCCGTCTCCGGGCTCACCCGGCCGCTGAGGGTCTGGATTCCGATCCGAAACTGCTGTTCACGATGAAGGCGGCGCACGGCATTCATCGCTCCCTCGAAGTCGCCCGCTCCTGCAGCCTCATCAGCCATCTGGTCAAACAGACCCGTGGAGGGACCGAGCTGGGCATGGAAGCGGGAATCCAGCATGGAATCCAGCGCCGCCGGATATCGCCCCAGTGTCCGGGCAAGCCGTGGCGCGAAGGCCATTACGGCCAGGATCATTTCAAACAGTTCGGGTTGATTCAGAAAAAGGGCCTGGACCTGAACACCCGAGTTCATCCCCGCAAAGAAGGTGGCAAACCGTGTGAAGGCCGCATCCGGGGCCTCGGTGCGGGCCAGGGCTTCCAGAAGCCTAGGAGCCAGGCGGGTAAACAGTTCACGACCCCGGGAGGTCCGTGTGGCGGCTATATGACCGTGATGCCAGCCGCGGATGGTGTCTGCGACAGATGCAGGCTCGCTGAACCCCATGCGTTTCAGCGTCTCGATCGTCTCCGGATCATTGTCGACGCCCGTGAAGACCAGGCTACCATAGGATGAGGACAGGTCCTCCTCACCCTCGAATAGCCTGCCATAGTAGCTGTTGACCCCAACCAGAAGCTGCTCAACCCCGGCATCGAAAGCGGCAAGATCGCCACTCCCCGACAGGGCCGCAACGGCAGACCGAGCCACGGGGTCGGCCGGCAGAACGTGGGTCTGTTCATCCTCCAGCATCTGGACCCTGTGCTCAAGACAGCGCAGCCGGCCATAGGCCGCCGTGAGATCACGGGCAACGTCTGCGGGCACGTGTCCAGCCTCACTGAGTGCTGCAAGGGCCAAGTCTGTTCGACGGGTCCGCAGACTGCGATCGCGCCCGCCCAGAATCAACTGCTGGGTCTGGGCATAGAACTCGATCTCTCGAATGCCGCCGCGGCCAAGCTTCAGATTGGCTCCAGCCGGTTGCAGGGCCGTTCCCGTCTTGTGGGCATGGATCTGCCGCTTGATGGACTGGATATCCAACACCGCCTGATAATCCAGGCTGCGCCTCCAGACAAAGGGTACCAGGGCCTGGAGGAAGGCTTCGCCGGCCTCGATATCGCCACAGAAGGCACGGGCCTTGATAAAAGCGGCCCTCTCCCAGTTCTGACCTACGGATTCATAATAGGCCAGGGCCATCGGGGTAGCGACGGCCGGGGGTGTCGACGAGGGGTCCGGGCGCAGCCTGAGGTCTACACGGAATACATATCCGTCTGCTGTCCGCTCCTGCATCAGCACAGAAAGCGCCTGGGCAAGCCGATCGACGAAGCCCTGAATTTCCACGCCCGGTGCCAGGACCGAACCCAGACGATCAGGATCGTAGAAAAAGGAAATGTCGATGTCGGAGGAATAGTTGAGTTCGAATGCGCCGTGCTTGCCCATGGCCAGGATAAAAAGCCCGGGCACGGGTCCCGCAGGCCCGTCCTCGGCCGCCAACAACCTTCCACGCGCCCGCAGATCCGTGGCTACAGCTCTCAGGGCCGCCTGTGTTGATGCGTCTGCAAAGGCAGACAGGGCATGGGTCACAGCCTCCAGATCCCAGACCCCCCCGAGGTCGCACAGGGCTGTCAGAAGGTGGAGGTCTCCCTTGAGCTGTCGAAGTGGAGCCTTGATGGCCTCAGCCCCCCCCTCCAGCTTCAAGGTCGCCTCAAGAATCCGGTCCAGCTGACGGTCGGGAGCATCCGACAAGAGCCGCCAAAGTCGGTCTGTCGGCCTTCGGGCCAGGCTGAGCAGATAGGGTGAGGCGGCAAACACAGGTTCGAGAGCTGGCCAGGCCTTGGCCAGCTGCGCCTGCCAGTCCCCCTCCCCATCCCCCGGATCGGGCAGCTCATCCAGCCGCTGGCGGGCACGCAAACCCGCCTCGGGGTCAAGGACTGGCCCACAGGGACGCAAGAGGCTGACAAGGGCGGCCGGGTTCATGATGAGGTCGCAGCCGGTGGAATGACCAGGGCAACTCGGAGACCGGGGCCAAAGCCTCCATAGATGCCGGGCCCTTCATCAAGTTGAACACGACCCTTATGGGCTTCAAGCACGGCGGAAACGAGAGACAGACCGAGCCCCGATCCGGCTTCAGAGCGGCTGTTATCCAGCCTGACGAACCTTTGCACTACACGCCCACGGTCGTCTTCAGGGACACCGGGGCCGGTGTCGGTAATCGAATACTCGATCTCCCCGGAAGACCGCCGGCGCGCCCGCAGCATGACGGCACCTCCGACGGGGGTGTATTTTATGGCATTGTCGATGACATTGGCCAGGGCCTGGGCAAGAAACGGAGGATTGCCTTCGATCATCAGCCCCTTCTCGATCTCGCTTGAGAACTCCAACCCCTTGTCCTCAGCAGCCGGCTGATAGAGTTCGGCCATGTCAGTGGCCATATCAGCGGCATCAAAGACAACCAGATCCGAAGCGCCTCCAGCTTGAAGCCGAGCGATGGCCAGGACCGTGTTGAAGGTCTTGAGCAGATTATCGGCTTCATCGAGCGCCACGGTCAACGCCTCGACACCGGAGACCTTGCCGGCCTCGGCATCAATCAAGGCCACTTCCAGCCGCGCGCGCATCCGGGTGAGCGGCGAGCGCAGGTCGTGGGCAATGGCGTCGCCGGCATGGCGGATTGAGGACATGGAGCTCTCGAGCCGCTCCAGCATCCCGTTCATTCCCCGTCCAAGTTCCTCAAGTTCATCACCGCCCTCCACAGGCCCCCTCGCTGGCTGGCGCAGCGGGATCCTGGCCTTCAGATCTCCGTCCTGGACTGCCGCGACTACGGCGTTGAGACGACCCATTGAATGCTCAAGATTGTGGCTGACGATCAGCCCGCCTGAGACCCCCAGCAGGAGCACCAGTCCCATAGCCAGCCAAAGTGCCCGCGTCAGTCGGCCAAGATAGGCTTCCGTGTCACCAAGGTCGCGGCCGACAAACAACCGCTCACCCCCAGAGAGTTTCATTTCTACACCAAAACCCTGTCGACGCTCCACGGTACTGTCGGCCGCAATATCGGTGAAGGTAAAGGTATCCCAGACCGGGAGGTTTCCCGTGCCGCCCGTGGACAGGGGCGACTCCGACAGGCTGGTGGTGATGATACGCCCGTCTCGCCCGACCAGCACATAGAGATAGTTACCGCCCCGCACGACCCTTTCGACAAGAACACTGTTCAGGGTGTCTGGACCTCGTGTCCGATAGATCGCGGTCAGGCTCGCAACCTCAGTCTCGACGTCGAGCCGCGCCCGGGTTCGTGCCTCCTCTGCCGAGGCAATATAGACATAGGCCAGAACCGCGGCGGCCGCTGTCGTAAAGAGCGCCAGAAACAGGAGCGTCAGCCGAAAGGGCGTACGTCGAAGAAGCGAGGGAAAGCGCACTAGGGATCACGCCTCCCAACCAACAGATCCCATAAGGCCAAGACCCGATCACCTGGAAACCACAGGGGCTCATATCGCCCCGCACCGGCGCTCGGCAGCACTGCCCTTGGCAGGCAATCTCGCAAACGGCCTGACCTCAACGCCTCAACGCCCCCTCACCAGAATCCTAGACCTCGTCCTTGGAAAGACGAAGGTGCAAGACGGCTCGCTTCACGCTTCAAGACGATAGCCTGCACCCCGGACGGTTTGCAGCATGGCCTTGTCAAAGCCCTTGTCGATCTTGGACCTTAGCCGGCTGATGTGAACATCAATGACATTGGTCTGCGGATCGAAATGATATTCCCAGACCTTCTCCAGCAACATGGTGCGGGTCACCGACTGACCGGCATGGCGCATCAGGAACTCCAGAAGCTGGAACTCGCGCGGCTGCAGGTCGATCTCGCTGTCAGCCCGATGCACGGTGCGCGCAATCAGGTTCATTTCCAGGTCACCAACCTTCAGTACCGTCTGGATTCCACCCGTTTCGCGCCGGCGCGCAAGCGCCTCAACCCGGGCAATGAGCTCGCCAAAGGCGTAGGGCTTGACCAGATAGTCATCGCCACCGGCCTTCAGACCCGTGATCCGGTCCTCGACCTCCCCCAGAGCCGACAGGAAAAGAACTGGCGTCTGGTCTCCATCCTTGCGGAGCGTCTCGACCATGCCGATCCCGTCCAGCCGTGGCATCATCCTGTCCACGACATAGACGTCGTATCCGCCTCTTTGCGCTTCCAAAAGCCCGTAAGCGCCATCTACGGCATGACTGACCTGATGACCGGCTTCACCCAGCCCCCGCAGCATGGCTGCAGCGGCCTCAGCATCATCTTCTACGACCAGAATCTTCATGGATCCCCTCCCCAAAATCAAAACTGCCGCCGATGCTAACCCATCGGCGGCAATCTAGTGAGTTAAGGCTTATTCAGCTTTCGAAAGCTCCAGGGCAACAAGGGCTGCGCTTGGGCTTTGCGGAGCGCGAACCTGAAGCAGGACACTCGGTCTGCCGGCCGCCCGAGCCGCGTCCACAGCGGCCTTGAAGTCAGCAGGCGTGCTGAGTGGACGACTGAATGCCCGGGTGATCACCGTGCCAGGGCGGAAGCCCATCTGCCCGGCCTTGGAGCGCGGTGCGACCTCGGTCACAACAACGCCAGCCACATCAGCCTCGATCGAGAACCGCGAACGAAGTGCAGGTGTCAGGGCACTGACCGACAGCCCCTCGACGGCCTGTGCTGCGGGAGAGGGGGTCGTTGGTCCAGCGCCGCCAGGCGTGCCGTCACGCATGGCATCCAGCTCGGCTTCCGGTGGACGACGCCCAGACCTCACCGTGACAGTCTGGAGCCGGCCTTCGCGATAGAGCTCCAGACGAAGGGTCTCGCCCACGCGGGTACCCGCTACGGCACGGGTCAGGGCATCACCCGTAAGCGTGGGGCGGCCATCGATCGAAATGACGACATCCTCCGACCGGATACCCGCCTTGTCGGCAGGTCCATCCGGAGTGACACTGTTGATCAGCACCCCCTTGACGGCTTCAGGCAAACCCAGGGCGTTGCGTTCATCATCGGTCATGGTCCGCATCGAAACGCCCAGGTACCCGCGCTCGACTTCCTGGCCACTCATCAGACGGTCTGTGATCGGCTTGGCAATGGAGGCGGGTATGGCAAAACCGATACCGACCGATCCGCCCGTCGGAGAAATGATCGCTGAGTTCACCCCGATGACACGCCCATAGATATCAAACGTCGGACCACCGGAATTACCCCGGTTGATGGCGGCATCGATCTGGATGAAGTCGACAAATCCACGCGACTGGCCCGACGGATCCTGGCGGCTCTTGGCTGAAACAATGCCGGCCGTCGCCGTGCCGCCCAGTCCGAAGGGATTACCCACAGCCACGACCCAGTCGCCGACACGAGGATCGGCTTCCTCCTCGAAGCTGACGAAGTTGAAGTTGTCACCATCGACCTTGATCACAGCCAGGTCCGTTGGAACATCACGTCCGACGAGCCTGGCGTCGAGCCTGCGTCCATCGGTCAGGACGACCTTGATCGAGGTGGCGTTCTCGACAACGTGGTTATTGGTGACGATGAACCCGTCCCGGGTGATGAAGAAGCCGGACCCTGCACCCTGGGCGGTCTCAGGCTCGGGATTCTCCTGCCCCTCTCCGCCACGGGGGTTGGGAATGACAAAGCCGGGGAAACCCGGAATCTGGATACCGCCTGAGGGCCTTTCAACGCGCGTCTCCACCTCAATCTGGACAACGGCTGGAGCCACCTGCTGGACGATATCAGCAAAGCTGAGCGGAGCCCCCTGAGGGGGCGCAAAGGCAAGGCCTGCAGCCCCGGCGGACGGCATGAGCTGTCCCGGACGCCCCTCGGCATTTGCTGAGGGCCAGTTGATGACCCCGCCAGCGGTTGCGCCGGCGGCGATGATAAGGCCGGCTGCGGCCCCCAGAATGAACTCCTTGCGCTTCAGCATCGTCGTCCTTGAAAACCCTGTGATGGTCCGATGAGCGGACCGTTCGTTGGTTGATATAGGTCCTTGAGCGGATTGGCCAACCTGCGTCAGCCAAACCGGCAGGCAAAAAGTAAGCCTGTCTGCTTCTAGTGGTTGCGCGGTTTTGCGTCAGGATCGGGGCGAAGCTCGGCCTCGGCAAGAAGATCCTCTATCCGGGCCTGCTCCTCCTGGGACAGGGGAAGCGTGACGGGCCGCTTCTTTCTGAGCTGGAGCACCAGCAGCAACCCTCCAATCAGGATCAGGACAAAGGGTCCAAACCAGAGCAGGGTCGTATTGAGCCGCACGGGGGGTTTGAAAAGAATATAGTCCCCCCAGCGCCTGACCAGGTCCTCGCGTATGGCCTCGTCACTGGCACCGCTCTCGATCTTTTCTCGCACCAACCGGCGCATATCCGTTGCCAGTCCCGCCTGAGACCCTGAGATGGATTCATGCTGACAGACAATGCAGCGGACCTCTGCAAACAGGGCCCTGGCTCTGGCTTCCTGCACCGTATCAGCCAGTGGTCTGTCCGGTGCCGGTGCCGGCTCAGCCCACCCGGGGCTGGCAACCATCCCCAGAAAAAGGGCGAGCAGCATGATCCTGACAAGACCAGAGAGACGGATCAGGCCAGAGCACGACTTAAGGACCATGATCAACCGGCCTCAGTGGCAACAGGCAGAGGGCGGGGTTTTCTGCGATTGCCCACACCAAGCCTCAGGCGGCGATCCATCAGTGAAAGCAGTCCGCCCAGACACATTATGGCCGGCCCCAGGAAGATGAGGCGCGCCCAGGGGTTCCAGTAGAGCCGTACAGTCCAGGCTGGAGCCCCCTCCACGCCCGCCCGACGCTCTCCCATCACGACATAGACATCATCCAGTCCCCTGAAATCGAGCCCGACTTCCGTGGTGGTCTGACCTCCGACGGGAAAGAAGCGCCGCTCCGCGGTCAGTGTTCGCGGTGCCGAACCATCACTGCGCGTCACGGTCAGGAAACCGCGCTCGGCAAGGTAGTTGGGACCTTCAATGATCTTTACATCGTCCAGCCTGGCAACCCAACCGGCCGCAGACACCGATCCGCCGCGCGAAAGGGCGGCGGCGCTTTCAACCTTGAAAGCGGTCTCGGCGACGGCTCCGAGGACGAAAACGCCCAGGCCGGCATGGGCAAACATCATGCCCCAGGCGGCCAGAGGCATGGCCCGGGCACGACGCAGGGATTCTCCGCCAGGGGCCCGAAACAGCCGGATCCGATCCGCCCATTCGGCAAGGGCCCCGAAGATGAGCCAGGCCCCCAGGGCCAGACCCGCCCCTGCCAGCGCCTTTTTCGGCTCGAACAGGAACCAGCCCAGAAAGCCGCAGCCGATGGCTAGACCTGCGGCCAGGGCCAGCCTCTGGAACACGCCGCGCAGATCACCGCGCTTCCAGGCCAGCAGCGGACCGGCCGGCAGGATCAGAAGCGCACAGGCCATGAGGGGGGTGAAGGTCAGGTTGAAATAGGGCGGACCAACCGAGATGGTGGAGCCGTTGATCGCCTCGAGAATGAGGGGGTAGAGGGTGCCGAGCAGAACCGTCGCCGCCGATGCCGTCAGAAAAAGGTTATTCAGCACCAGGCCGCCTTCGCGGCTTACCGGGGCGAATACAGCCCCTCCCCTTAACTGCTGTGCTCGCCAGGCAAAAAGGGCGAAGGCCGAGCCCGACACCAAAGCCAGAATCGCCAGCAGCATCAGACCCCTTTCAGGATCCACCGCAAAGGCATGAACGCTGGTCAGGACGCCCGAACGGACCAGGAAGGCCCCGAGGATGGAAAGGCTGAAGGCCAAAAGAGCCAGAAAAACAGTCCAACTGGCAAGGCCGCCACGCCGCTCTGTCACGATGGCCGAATGCAGGAGCGCGGTACCGGCAAGCCAGGGCAGAAAACTGGCGTTCTCGACGGGATCCCAGAACCACCAGCCCCCCCAACCCAGTTCATAATAGGCCCAGAAACTTCCCAGCGTTATACCAAGCGTCAGGAAGACCCATGACGCCAGCGCCCAAGGGCGGACCCAGCGCCCCCAGGCCGGCCAGAACCCCTGCCCCAGCCCGGCCAGGGAACGGCCCTCGATCAGAGCCGCCACGGCAAGCGAGAAGGTGACCGAAAATCCAACATAACCGGCATAAAGAAGTGGCGGGTGAACCGCCAAGGCCGGATCCTGCAACAGGGGATTGAGTGATGCCCCTTCGAACGGGGCCGGGTTCAGCCGGCTAAAGGGATTGGACGTAAAGACCGTGAAGGCCAGAAACAGGGCCGACAGAACCCCCTGTGTGCCTACGGCCGAGGCTTTCAGACCGAACGGCAACCCCTGGCCTGCACCCTTTACGGAACCACTTTCTCGAGCCATGGCCAGGATGGCCCCAAAGCCGGTCATAACCAGGCACCAGAGCACAAGGGACCCCTCATGGCTGCCCCAGGCTGCAGCCACCTTGTAATACATGGGCTTGTCGGTGTGGCTGTTGGCCGCAACATTCGACACCGAAAAGTCCGAGATCACGAAGGCATAGATAAGAGCCGCAAAGGCAACCAGGACAGCCAGGGCCGAGCCGATGGCTGCCCCCTGGCCTGCCCCGGCCAGCACCGGGCTGGACAGCGTGCGACCCATACCCGAGACGCCCGCCTGCACGACCGCCAGGACAAAGGCCAGGAGGAGGGCAAAGGCCCCAACTTCAACAATCACGAGCGATCCGCCCCTGCTGCAGGCCTGGCCATGGCGGGTGCCGGGGCGGGTGCCGGAGCGCCTGGCCGCCATTCCCCACTGGCCTTGAGACGCTCGGCAACCTCCCTGGGCATATAGGTCTCGTCATGCTTGGCCAGCACTTCCTTGGCTACGAAGCTGCGGTCAGGCTGGAACCTGCCCTCGGCGACAATACCCTGGCCTTCACGGAACAGGTCCGGCAGATCTCCGTCAAAGACAATGAGCGTGCTTGCGGCATTGTCCGTCACACTGAAGGCGACCTGTGAGCCCGTGTGCGTAACGCTTCCCGCCTCGACAAGTCCGCCAAGCCGGATGGTCTGACCCGGCGGAACCCGGTCAGGGGTCGCTTCCGAGGGCGAGAAGAAATAGGTGACGTTATCGCTCATCGCCCATAGCGACAGGCCCGTCGCCAGGGCCAGGACCGGAGCGACAGCCAGTATAACCCACAGGCGACGGCGTGCCTTCGGCGCTCGTGGTAGCCAGCTCATCGATCGCCTCCACAGGCGCTAAGGGTGGGCAGCGCATATACCGTCTGAATATATGGGGTCCAAGAGGTCATCCCGCCGCGCCCACGCCAGGGGTTGCCTGTGACAGACGGTACTCAAGATCGATCCTGCGGGGATCAGAGGGGGCAAGCGCCTGTATCAGGGGTATCCAGTACTGCCGCACGGCATCGATTTCACCGCGCTCGAGGGCTGCATCTCCAAGGAAATAGAGGGCCCCAAGCTGACCCGGGTCCAGTTTCACCGCCTCCTGGAAGGCTGCCAGCGCATCAAGGCCGACCTCGCCCTCCTGAGATCTGACCAGGCTTTCACCCAGCCGGGCCCAGCTTTGGGCATCATTGGGTTCGAGGGCTACAGCCCGGCGAAAGGCCGAGGCTGCGCCAATGGAATCGCCCGACTGAAAACGTGCCGAACCCAACAAGGTCCACATACGCTGGTCCTGTGGTCGATCGCGCACCTCGCGCTCAAGCACGGCGGCCACCTGGATCGCCTCAAGGGGCTCGGTCGACTGTGACCAGGCCTGGACCCGCTCGGTATAAGGCTGGTCTGGCAGTCCGGGAGCGGCAATCCAGAAATATAGGCCCAGGCTCGACACAACGGTGAGGGCGACACTGATCATGACGCCCAGACGGTCATGGCGGCGGGGCCCAGCCTGAACAGCCGGCCTGTCCTCGACCGGAAGGTCTGTAGGCACGACCTCAAGCCAGCGCCGTGCCGCCTCTGCCCGGGCCTCGGTCCATTCGGCCTGGCCCAGCAAACCTTCGTCCCTCAACCTGTCCAGCGCCACAAGCTCTCGGCGAGCCGTCTCACCGGCCGCCTGCGGGTTAGCGACCGATACGTCCAAGCCGCGCCTAGCATAACTCATGATGAGCAGGGCAGCGATGCTGGTTGCGAGCGCGCAAAGAATCCAGAACGTCAACATGTGGGCGCTCTAGCTCATTTCTACCGCTTGCGCGATCATGTCGAACGTCGCAGGCCTGTATCGGGCCAACAGGTCGATTGGATGGCGGATCAGGCGGCCTTGACCCCGCCGTCTTCCAATCTGAAGGCTGCGATCCGACGCTTGACCGTATGGGCCTCGGATGCCGCATCAAGCCGCTCAAGGAGGTCTGCGACAAGTTCGCCATACTCAGTGGCCATGGTCAGATCGGGCGGATCATCATCCTTCAGGAGCTCGACCATGTGCTCAGCATAGTCACCCAGCTCCAGCTTCATTTCCGTCACGGCTGACTGGCGTAGGGCTTCGCATCCAAAGCGATTGGCCGTTGCCCTGACAAGGGTCACCAGCATCGCCAGTTGGCGCGCCGGGTCTACAAGCGTATCGCGCACGGACGTCTCTAGGTTGGGCATCTTGCGGCCGATGCGTGCACCTGACTGTACACTGCGTCTGGGCAGAACCTTGCGTGTGGCTGCAGGCGCGGCCTTGAGCCACTGCTCCATTTGATTGCCAATCATGGTCCGGGAAACACCGGCACGTCTTGCCCATTCACCCTTCGGATCAGCCTGGACCACCAGCGTCAGTGTTTCCAGAACGGCCGCACACCAGGCGAGGTCAAGACGAAGCGGCTCCTGCGGCTCTCCCGGCCGGAAGGCGGCGATCCTGCGGGCCCTGATCTCAAGGCCATCCAGAACCCGGTCAAACACAACGGCCATTTCCGACAGCTTTATCATGGCCTCGTGCCCGCCGACGCCAATGGCGTAGACAGCAAGTTGGAGGATTTGCGAGGCCTCGGAGATATGGGCAACAAGAATGTCCATGAGGCGGCGCGCCCCATCGGGATCCAGATCCCCAGCATCCTTGGCCAGAAGTTTGAGCTCAAGCATGCGGTCTTCATCAGGCCGACCCGTCCAGGTCGAAAGTCCCCGGGTCGCCCGGTGGGCAAGAGATCCCAGATCACAGCAAAGGGCCAGCTCGGTGAGCCCCCGCTCCCGCGCGGCAATGCCGGCTTCATCCAGATCCACCGCCGGCGGCCAGACGCTCTCGGGTGTCTCACGAACCACCCGGGCAGCTGCAGCATAGAGGTTCATGCGCGCAAGGGCGCGCCGACTGGAATCCTCGTCATTCTTGGTATCCAGCATGGGAAGGACTGCAGGTGAGCGCGCCGAGGTCTGCTGCCAAAGTCGCGGCAGGACGCTTGGCGGAAAGGTCAGGGCCTCCAGACCGTCTGCGCGCGCCTTGAACATGGGGATGAGGGCGTCAAAGGCCTCGGCACGGCGGCGCCGATCCCGCTGCCTGGTCTCGATCATCTCTTCCAGGGCACGGGCCTTGGCTCCGGGCATTTGCACAACCGTGACGAGGATCGCTTCCAGTGTGTCGTCCGGCACGGCCTCCATGACCTGCGACAAGCTTGTCCTGGCTTCGACCGATAAACCGGCCATGCTTGAAACTCCGGGTTGCCCCCACACTCGGTATAGCGCCTTCAGGATAGGCCTAACCGATTAATAAAAAGCCCACACGTTTAACACGATCGGTCACGACCCTTTCGACCTTAACCTGTTCGCCGCCCAGACAGGCTCTCTGGCACAGCTTACCTACCCGTAGCGCGGTCCGGAGATCAGCCTAGTCTCCGGCCGCAGGCAGCTCGAGCGTGACCCTGAGGCCTCCGAGGGCACTCGTCCCCATGGTCAGGCGACCTCCGTAAGCCCGTGTCAAATCGTCTACGATGGACAGTCCAAGGCCTGAACCGGGTTCGGCCTCATCCATCCGTGCGCCTCGCTTCAGCGCCCCTTCATACTGATCCTCGGCCAGGCCTGGACCATCATCCTCGACCACTATGGTCATGAGCCCTGGGCTTGAGAGCTCGCCAACGACCCGGATCCGCCGCTGACTCCATTTGCAACTGTTCTCGATCAGGTTGCCAAGGATCTCCTGAAGATCCTGACGCTCGCCCAGGAAGGCCAGATCATCAGGGGCCCTCCAGTCAATCTCTACCGCCTTGGACTGAAAAACCCGCTCCAGCATGACCGCGAGTTCATCCAGCACTTCGGCCACCAAGGTGGTTTCACCCAGTCCGTGAGCCGCACGGGCTGCCGCACGCGCCCGGCGCAGATGATGATCAACCTGGCCCTTCATGACTTCGGTCTGGCGGCGAACCAGCTCTGGAAGGGCACCCTTGCCACTTCCCGCCTCGGCAAGCATGACCGAGATAGGTGTCTTCAGGGCATGGGCGAGGTTGCCGACATGGGTTCTCTGTCGATCCACGACCTCCTGATTGTGATCAAGCAGCCTGTTGACCTGATCGGCCAGGGGCTGGATCTCGATGGGATAGACGTTTTCGATGCGTGCGGCCCGACCCTTGCGAACATTGGCGATCTCGGTTCGAAGGTCAAACAGGGGGCGCAGCCCCACCCTTACCTGGGTGAAGACGGCAGCGACCAGGCCCAGTCCCAGCAGGCCCAGCGCAATCCAGGTCAGACGGGCGAACTGGCGCGTGTCCTCATCGATGTTGGAACGGTTGATGGCGGCAATGAAGATAACCGGATGATCATATCGCGGGATCGACTTCATACTGGCCGCAACACGCAAGGGTTCATCGGCTGATGGCCCCACGGCATTGAAGCTAATGACGTCACCAAAGGCCGCTTCAAGTCGGGAGGCGAGATCCGCAGGCACTTCGAGTTCAGAGTTCCAAAGCGAGTCGGATCTCGCCAGGGTCGTCAGGCGACCCTCCGGCTCGGGGCGCAGGATGGCCCAGTATTTACCCGAGAGGAGCCGCAGTGTCTGCGCATCCTGAATCTGGGGGACCGGTTCATCCGACGGTGTTCGGCTGGCTGCGACCACGATCTCATTGACGGAATCTGTCAGGACATTGCCCAGACGCCGCAGGGCAGAATCCTGAAAGGCCTGGGTCAGGACAAGGGCGGCTACGATCAGACCCAGTACGACCCATGCCGAGGCCAGCCAGATCAGCCTGCGTGTCAGGGACCGCCCCGGAGGACCGAACCAGCGGGTCCAGCCTGCCCTTGCCCTTGAAGCTGGAGCGGCCTGCAAGGAGGGCTCTGGCGTCACGCCGCGTCGGTTTCGCCTGGCAGGGGGGTCAGGCGATAGCCAAGGCCCCGCACGGTTTCAATCCGATCGGGACCGACCTTCTTGCGGACCCGACCGACAAAGACTTCGATCGTGTTGGAATCGCGATCGAAATCCTGATCATAAAGGTGCTCGACCAGCTCGGTTCGACTGATGACCCGGCCCTGGTGCATCATCAGATAATGCAGCAGACGGTATTCGAGAGATGTCAGACGCAAGGGTTCGCCACTGACAGTCGCCCTGGCCGCGCGGGGGTCAAGCCTTAGGCCTCCGCAGGCCAGGGTTGCTGAAGCGACGCCAGCTGAGCGCCTCAGAAGGGCTCGCAGACGCGCCAGAAGCTCCTCTGTGTGGAAGGGCTTGGTAAGATAGTCGTCGGCACCAGCGTCAAAACCGGCGACCTTGTCAGACCAGGTTCCACGCGCTGTCAGGATAAGGACCGGCGTGGTCTTGCCGTCACGGCGCCAGCGCTCAAGAACCGAAACCCCGTCAATGCGCGGCAGACCGAGGTCGAGCACAACGACATCATACGGCTCGGTATCGCCCAGAAAATGGGCCTCCTCGCCATCGGCAGCGTGGTCAACAGCATAGCCGGCATCACCCAGCGCGGCCTTTAGCTGCCTGGAAAGGTCGGCGTCATCCTCGACAAGTAATACGCGCATCAGTCAGGCCTGCGGGGACGTTGTTCATTACTGTTCTGGCGACGCTGGCCGGTCTGGCCATCCACGACCACCTCACGGACCTGACCACCCCGCTCGACGAGCACGCCGTAGTTGCCATCGCGCCTGGGCTGAATATCAATGGGACGGCCATCCTGGCTGGCGCTGCGACGGGCCTCGTCAGGACTCACGCGGGGTCGCTGCTGTTCGGGGCGTTGACCCTCGCGCTCACTGCGGCGCTCCTGCGCGTCAGCGCTGGTCGCCAGGGGGGCGGCGCAAACCAGGGTTGCGAGGGCAAGGATAAGACTGACGGCAGTGCGGGTCATGGCGTTCGATCTAGGCGCGCTCGCCTGAACAGAGGCTGAATGAAGCTTATAGGTCAGGACGGTTGCTGCGACAAATGCTGAGGCTCTCGAC
>JBFZCB010000002.1:0-12301 GCA_041308165.1 Caulobacterales bacterium
AAGGCTTCGAGTTCACGGAACTGCGCGAGGTCGAGGCGGAGACGGCCGGCCACGCTCTTCATGGCCTTCGTCTGCGCCGAGCCACCGACGCGCGACACCGAGATACCGACGTTCACGGCCGGGCGGATGCCCTGGTAGAACAGGTCGGACTCCAGGAAGATCTGGCCGTCAGTGATGGAGATCACATTGGTGGGAATATAGGCCGAAACGTCGTTGGCCTGGGTTTCGATGAGCGGCAGGGCCGTCAGTGAGCCCGAGCCATAGTCAGCGCTGAGCTTGGCCGAACGCTCCAGTAGACGCGAGTGGAGGTAGAACACATCACCGGGATAGGCTTCACGGCCTGGCGGACGGCGCAGCAGAAGCGACATCTGGCGATAGGCCACAGCCTGTTTGGAAAGATCGTCATAGACGATCAGGCCGTGCATGCCGTTGTCGCGGAAATATTCACCCATGGCCGTGCCCGAGAAGGGGGCCAGGAACTGGAGCGGTGCAGGCTCGGAAGCCGTGGCCGCAACAACGATGGTATATTCCATCGCGCCGGCTTCCTCGAGCGTCTTGACGATCTGGGCGACGGTCGAACGCTTCTGGCCGATGGCGACATAGATGCAATAGAGCTTGGCCGACTCATCGTCGGACTTGTTCACATTCTTCTGGTTCAGGATGGTGTCGATGGCCACAGCCGTCTTGCCGACCTGGCGGTCACCAATGATCAGTTCGCGCTGGCCACGGCCAACCGGGATCAGGGTATCAATCGCCTTCAGGCCTGTTTGCATCGGCTCATGAACGGACTTGCGCGGAATAATGCCGGGAGCCTTGACGTCAACGCGGCGACGCTCGGTGAACTGGATCGGGCCCTTGCCATCGATCGGCTCGCCGAGAGGATTGACCACGCGGCCCAGGAGGCCCTTGCCGACGGGAACGTCCACGATCTCGCCAAGGCGGCGCACATCGTCGCCTTCAGCGATCTGAGCATCAGCGCCGAAGATCACGGCCCCGACATTGTCGCGCTCAAGGTTCAGGGCCATGCCCTTAACGCCAGCCTTGGTGAACTCCACCATTTCGCCGGCCTGGACGTTGTCCAGACCGTGAATACGAGCGATGCCGTCACCAACCGACAGAACCTGACCGACGTCGGAGACATCAGCCTCCACACCGAAGTTGGCGATCTGCGACTTGAGGATGGCCGAAATTTCAGCGGCGCGGATGTCCATGGCGGGCTCTCTGGTTTTCGTCTCTGCGGCCCCCCTTGTCGGGACGCCTGTTCATTTATGGGCCGCGCTTGCGCGCGAAGCAGTTTTGGACCGAGGCCGGCAAGGCCGGCTTCGGGGTCGTCTTACGCGCTCAGGCGCGCTTCAGGGCAAACTTCAGTTGATCAAGTCTTGTCTTCAGCGAGGCATCAAAAAGTTTCGAGCCGACCTTGACCTTAAGACCCCCGAGGAGGGCCGGGTCAACGCGTGCAGTCACTTCGGGGCTCTTGCCCAGCGCCTTTGTCAGGGCCGTCGAAATGGACTTGAGCTGAGCCGGGGTGAGGGCCTGGGCCGAAATCACCTCAGCGGCCACAAACCCTGTGTGCCGAGCATGGAGGGTTTCAAAGCCGGTGATGACAGAACCGAGATCACGGGAACGACCGTTCTGCGCCAGAAGGCCAAGAAAGTTGATTGTCGTGGCGTTGAACTTGGCCTTGGAGGCGACAGCGGTCAGCCCCTTGCCCTGGTCAGCCGATGAAATAACCGGCGAGCAGGCCAGACGGCGCAGGTCAGCGCTCTCGATCCAGGCCGCACGCAGCGACTTGAGATCAGCGCGCACAGCCTCAAGACGGCCTGTCTCGAGGGCCAGGTCAAAAAGCGCCCGCGCATAGCGATCGCCGACTTCCGTCGTCCTGAAATCGTCAGCCAAAGGTCCGGATCCGTTCGGTCAATACTCTAAAAGCGAAGACCGGTAGCGAGGTCGCACCGGCCAAAGGCTTGAATTGCTTCAGGAAAGCACTCAGAGGAGCGTTTCGGACGAAACACCCTCTGGAAGCCGGGCGCCTGATAGCATGGGCTTTTGCCCCTCGCAACATTCCGTGAAGGGCGAAGGGTCGCAGTATGGCTGTTGTTACCGGGCCTTGTCTCCTGACAGTCACATGAGCATGACACACAGGCATTGGCCAGGGAGATGAATATGAGGCTCGCCAGCCCCGTCCGCCCGAGGGTCCCGATTCAGACAAGGTCATGGAACTCAAGGAGAATGCCACGCCCGTCCCTGGGCTGGGCACTGTTCGCATTGGCGATACTTGCCGCAAGGGGCGTCGCTGCCATGCCTCAGATTGAAGATCCGGCCTTCGAGCAAACCAAACCGGCAAACTTTCGGACCCTGAGCTATAATATTCGAGTGGATGTCGCCTCCGACAACCCGGCCTGGCCTGAACGACGCCCACACCTGATCAACCAGATCCGCTTTCTGGATCCTGATCTTCTGGGCGTGCAGGAGGCCTTGCCCTCGATGGTGATGAGCCTGGCTGAAAACCTGCCCGATCACGCCCACTATGGCGTTGGACGTGATGATGGCCTGGCCGCCGGCGAGACCACGACCCTGTTCTGGAGACGGACGCGTTTCGAAAGACTGCATGCCGAGACCCTCTGGTGCTCACCCACGCCCGACAGGCCCTCGCGAGGCTGGGACGCGGCCCTGCCCCGGACCATCACTCGCCTGGTCTTGCGTGATCGGTCCGACGGCGGCCTGCTCGACGTGCGCAATACGCACCTTGATCACGTGGGGGTCGAGGCCCGTGAGAAGTGCGCGGCCTATATTGCGAGGCTCCCGCCCGCCGAGGTCGCAGGAGAAACCGCCAGGGTCATACTGATGGGAGATTTCAACGTTGGGCCCGGGAGCCGGGCCTATGGGATGGTCATCGACGCAGGTTTCAGGGATGCCCGCACGATCAGCCCGGTGGTCTTTGGTCCGAGCGGTACATTCAACCGCTTCGACCCGTCAGACGACAATGACGGCCTGGCCATTGACCACATCTTAGTCGGGCCCGGGCTTGGCGTCCTGCGATTCGCTGTCCCTACGGATTCGTTCCGCGGTAAAGTCATTTCCGACCACTTTCCTGTCGTGGCCGATATCGTCAGGACGACGCCCTGACCCTGGCGGTCGATCTGAGGCCTCTAGATGATCCCGGAGCGGAAAAGTCGCGTTCGGATCACCGAAATGACATAGTCTGCCCATCTGTGATCTTGTGAGAAAACTGCCCCCGGAGTGTGCTTCCTTGTCCTGGTCAAGCCGTCGGCCTCACCCCTTCCCGGCCTGGCCTGCCGCCATCATGGCGACGGTCCTCGCACTCGGCATCCTGTCTCAAGCCAGCCAAGCCCTGGCACTGGACGTGGCTGCGCAAGCCACAGGCCAGGCCGTTTCCCAGGCCGCGCCCCAGGCGGCGGTGCAGACATCGCCGGTACCCATCCGCCGTTATGGCTACGAGATCGTGGCAAGGTTTCCCCACGACCCGACAGCCTTTACCCAAGGGCTTGTCATCTCCGGTGGCATCCTGACGGAAAGTACCGGACGCTATCCCTCGACTGTACGCAGGGTCCGTCTGGTGGACGGCGAGATCCTCCTTCGTCGAGAGCTTGAGCCCACTCTGTTTGGTGAAGGCCTGACGATCCTGGGGGACCGGGCTTTCAGCCTCACGTGGCAGGACGGCAAGATCTTTGTCTGGAATGCGCTCGACCTCGCACTCATCAGTGAACATCCCCTTGCCGGAGAGGGATGGGGGCTGACCCACGACGGAAGACAACTGATCCTGTCAGATGGCCTGGCCCATCTGCGATTTCTTGACCCGGAGACCCTGGTCGAGACGGGACGGGTACCGGTCACTGTCAATGGGCGCCCCCTTACCCGCCTCAACGAACTGGAGTTCATCGATGGCGAAGTCTGGGCCAACGTCTGGCAGACCGATTTCATCGTCAGGATCGATCCCCTGTCGGGCCGGGTCACCGGCGTGGTGGATCTGACCGGACTTCGTCCTGATGCCGATCGCCTGGATCCTGTCGATGACGTCCTGAATGGCATCGCCTGGGACGCCGAGGAACGGCGCCTGTTCGTGACCGGCAAGAACTGGCCCGATCTTTTCGAGATCCGTATCGTCGAACGCTGAGGCTCTCATCCCGGTCCGCAGTCGGATGTTGGAGCCACCAGGCAACTGAGCGACGTTGCTGGCCCTGCTGAACAGGCGGACGATGTGAGCCTTACAGGAAGCTGTAGGGGTCCACGTCGATGCTTAGCCTCACCGAGGCTGGCACCTTGACCCGCTGGAGCCAGACACGAAGAAAGCCCTGGAGGTCCACATCCCGGTCGGCCCTAACGAGGAGGCGCTTGCGCCTGCGTCCCCGAACCAGAGCCAGCGGCGCGTCAGCCGGTCCGTAGACTTCAAGGCGTTCGGCGTTGGGGATGGCCTCTGCCAGATCACGGGCGACCTTTTCGACGCTCACAGCGTTTTCGCTCGACAGAATGATGGCTGCCAATCGACCAAACGGAGGGAGGCAGGCGATTTCCCGCTCACCCATCTCCGCCTCGACAAAGGCCTCGCGGTCACCCGCCGCGAGAGCCTCCAGGACGGGATGATCAGGCGTCCAGGTCTGCAGGAGGGCCCGGCCGGGTCGATCGGCCCGACCCGCCCGGCCCGTGGCCTGGGCCAGAAGCTGGTATGTGCGTTCAGCAGCGCGAAGGTCTCCGCCACGCAGGCCCAGGTCTGCATCAACCACGCCAACGAACGTGAGGTTGGGGAAATTGTGACCCTTGGCTGCCGCCTGGGTTGCCACAAGGATGTCGATCTCTCCCTCCTCCATACTCTTGATGAGGGCCCGCGCCGATCGGGCATCCGGCGTTGTGTCCGAACTGAAGACGGCCACCCTCGCCTGTGGAAAGAGGCTGCGTACCTCCTCCTCAATACGCTCAACCCCAGGACCGACGGCCACCAGACTGTCCTCGGCCGCACATGAAGGGCATTGCTTGGGTCTAGCCATGGAAAAGCCGGTCAGGTGACAGACCAGACGTCCCGTATATCGATGCTCGACCAGCCAGCTGTCTGTATCCGGAGCGGTCATGCGGTGGCCGCAGGCCCGGCAGAGCACGACGGGTGCATATCCACGACGATTGAGAAACAGCAGGGACTGCTCACCAGCCAACAGGGTCTCGGCAAGGGCTGTGCGAAGCGGGGCTGAAAGCCATGTCTGTGGATCTGGCGGGTTGGCCCGAAGATCGACAAGCTTGATGTCTGGCAGGACCGCTGTCCCATGTCTGGCCCCAAGCCTAACCCATCCATATCGGCCCGTGCGCGCATTGAAGAGGGTCTCCAGCGAGGGTGTGGCCGAGGCCAGCACCACAGTAGCCCCCTCGATGCGCGCTCGCGCCACGGCCAGGTCACGGCCATGATAGACAAGCCCCTCATCCTGTTTGAACGAGCCGTCGTGCTCCTCGTCGACGACGATCATGCGCAGTCCCGAAAAGGGCAGGAACAGGGCCGAGCGCGCGCCCACGACAATACTGCAGCGTCCGGCGCGAACCGCCTCCCACACCTGGCGGCGGCGCGGCGGCGCGACCCCGGAATGCCATTCCGCAGGCGCTGCCCCGAACCTAGTCGTAATGCGAGCGATCAAGGCCTGGGTCAGGGCAATCTCAGGCAGGAGGATCAGGATCTGTGCCCCGGGGTCTGCCCTGAGGGTTCGCGCCACGGCTTCGAGATAGGCCTCCGTCTTTCCCGATCCGGTCACGCCGTCCAGGAGGAAGGCTTGGAAACGCTGGCTGGAAACCGCTTCGGAAAGCGTGTCTGCAGCCGCAGCCTGATCTGGATTGAGGTTTGCCGGGGCCCGGTCCGGGTCCGGTGACTCAAAGGCGGCAATGGCCTCGATGACCTGGATCTCCAGAACCCCTTCCTCGATCAGACCCTTGATGACGCCGGAAGATACGCCCGCGGCCCGGGCCAGCTCAGGACCCGGCAGGGTCCGCTCCTCCAGGACATCCAGCACCGCCTGACGGGCTGGCGTGCATCGGAACGGACCATGGCCAACCACGCGCTTAACCCGTTTCTCGGGCCGTGGGGGCGGTGCCCGCAGGCCCTTGAGGGCGGCGGAGGCCATCTCGCCTGGTGCACTGAGGGTCCAGCGAGCGGCCCATTCGATGAAGTCCAACGTCCGTTCCGGCAGGGCTGGATCGTCAAGTCGGCTGACCACGACCTTCAGGCGCCGATTGGATCCTGTCGTCTCGCGTACATCGGAGATAATGCCCCGGATCAGCCGGGGTCCAAGCGGCACGGACACCTGATCCCCGCGGGCAAGCACGAGCCCTGCAGGAACCTCATAATCAAAGGCTTCCGGCACAGGCAGGGGAATCAGGACCGAAGCGACTTTCACCCGCCCTGGGTCTCGGCTAGAAGAGGAACCATGAAACTCTTTCTCGACACCGCTGACGTTGCCGTCATCAAGGAAATGCTGCCCACCGGTATGGTGGACGGCGTCACTACAAATCCATCACTCATCGCCAAATCCGGTCGCAACATTGCCGAGGTCATTGCCGAAATCTGCGCCCTGGTCGAGGGGCCCATCTCTGCCGAGGCTGTGGCGACTGATTATGAGACCATGGTGAGGGAAGGTGACAAACTGGCAGGTATCGCCCCCAACGTCGTGGTGAAACTGCCATTGACCTGGGACGGGCTGCGAGCGGCGCGCACTTTTACCGATAAGGGAATCAAGACCAACGTCACCCTGTGCTTCTCGGCCGCCCAGGCCCTTTTGGCCGCCAAGGCCGGTGCCACCTTCATTTCTCCGTTCGTTGGCCGTCTTGAGGATGTGGGTGCCGACGGCCTCACACTGCTTGAGGAAATCCGGACCCTTTATGACATTCACGGGTTCGAGACCGAGATTCTGGCGGCCTCGCTTCGCAATCCGGTCCACGTCTCATCTGCAGCCCTGGCCGGTGCCGATGCGGCAACCCTTCCGGCCGATACCTTCAAGGCCCTGGTCAAGCACCCACTGACCGACAAGGGTCTTGAACAGTTCCTGGCGGACTGGGGCAAGACAGGCCAGTCCATCCTTTGACAGTCTGGCGGCCGGCCTGCCCTTGTCGGTCACCGAGGAGACATCGAGCGTGAGCGGACCCCGCGACCTGTTCGCTGAAAATGAAGGTGGCTCGGCACCGGAACCGCCCGAACGCGCCTGGCCTGAGATTCGCGCCTGGTTACAGGGGCATCCGCAACTTCTCCTGGATGACCGTTCACTTCTGGAAGAAATCGGCCTTCGACCTCACGGACGCAACGTGATCGAATTCGGTGCCACAGCCCTGGCGAGGCTTGAGGCCGTCGCCGAGCGCGAGGCGGGGGCCCGAAAGCAGATCGAGGCGGTGGCGAGGGCCAATTTTGCAGCCCAAACCCAGACCCATGTGGTCGCCCTCGATATCCTCGAAGCGCGCAATCAGGCCGATCTGGCCCGTCGCCTCGCCGCCGCAAGCGCAGCCCGTTTTGGTCTGGTCAGCGCCGCAGTCGCCTTGGAAAAGCCCGGCGGCATCCCCTTTGGCTGGAGGTCACTCGAGCCAGGCGATATCGACGCCATTCTTGGCTCGGACGGTCTGCATTGGCTTGGCCTACCCATTCCAGGGCTAGAGCTCTTCGGACCGGCGGGAGATCAGGTCCGTTCCGTCGCCCTGATCCGTATGTCGCCCATGTTTGCCGGAAACGAGCAGACGCGCCCGGCCCTGTGTGCCTTTGGATCATCAGACCCTCAAGGGTTTAGCCCGGCCATGGGTTGCGAGCTGGTTGCCTTCATCGCCCGGGTGGTCGAACGAACGGCTGAGCGATGGCCGATCCTGAACTGATCCCGCTCAGCAGACACTGCGGTACGGGCAGGCTTGGGCAATGACGGATATCCGGAAGTCTGGTGTGGACGAGGCCCTGTCTGCCTGGCTGGTCCACCTATCGGATGAGCGCCGGCTTTCGCCCCGCACCCTGGAAGCCTATGGCCGAATTGTCCGCCTCTATATCGATTTCCTCGGGCACCACCGCGCCGAGAGCCTTTCGACTGCCGACATGGGTTCGGTCACACCGGCAGAGATCAGAGCCCACCTCTCCCAGCGCCGCTCCGGCGACAATCCCCTGAACGCACGCTCCCTGAGCCAGACGCTATCGGCCATCCGCACCTTCCATGGGTTCCTCGACCGACGGTGCGGTGTGGAGACCCCCCAACTGGCTCTTGTTCGTGGCCCCAAGGTCAAGCCCTCCCTGCCCCGACCGGTCAGTGAGGCCCAGGCCCGGGAGCTGATGGCCGAGCCCCAGGCCGATATTGATCTCGAACCCTGGGAGGCCTCGCGTGACCGGGCCGTTCTGACCCTGCTTTATGGCTGCGGGCTACGCATCTCCGAAGCGCTTTCCCTGGTTCGGTCCGACAGCCCCCTTCCCGAGAGCCTGCGCATTACCGGCAAGGGCGGAAAAATGCGTCTGGTGCCCGTCCTCGATGCCGTTCGGACTGCTGTGGATGCCTATGTCGGGCACCTGCCCTATGCCCTGGGACCGAAAGACAGGCTCTTCCGAGCGAAACGGGGAGGCCCCCTTAGCCCGCGCCACGTCCAGGCAACGGTTCAGAGACTGCGGGGACGCCTTGGCCTACCCGCTTCTGCCACGCCCCACGCCCTCAGGCACAGTTTTGCAACCCATCTGCTGGGCTCAGGGGCTGATCTGCGATCCATTCAGGATCTCCTTGGCCACGTCAGCCTGTCGACAACCCAGAAATATACCGCTGTCGACACCCACAGGCTCATGGAAGCCTATAAGGACGCTCACCCGCGTGGTCAGGCAGCGGGCCCGGACGAGGTGCCCCCATCCAGCTGATCCCCAGGCTCTCGCCTGGCACGGGCTTCAGAACGTGTTCTCAAACGTCCCCGCCGGGGACGGTCCGCCGACCCGACCTCAGGATTGCATGGTCCATCCCTCAACACCCATGGCCGCCTGCCGAACGGCTTCTGAGCGGGTCGGGTGGGGATGGCTTGAGCGGGCAATGTCTTCGGAGGCTCCGCCAAAGGCCATGGTGATGACGGCTTCGCCGATCATTTCGCCAGCCTGGGGACCGTAGATGTGAACGCCCAGGACACGATCCGTGGCCGCATCGGCCAGGACCTTGGCAAACCCTTCGGTCTCGTGATTGATCTTGGCCCGGCTGTTGGCCGCAAAGGGGAACTTGCCCTTCTTGTAGGCCACACCTTCGGCCTTGAGCTGCTCTTCGGTCTTTCCAACCCAGGCCACTTCCGGGGTGGTGTAGATGACGCTGGGCACGAGATTATAGTCGACATGGCCGGCCTTGCCCGCGATGAACTCAACAGCCGCCACAGCGTCTTCCTCGGCCTTGTGGGCCAGCATGGGACCATGGGTCACATCACCAATGACCCAGATACCGTCCTTACCTGTACGGAAGTGATCGTTGGCAATGAAGCCGCGCTTGTCCAGCTCGATGCCCACAGTTTCAAGGCCGAGACCCGCGGTATAGGGACGCCGTCCGATAGCCACGAGGACCACATCGGCCTTGAGGGTTTCCGCAGGCCCTCCCTTGGCCGCCTCAACGGTCAGCTCAACGCCGTCTTTAACGACCTTGCTGGCTGTCACCTTGGTGCCCATCCGGAAGATCAGGCCCTGCTTGGTCAGCCCGCGCTGGAAGGCGGTAGCGACCTCGGCGTCCATTCCGGCACCGATCGTGTCCAGAAACTCAACAACCGTAACCTCGGCACCCAGACGGCGCCACACCGACCCGAGCTCAAGTCCGATGACGCCAGCACCGATGACGACCATCTTTTTGGGAATGGAAGGGAGCGAAAGGGCTCCGGTCGAATCGACAACGCGCTCAGGGACAAACTCAACTCCCGGTAGTGGAGTAGGCTCGGATCCCGTGGCGATGATGATGTTGTGGGCTGACAGTGTCGATTTGGACCCGTCGGCGGCTTCAACCTCAACCTTGCCGGTGCCGGCGATCCGGCCCCGTCCCTTGATCCATTCGACCTTGTTCTTCTTGAAGAGGAACTCGATGCCCTTGGTCAGGGCGGTCACGCTCTCGGACTTCTGCCCCATCATCTGTTTGAGGTCGACCTTGGGTGTACCCACGTCGATACCCAGCAAAGGGAACTCACGGGTGGCAGCCTCAAACAGTTCCGATGCGTGCAGGAGTGCCTTGGAGGGCATGCATCCAACATTGAGACAGGTCCCGCCCAGTGTCTCGCGCATCTCCACACAGGCCGCCTTCAGCCCAAGCTGGCCAGCGCGGATTGCGGCATTATAGCCCCCCGGGCCTCCACCGATGATGATGACGTCGTAAGGGGCGGCTGCTTCGGCCATGGGGTCCTCGGGCGAAAAGGTTTGGCGCGGTCCGGAGGAAGGCGCGGCCGATAACTAATCCCTGCCCGCCCGGGGTCAACCACTGTAGCGGAGAATCCACTCACTTGGTTGCAGGATATGTCCGCAACGTCACCCAAGGCGTGGCGATCAAGCCGGCCTTGGGTATCCCCCCGAAGACGGCCGCAGGTGGATCAGGCCCTAAGGCCTGGAAGGTTCAGTCTGACCTCTGTACCCCGGCCCGGTGTGGATGCGACGGCAAGCTCGCCGCCGCCACCCTGCGCCAAAGCCCGAGCCTGGGTCAGTCCGAGACCGGCAGACCCCATTTTCGTTGTGAAGAAGGGCTCAGCGGCACGCTTCTGCGTCTCTTCGTCCATCCCCGAGCCGTCATCGCGCACGACCAACTCTACCCCCTCACCCGACGAGAGGATCTCGACGGAAACCGAGTTGGCACCGGCTTGAGCCGCATTGACCACCAGAGCCGTGATCGCAGCCTCGAAGGCAACGGGATCGAGACGTACAGGAGGCGTTTCGGGTGGAACCACGATCATCAGATCGCAGGGTCTGGAATGCGACTCTCGCGCATGAGCCTGGACGGCCAGTATAAGTCGGCCCTCTAGCGCCCGGAGCAGAACGGCTGCGTCAATGGGCTGATCCGGCAAGGGGAGCGATCCGGACGTGAGTGCCGCCATCTGGCGTGTCAGAATCTCGCCCCGCCGTCCGGCCTTCAGGGCGGCGTCTGACAGTCGCCGGACCTTGTCGGGATGACCCGCATTCTCTCCGACCATCTGCAGCGCACTGGTCATGACCGCCAGCAGCCCCCCAAAATCCTGCGCAAGGCCGGCCGAGAGACGACCCACCTCTTCGAACCGGAGGCTTTCATCGGTCGCCCGCAAGGCTGGAACAACGGACACTGGCCCCGGAGCCCCGTCGTCCCCAGCCGGGATTGGAGGCTCCGGTGTGACCTTAACGGGAACGGCTTGGCCGCTGAGCAGGAAGAGATCCCTTACTGTATCGCCGGTGCCAAGGGCCTGGACACCCCAGGACGTCCATTGACCGAGCCGGTCGCAGGTCTGGAAAGGCCCCGGCGCCTCTGGAGCTCCCTTCAGGGCCAGGTCCAGAGAGTCACGCACGCTGGCCCTGTCCGGCTCAATTGCGAAGGCTTCAACAAAGTCGCGCCGCTCCGGAGCCCCGGATGCGCGCTCGACAGCCGCGCGATTGGCCCGCACCACCAGCCCCTGGCCAGAGAGAACGACCAGGGGAACCTCCACGGTGTCGAACGCCAGGCTGATGAGCTCTTCTTCCTTAGGCTGCGAGGCAGAAGCTGTATTCGGCGAGGCTCCCGGCACCAGTCCAGTCAGGCCTTCGATCTCCACCAGAGCGGCGGTCGACCCCGTAATCCGCCCCTGTTCATCGACGATCGGCATGGCAGTTACGGAGACCAGCATACGGCGACGGGTGGAAGGGTTGGCCATCACATGCTGGAATCCCTTAACGGTCTGGCCACGAAGGGCGCGGGCACTGGGCAGCATATCCAGTGGAATCGGCCTCCCGTCCGGAAAGCTTATGCCCCAGGTAGCGGAGTGGAACCTGAGGCCCAGCAGCTCTGTATCGCGCCGGCCCAGAAGCTGATGAGCGGCGCGGTTGGCGAAGATGAAACGGCCCTCCAAGTCAGTCTGGACCAGAGCGACCGGCACTGCCGTCAGAATCTCGTAAAGTCTCTTGTCGGTCTGGGCTGCAGTCTGGTTGGCCCGGTCTAGGCGATCCGAAGTATACAGGCCGTAGCGACCGTTACGGACGGCAAAGAAGGTTGCAACCAGGGTTGAAACAAGACCGATCACGGCAAGGACTGCGAAAGTCAGCGTCCAGTCGATCTCTCCTTCCAACAGCATGTAGGCGTCCCAAAACGGTTCCCGAGTGAACCGGATGGCCCCGCCTTGCAACAGACGGGCCGGAACA
>JBFZCB010000003.1:0-4400 GCA_041308165.1 Caulobacterales bacterium
CCCCCCCACAGGGCAGGTTTGCCCTCTCTGCCTGTCCAAGCCAACCCGAAATAAGATTAATGGGTTTCTGGCCGGTGGGCAGTTTCCGGCTCAGCCTTCTTTTGCTGTGCCCTCGACCAGCGGAACAAACCTAACCTCACAAAGGCTTTCGCGCCTGAAGCTGCCATCCGGCTGTCCACTATAGCGATGCAGCATCTGCACCGATGTCCGGCCGACAGGACAGACCAGGATACCACCGGGCTTGAGTTGTCTGAGGAGTTCGGTTGGCTCGCCGGGTGAGGCCGCGGTCACCATGATCCTGTCAAAGGGGGCCTGCTCCGGCCAGCCCAGGCCGCCGTCTGAATGACGGGTGATCACATTGTCGATGTCAAGCTGGCGCAGCCGGGCCTCAGCCTCAATCAGAAGGCTTCGATAGCGTTCAACAGAATAGACATAGCGTGCCAGCCGGCTGAGCACCGAGCACTGATACCCGCTCCCGGTACCAACCTCCAAAACCCTATGCCTGGGCTGCACATCCAGGGCCTGGGTCATCAGTCCAACAATATAGGGCTGACTGATCGTCTGGGCACAGTCGATGGGCAGGGCCTGATCTTCCCAGGCCTGGTCAATGAACCGCTCATGGACGAAGACCGCTCGATCGACAGACTCCATGGCTGCAAGCACCCGGACATCGGTCACGCCCTGCTGACGCAGGGACAGAATGAGTCGTCCAGCCCTGTCGTCGTGAAGGTTCACTCGACCAACGCTTTCGGGGGCGCTCCACCCAGAATCTTCTTCAGGTCATGGACGCTGGACCTGTGTGTCAGATCGATGTGCAGCGGTGTTACAGAAATCTTCCCCTCATCCAGCGCACGCAGGTCAGTCCCCCGAGGGTGATCCTGCTTTCCGCCCCGGAAGGACATCCAGTAATAGTCCCTCCCCCTGAGATCAGTGCGCCTAACGGCATGCATCTCTCCGATCTGACGAAAGCCCTGGGTTGTCACCTCGACCTCTCGGACAGCCTGGGGCGCACAGGCCGGAAAGTTGAGGTTCATGACCACACCAGAGGCCCAATCCTGGGTCAGCAAACGGCTGATGATCGCCGGAGCAAAGGTTTCAGCGGTTTCCCAGTGAGCATTCACCTCATCGTGAAACCGCTCCAGGCTTTGGCTGAGTGCGATCGATCTTACACCAAAGGCCATGCCCTGGAGAGCGCCTGCCACGGTACCGGAGTACGAACAGTCCTCGCCGACGTTGTGTCCACGATTTACCCCCGAAAGCACAAGATCAGGCTTGCCTGGCATTATGTCGCCGAAAGCGAGAACGACACAGTCGGTTGGCGTGCCCGTGACTGAAAATCGCCTGTCACCCAGCCGGTTGACCCGCAGAGGCTCTGTCAGGGTTATTCCCCGCCCCTTTCCAGACTGCTCTATCGCTGGAGCAACCGTCCAGACGTCGTCCGAAAGCGTCCGTGCAATCGTTTCAAGTGCCTTCAGGCCCTCGGCTTCAATGCCATCATCGTTGGTAAGCAGGATTCGCATGGCTGTCTTGTCCTCCAGCCACGACGTGAGCTCAACCCGCGACAGGACCTAATCGTGATATGGTGCCCGGATCATTCCCAAACCGCGACCCGATTGCTATTGCAGAACTCTTACCGTCTGGGCTGCAATGACGAAGTCGGAGCGGCACTGATTGGTGATCAGGCTCCCGCGATGATTGTGCGTCTGGGCCCCGTCACGATCTGCCCAGGCGACGGCTCGGCCAACCATCTCGACTCGACTTCCGTTCAGGTCCCGCGCCGCATCCTGAGAATTCTGTGGCAAGGCCCCCGAAATGCAGGGCCGCATCATCGGATCGCGCAGTAGACGCTGTTCAGATACAAGCTGGAACTCCCCCCCTGTGACCCTGACCCAGCCGGTGAAGTTCGTCGCATTGGCATCAAAGCCAGAGACCGCGCGCGTGTCTGGTAGGCTCGCACAGCCAGCAACAAGCAAGGCTCCGGCACCAATTAAGATCAGCTTCATTGCATTCTCCTGACAGCTAGCTCCAGCCCAGCTAGAGCCTTGAGACCTCAGTTCACGCCCACCCTGTCCAGACCGCCCATGTAGGCTCTGAGCACCTCTGGGACCAGAATAGTGCCGTTTTCCTGTTGGTAGTTTTCCATGACAGCTACCAGCGTCCTGCCGACGGCCAGCCCAGACCCGTTGAGGGTATGAACGAATTCTGTCTTTTTCTCGCCCGAACGCTTGAATCGCGCGTCCATCCGTCGCGCCTGAAAGTCTCCGCAATTGGAGCAGGAACTGATCTCTCGGTAGGTGTTCTGCGACGGAAGCCAGACCTCAAGATCATAGGTCTTGAACGCTGAAAAACCCATGTCGCCCTTGCACAGCAGCACCTTGCGATAGGGCAGTTCAAGGGCTTTCAGAACCGCCTCCGCACAGCCGGTCATCCGCTCATGTTCGCCAGCTGAATCCTCTGGCCGGGTGATCGAGACCATCTCCACCTTGTGGAACTGGTGCTGGCGGATCAGACCGCGCGTGTCACGCCCCGCCGACCCCGCCTCTGCCCGGAAACACGGCGTCAGGGCGGTCAAGCGCATTGGCGTGGACAGATCCTCATCCGACAGGATCTGCTCGCGCACGAGATTGGTCAGGGAGACTTCAGCTGTGGGAATAAGCCATGAAGCATCGTTGAGTTCATCACCAAACCTGCCTGTGCGCTTGGGATCGTGAACGCGAATGACATCCTCGATTTTTTCTTTCGCCTGTTCATCGAGCCAACTCAGATTTGGGTGCTGGTTCAGAAGGCCAGAGGCTACCGTGCGCGCAAACCCCACGGCGTATTCATTCAAGGCATCGTATCCAGACAGGGCCAAGAACTGGTCATCGAAGAACTTGGGAAGCTGTCCTGTCCCAAACATGGCATTACCCTTCACCACTACAGGCGGGTTCACCTCCAGATAGCCATGCCGGTCCGTCTGCATATCCAGCATGAACTGACCGAGCGCTCTTTCCATACGGGCCAGCTGGCCCTTCAGGACCGCAAACCGCGCGCCGGACATCCGCGCTGCCGCCTCGAAGTCCAATAGACCCAGGGCCTCACCCAGATCGGCGTGGTCCTTGGCCGGCCCCGTGGTGCGCGGGGTCCCCCATTTGAGCACCTCGACATTGCCCGCCTCGTCCTCGCCGTCGGGCACATCGCTCGCAGCCAGGTTCTTCTGCGCCGCCAAAAGATCACGCAGGGCCCCGCTCATTTCGGCCTCGACCTTCTCGGCCGCAGCGATCTCGCCTTTCAGTCCCTCGACCTCGCCCTTCAGTCGTTCGGCCGCGGCAGCATCCTTCTGGGCCATGGCGGCCCCGATCAGCTTGGAGGCCGCATTGCGTCGGGCCAGGGCCTCCTGACCCGCTGTCTGTGCCGCCCTGAGCTGACCATCAAAGGCGAGGATTTGAGAGACGAGGTCCCGTGCGCCCGAGACGCCACGCTGCGTCCATCCATCGACATAGGCGTCGGGATTGTCACGAATGGCTCGGATATCATGCATGGCTGGTAGTCTTCAGGCGTTTAGAGGAAGGCTGGAGCCATAGCGTCCCGGGCCGCACGGAGCAACGCACCGCAAGACTGCAACCGCTGTAGCGATCTTCCGGCTCGGGACCTGAAAGCCTCATCACCTGAAAGCCTCAGGGGGGCCCGCCTATGCCCTCAGCCGCCGATCAAGCTGAAATCGGCGACCTGGTTCATGACCGACCGAACACGGACCAGTAGCTTCAACCGGTTATCACGCTCGGCTGGGACCTCGGAGTTCACCATTACACCCGTAAAGAAGGCGTCGACGGGTTTCCTCAGGCCGGCCAGCGCCGTCATGGCCGCACCGAAGGCCTCGGTCGCCAGGGCCTCATCCACGGCTCGAGCGGCTTCAGCGACGGCTCTTATGAGTTCGACCTCCTCAACCGGCTGGCCGGACAATCCCTCGCAGGCCTCACCCTTAGGAAGGCTTTCCTTCTTCTCTTCGGCCTTGAGGATATTGCTGGCTCGTTTGTAGCCGGCAAGCAGATTGGCTCCATCATCGCTCGACAAAAACGCGTCAAGCGCCTCGAGGCGCCGAACAATCCGAACGAGATCATCATCGCCGAGAGCAAACACGGCATCGACCAGATCGTGCCGCTTGCCCTGGTCGCGAAGCAGGACCTTCAGACGATCTGCAAAGAAGGCAACAACCTCTGCGCCGACACCTCCTACTACGTCTGGGCCCTCACGGGCCGGATCATTAGCTGCCCCAGCCCAGGGGCGACTGACCGAGGCCAGAGCCATGATATCCAGGGCTGAAAATGCACAGACCGCGTTAAGCGAAAACCGCAACTGGTTATCCAGAGCCGTCCTGATGACACCCAATGCCGCCCGGCGCAGGGCAAAGGGGTCTTTCG
>JBFZCB010000004.1:0-29761 GCA_041308165.1 Caulobacterales bacterium
GGCGTGCCCGCGCAGAGGAGAAGGCCCTGGCCCTCACCGTCGACCTCGACATTGCCGGCAGTGGTTGGGTGGTCGGTGACCGTGTCCGTATCAAGCAACTGTTCAATAATCTGGTTGGCAATGCCCTGAAGTTTACCACCGAGGGCAGTGTTGCCCTCAATGTGGTCACCCGCATCGTGGAGGGCAAAGTCGATGTCTGCCTCACTGTAGAGGACACAGGTCCCGGCATAGCCGAGGCCGTGAAAGAACAGATTTTTGAGGCCTTCAATACGGGTGGCCAGCACCGGAAGGGGGCGGGTGCCGGGCTTGGCCTGACCATTTGCCGCCAGATCGTTGAAGCCATGGGCGGCACAATCCGTGTCTCACCCGCCTTGGGTACGGGGGCGCGGTTCGAGGCCTTCATCAGCCTCACGGAGGCGGAAGTCGGGGTTCCGGTCAGGCGTGCGCCACCTGAGCCAACAGACCATGACACCGTCCATGTCCTGGTCGTCGATGACAATGCCACGAACCGCTTCGTTGCAACCAAGCTCCTGGAGAGCTTTGGCTGCACCTGCGAAGGGGTCGAGGGCGGTGCCCAGGCGATAGAGGCCGTCGCGCAGGGAGCCTTTGATCTTGTACTCATGGACATCCAGATGCCCGGCATGGACGGCATCGAGGCGACCCGTCGCATCCGGGATCTGGATGGGCCCAGGCTACCGATCATCGCCCTCACGGCCAATGCGGGCGAACGCGATGCTCAACGCTACTATGCGGCCGGCATGGACGCGGTGGTCTGCAAGCCCATCGACCCGGGCGTCTTGCTCAGTTCGATACGGCAGGCCCTGGCGCCACCGTTCATTCCAATACAGGCGACAGCCCTTGAGGCCGGTCCGGCTTGCGATCCAGACGCTCAGTCCAGATATCCGCGCAAGGCTGCGTGACGCTGTCCCCGCCTGATTTCGGGCCAGCATGGACAAAAGCCAGCCTGGGCTGAAGACGGGCTCTCGACGGCTGGGCCCTGGGAGGTTCAAACCCTCTGGTGATCAGAGTCTGGAGATCACCAGGGTGCCATTGGTCCCGCCAAAGCCGAAGGAGTTGGACATGATGGTGGTCAGCTCCACATCCTTGCGCTCACGCAGGATGGGCATGCCTTCGAACTCGGGATCCAGGTTCTCGATATGGGCGCTCTGGGCGGCAAAGCCATTGTTGAGCATGAGGATCGAATAGATGGCCTCCCACACACCGGCTGCCCCCAGGCTGTGGCCGGTCAGCGACTTTGTCGAGGAGATCAATGGCATATCCGAACCAAAGACGTTCCTGACAGCCCCCATCTCCTTGGAATCGCCCACCGGGGTCGAGGTGCCGTGCGGGTTCAGGTAGTCGATGCGCCGGTTGCCGGCCATCTCCATGGCCATCTTCATGCAGCGCTCAGCGCCCTCGCCGGACGGGGCGACCATGTCATGTCCGTCGGAGTTGGCACCGTAGCCGACGACTTCGCCGTAGATCTTGGCTCCGCGGGCCTTGGCGCGTTCATACTCTTCGAGCACGACAATACCGGCACCGCCGGCGATGACGAAACCGTCCCGGTCCCGGTCATAGGCGCGGCTGGCTACGGACGGCGTGTCGTTGAAGTTGGACGACATGGCGCCCATGGCGTCGAACATATTGGCCGCTGACCAGTCGATATCCTCGCAACCCCCGGCAAAGACCACGTCCTGTTTGCCCCAGGCGATCTGCTCGGCGGCGGCACCGATGCAGTGGGCCGAGGTCGCGCAGGCCGAAGAGATGGAATAGTTGAGCCCCTTCATCTGGAACCAGGTCGACAGCACCGCTGATGGTCCCGAAGACATGGCCTTGGGCACGGCAAAGGGGCCGATACGCTTGGGCGATCCACGCTCTATCGTCGTCTGGGCCGCCTGGAGGATGACCTGGGTCGAGGGACCGCCTTCGCCGACGATGAGGCCGATCTTTTCGTCCTGTATCTCCTCTGCGCCCAGACCGGAATCCTTGAGGGCCTCCTCGAAGGCGATATGGGCCCAGGCGGTGCCGTTCGACAGGAAACGCGCTGCCCGGCGATCCACCAGTGGGGCCCAGTCCTCGGCCGTGGCGCCAAGCGATGGCGGTGCCCAGACCTGCGAGCGGAACCCGTGCTTGATGTGGTCCGGGGCCGCCTGGATGCCGGAGCGTGCTTGCCTGAGCGAGGTCAGGACCTCGCCAGCGTTGGATCCGATGGAAGAGACAATGCCCAGGCCGGTGACGACGACACGCCGCATGGCTGTTTCCTTTTATATCCTGGACGTCCTCGTGGACGCCGCACCTTAAAGGTCCCGCGTTGGTCGCGGTGTATAGCGAAGAAAGAAGCCTCTAGCCTATCCAGCAGAGGTTTCGGAGGGTTGATTTGCACCAAAGAGGCCAACCCGCATGTCGTTGCAGGTGTAGATCACCTCACCATCGGCCTCGAGCACGCCATCGGCAATGCCCATGACCAGCTTGCGGTTGATGACCCGCTTGAGGTCGATCTTGTAGACGACCTTCTTGATATCAGGGGTTACCTGTCCGGTGAACTTGACCTCGCCAACGCCCAGGGCCCGCCCGCGGCCTGGACCGCCGATCCAGCCCAGATAGAAGCCGACCAGCTGCCACATGGCATCCAGGCCGAGGCAGCCCGGCATGACCGGGTCGCCAATAAAGTGGCATTTGAAGAACCAGAGGTCGGGATTGATGTCGAGCTCGGCCTCGACATAGCCCTTTGCGTGGGCTCCGCCGTCACTGCTGATCTGTGTGATACGGTCAAACATCAGCATCGGCGGTGCCGGAAGCTGTGCATTTCCGGGTCCGAACAGCTCACCACGGCCAGAGGCCAATAGGGCTTCAAGATCGAACGACGAGGGGTATTTCGACTGGCTCAATGCAGGCTCCGCAACCACTGTGGCAGCCCGGTTACACCAGCACCCGTTCCGGCTCAACCAGAGTAATTCACCTCAAGGGCTCTCTTCAGGTCGAAGGCAGGGCAGGTCCGGCCTGACGCGAGGCATCACAGAGCGGCTGGGACTGGACGCCAAAGAGACCCTCCTGCCTTACCCAGCCCCGCAGTCTGCGGCTTCCGAGCCGGCACCAGCCATCCTCGCATGCGTCCAGGGAAATCACCGATAGCGGCGATAGCCGGGCGCGTATTGTCGAGGTATCCGAGCGGCCCGAACGCAGGGGTATCTCCTGGCTGGACGGATTGAAGACCGTTCGACGGCTGGAGACAACACTACGGTGGACCCAGACCACAGAGCCTTCGGGATCGCAGATTTTTCGCCACTCGCGCGTCTCGGCGATGACCTGAACGGGTAGGCCAGAGGCCCGGTATTCCCAGAGAATACGATAGTCCAGACCGGGGCCGGAGCGGGCGCGCACCTCCGAAGACTTCAGGGAGAGCCAGCGCGGTACGGGCTGGCGTGTCGGTGTAACCCGGCCATCGGGCATGAGGGCAACCGGCTCCGAAGCCGCTCCCAAAAAGAGAGCGGCCGTGCTGGCCAGCATCAACATGACACGTTTGCGTCCCAACACCCTTTGGAACCCGGACGCAGCTTTGCTAGACACCCGTAACGACCCGTCGCAGCCGGCGGCCGAATCTGCCCATGCAGATTCCCCGCCGCGTGAATCCCGAGGCCCAGATGTCTACCCGCAAGCTTAAGGTCGTATTAACCAGACGACTTCCCGATGCAGTTGAAACGCGCATGCGCGAGCTCTTCGATGCCGAACTGAACCTCAAGGATCAGGCCATGGATGCCTCTGCCCTGAGGGCAGCGATGCAGAGGGCTGATGTTCTGGTCCCGACCATAACCGATGTCATAGATGCTGACCTCATCGCCAGTGCGGGCGAACAGCTGAAGATGATCGCCAACTTCGGTGCTGGCGTGGACCATATCGACATCGACGCGGCCGTGGGGCGCGGCATCATCGTGACCAATACGCCCGGTGTCCTGACCGAGGATACAGCGGATCTGGGGATGGCCCTGATCCTGGCGGTCAGTCGCCGCATCGTTGAAGGGGCCAATGTTGTGGCCAGAGGCGATTTCCAGGGCTGGACGCCAACCTGGATGTGCGGACGAAAGCTCTGGGGCAAGCGTCTGGGCATTGTGGGCATGGGGCGGATCGGCCAGGCCCTGGCCCGGCGTGCCCGAGCCTTTGGCATGCAGGTCCACTACCATAACCGCAAGCCCGTGGGTGCCCATACCGCCGAGGAACTGGGAGCGACCTGGTGGGATGATCTGGATGAGATGCTGGCACGGATGGATGTCATCTCACTGAACTGTCCGGCGACCAAGGACACCCATCATCTGTTGAGCGCCGCCCGGCTGGAGCGTCTCCAGCCCCATGCCATCCTGATCAACACCGCCCGTGGCGAGCTCATTGACGAGGCGGCCCTGGCTGCTGTGGTGGCACGGCGTGGACTGGCCGGTGTCGGGTTGGATGTGTTCGAAAACGAGCCCGCCATCCATCCCGGCCTGATCGGCCATCCCAATGTGGTGCTTCTGCCGCATCTGGGATCGGCGACCCTTGAAGCGCGTCAGGACATGGGCGACCGTGTGATCCTCAATGTCATGACCTTCCAGAACCAGCACAGGCCTCCGGACCGGGTGATCCCGGCAATGCTCTAGGCTCAACCCTTAGCGACGAGACAACGGTTGCGACCCAGCTTCCAGCGATCTGGAACGTCCGGCCTGGGAAAACGCGGAGCGACGCGCCGACAGACCAATCTGAGGGCTCAAGCTACCATGGGCGCGACCGACCGGGTCGTGCCGGCTGCCCCGTCCCGACGCCTGCACGAGGCGCTGCGTTCGGCGGGCCGGGCGGTCGAATGTGTCGAGGTCGCACGGGCTAGCCATGCGGACGGGAATGACGAGGAGGAACAGGGCCTTCTGGCCCGCTATGTGGCGCTGTTCTCGAGAGCCTTGGCCTGATCCGAGCACACCGGGCAGCGAGGATCGGCGGCAAGCCTGACCGTCCGGCTTGCGCCCGTCAGACCGTCATAAAGCAGAAGCCTGCCGGTCAGGGCTTGACCCGCTCCCGTGATGAGCTTGATCGCCTCGAGTGCGGCCATGGATCCGATCACGCCCGTGAGAGCCCCGATTACACCCATCTGGGCACAGGTCTCGGCATCGGGAGGAATCTCGGCAACGAGACACTGATAGCAGGGTTGGCCAGTGAAGACGGCCACCTGGCCTGACCAGCGGCCCAGCGCCCCCGAGACGAGGGGCCTGGAGGCCGCAATACAGGCGGCGTTGAGGACGAGACGGGTCTCGAAGTTGTCGGTTCCGTCGATGATGATGTCATGGGCCCTGACGAGCGCTGGCGCATTGGCATCATCCAGCCGCAGCATCCTGGGCTCAATGCGGACATGGGGGTTGGCCAGGGCCATCCGCGAGGCTGCGACCCTGGCCTTCTCCTGACCGATGTCGGCGTCCGTGAACTGGATCTGGCGCTGTAGGTTGGAAAGGCTGACCACATCGTCGTCCACCACAGTGATCATGCCGACGCCGGCGGCAGCCAGGTAGAGGCCGGCTGGCCCCCCCACGCCTCCGGCACCGACAATCAGAACCCGGGCCCCGGCCAGCTTCTGCTGACCCGGGCCTCCGACCTCGGAAAGGACGATATGACGGGCATAGCGTTCGACAGCGGCATCGGAAAACAGGGCCATGGTGGCATCCTATTGCATATTCGGCCGGGCCTGCAGGCCCCTTGGGTTTGATTTCTCCGGCCCGCTCGGATCGTCCTGTGGGCGAGCCTTGGCCGGATCGGGCTTCACCGTTTGCAGATTCCTGTTGCCAAGCTTGAAGCCGGGCGTCTGCCACGCCATTTGTAGCTCATGGACATCTCTCGCATTTCCGCTGATGCAGCGGCTTCACCGGGTTGGCATGGAACGACGATCCTTGCGGTCCGAAAGGACGGCCGGACAGTCATTGCCGGTGACGGCCAGGTTTCTATGGGCCCAACCATCGTCAAGGGGGCGGCCCGAAAGGTCAGGGTCCTGGCAGGCGGACGGGTCCTTGCCGGGTTTGCCGGCGCGACCGCTGACGCCTTTACCCTGATCGAACGGCTCGAGACCAAACTCGAGCAGTATCCCGACCAGCTGGCACGGGCCTGCGTGGATCTGGCCAAGGACTGGCGCACCGACCGCTATCTGCGTCGGCTCGAGGCCATGCTGCTGGTGGCTGACAAGACCTCGATCTTCACGGTCACGGGCGTCGGTGATGTGCTGGAGCCCGAGCACGGCGTTGCCGCTGTGGGATCAGGGGGCAACTATGCCCTGTCTGCCGCCCTTGCCCTCATTGAACATTCTGATCTGGATGCCGAGGCGATCGCCCGAAAATCCATGGCCATCGCCGCGAGCATCTGTGTCTACACCAACGGCAATCTGACCGTGGAGACGCTCTAAGCCGCAACGCAAGGGAGTAGGACAAGGGATCCGAGGCTGGAGTCCAGGCATGGGGTCAGTCGTCGGCTTGTGACCTGTGCCCCTAGTTGTTGACCCCGAAATCCATGTCCCGCCGGGCTGCTATAATGGTCACGATGAAGCCGGCCAGGACATCCAGCATGACCATGGTCAGGATGAGGAAGAAGGTCGAGGTGGCAAAGCCCCGGATCAGCAGAAACTCGACCAGGCAAACGACAAACACAACCAGCGACAGGGCATGGTTGACGATGGCCACCTTCTGGCTCGAGGTCGACTTCAGAAGTTCGAAAAAGAGCAGGATCAGAGCCAGGAAAAGGATCAGGTCACCGACCCCGATCGACCAGTTGGCGCCTGAGGTCATGGGAATGGTAAAGACCGGATCGCGCAGGATCTGATCAGCGGCCGCCAGGCCGCCCTGGCCCGAGGCTCCCCAGAGCACAACGATATTGTATAGCACCACAGGAATGAGCAGCAGCGGCAGGGCGATCAGCATGGCGCGGTCCTTTAGGCACCTCCCCGACGGAAGCGACTGCAGGATAACCCGCTTCCCGCCTCGCCGCTACGTTTGCTCGCCTGTTGGGCGAACCATCCCTTAGAACTCCCTGACGGGGCCCGGTTGCCGTGAGCGGGTCTTCAGCCACATCACACCCAGCAGGTCTGAAAACGAGGCCATGAGCCGCCCCCAATTGGTATATTTGGATCGACCGGTCTCGCGGTGGCGGTGATCGACCTCGATATAGCGGTTCTCAAAGCCCTCGCGGATCATCAGGGCCGGCAGGTACCGGTGGATGTGATCGAAATAGGGCAGGGCCAGGAAGGCCTCGCGACGAAACGCCTTCAGTCCACAGCCCGTATCATCGGCATCGTCGCCCAGCAGACGCTTGCGGATTCGGTTTGCCCAGAGGGACGCCTGCTTCTTGGCCCCGGTATCCTGACGACGCGCCCGCACGCCCCCGACCAGCGCCACGTGATCGGGCTGCGCCAGGAGGAGATCGACCAGCCGGGGGGCATCATGGGGCGGGTTCTGGCCGTCGCCATCCAGGGTCACGATCACGGGGGCGCGCGCATTGAGCACGCCGGTCCGCACCGCACGGCTCTGGCCGGCATTGGAGGCATGGGTCAGGACCCTCAGTGCGGGCAGGTCAGACATGACGCTGCGAAGCTCGGCCAGGGTCGTGTCGCGACTGGCGTCATCGACGAAGATCATCTCATAGGAGCGCCCTGAAAAGGCCTCTGAGATCTCGCGCGCCAGCAGCACGGCCGCACCGGCCTCATCGTGGACGGGTACGACAACGGAGATATCGGGCGTTTTTGTAGCGGTCATTGAAGCCTTCTAGACCAATATCAGGCTGGAATGCATCCATTGGCTTGAAGGTGCTTTCCGGGCCGGCCGGACGGGCTTTGGGGCTGAGGGAGCAGGCTGAGCCAGGCCTGCTACGATCCGTCTTCTTTCCTGCAGGGGGCAGGCGGCCCTAAAAGACCAACCCATGAGCCTGTCTCCCAGTCGTCCGATCCTCATGGTTGATCCTAGGCCGCATCCCGCATTACCCGGGGCGGACTGGGCTGATCAGTACGGTATCGAGGTCAGGGGCAGCCTTTCGCCGCGTGAAGCGCTCAATGAGATGCTGGCGCGATCACCGGGCTGGATTGCGGGCCTGCTGAGCCTGCGCAATCAGATTGTCAGTCCGCTCGGGCTGAAGGGAGCGCGCCTTCAGGTCGGTGAGGGCGGCTTTCCTGTCGTTTCAGAAGGGCCAGAGGAGCTCATTCTCGGCTTGAATGACAGGCACCTGGATTTTCGCCTGGTCCTCAACACCCGGCCAGCAGGGCATGGCTGCACCTTTGTATCCCTGGCTACCCTTGTTGCGCCGCATAACCTTGGCGGGCGCACCTACCTGGCAGCCATCCTGCCCTTTCACCGCCTGATCGTGTCGCGGATGCTGTCAACACTCTATCGCTGAGGGCCCATAATGCCCCCGGGCAGTATTCAGCCCTGGCCGTACCCAGAAAACTTTCGGGCATTGAAGGATGGCCTGAGTGGCTGCCGCGGCTTTAAAGAGGGCTTTCATTGCCCGGGTCGTCCTGGATAGGCATGACAGTGACCTTCACCCCTGAAGGCCTCCAGTCCCGTCGGTTCACTTAGGTCGAGCCGCCTATCGTCGCACGTTCGCCTAGTCAGAAGATGTCGGGGACCTGAGCTCTCGAGGGTTGCCAACGCTTTATCGTCCAGGCCCTGCGGCAGGCGCTTTCGACAACCGCAGGCGGCGTGATACGACTGCGACATGAAACGCCCCGATCTGGATCACTACATCACTGGCTGGCGCGGCCCCCTGCTGGCTGGCCTGCTCGCCCTGCTGGCCGGATTGCCGGGACTTCTGCTCCTGCCGCCCCTGGACCGCGACGAGAGCCGCTATGCCCAGGCGACGTCCCAGATGCTGGAGACGGGAGATTATGTCGATATCCGCTTCCAGGATGAGCCTCGCTGGAAAAAGCCGATCGGTATCTACTGGATGCAGGCTGCCGCCGTTTCGCTGACCTCCCAGGTCGAAAACCGCGACATTGCCCCTTACCGACTTCCCTCGCTCCTGGGTGCCATCATGGCTGCAATCTGTGCGGCCTGGGCCGGGGCGGCCCTGTTTGGCCATCGCGCCGGTTTCCTGGCCGGTGCCATACTTGGCACCACCTTCCTGCTATCGACCGAGGCTGGCATAGCCAAGACCGATGCCATGCTGTGCGGGGCGGTCACCCTGTCCATGGTCGGGCTGGCGCGCATCTACATGGCCTCCAAGGCGGGGGAGAAGCCGCTCAGGCCTCACAAGTTCATGTTCTGGCTGGGTCTTGGCCTGTCGATCCTGATCAAGGGCCCGATCGGTCTGATCGTGATCGTGCCCGCGATCCTTATGCTGAGCCTCTGGGACCGGGATTTCCGCTGGCTCAAACGGCTCGGCTGGGGCTGGGGCCTGCCGCTGACGGCGCTGATTGTAGGACCCTGGGCCATTGCGATCACCATTGCGACCGACGGCGGCTTCTGGAAGGAGGCGATTGGTGGCGATCTGGCACCCAAGATCACAGGGGCCCATGAAAGTCATGGGGGTTTCATCGGCCTCTATACCCTGATCTCGCCGCTCCTTCTTTTCCCGGCTACGCTCTTGCTTCCAGCCGCCATTTCTGCCGGATGGCACCGCAGGGCCGAGCCCGCCATTCGCTTCATGGTCTGCTGGATTGTTCCCGCCTGGCTCATCTTCGAACTGGCCCCCACCAAACTGGCCCACTACACCCTGCCAACCTTTGGTGGGCTGGCCCTTCTGGCGGCCGCAGCCGTTGTGCAGCCGATTGGCAAGGTCTCGCGTCTGACCGGTGCGGTGCTTTCGGTCATTGCTGCGATCGGCATCTGCGCCATTACAGTCTACGGGCTCACCGCCTTTGGCAGTTCCACGGCCCAGACCTGGGCTGCGATCACAGTGGTTGCCGCCGCTGTTGCCGGGGCGGGAGGGGCCTTTCTTCTGCTCAACCGTGTCGCTGTGACCGCTCTTTTGGCTGCGATCGTCTTTGGCATCATCGCCCATGCCACCCTGGCCGGTACGATCCGCCAGCTGCGTCCCCTCGCCATCGCCCCCCAGTTGACCCAGGCGCTGGATCAGGCCGGCCTTTCACCCTCCCAGGGACTGACACCAGGTCCGGTCGCGATCACAGGTTTCCATGAGCCGAGTTTTGTCTTCCTCACGGGACGCGATACCGAACTCACCGATGCGGCCGGTGCCGTCAGGGCCCTGTCTGAGGGACGCCCAGCCATTGTCGAAAGGGCCGATGAGGACCGGTTCACCGTCCTCAGGCAGGAGGCTTCCGTCGCTGCCAGGCCCATAAAGACAATCAGGGGCCACAACTATTCAAACGGCGATGATGTTGTCCTTACAGTCTATGCGCCCATGCGACCTGTAATCCGGCCGGCAAGACGATCTGTTCCGGGTCCTCTGGTCCTGCCCCCCGTCGTGGATCCCGTCGTGGATCCCATAGCCGTGGAGGGGGCTGGAGAGGTGCCCGAAGAGCGCCCTGACCCGTCCGAGGCTGAAGGTGCGCCCCTATCTGCACCTCTCATGGCCCCTGTGGATGGGTCCCCTGTTCCGCAAGGCCAGCCGTGAGCCGCCCGATACAGATCGTCGAGGTCGGCCCTCGCGACGGACTTCAAAACGAGCCGACGATCCTGGAGCCCCAGGTCCGCGCCGACTTTGTCCGCCAGGTTGAGGCGGCTGGGGCCAGACGCATCGAGGCTGTCAGTTTTGTACACCCCCGCTATGTGCCCCAGATGGCGGATGCGGAAAGGGTCATGTCTGACCTGCCTCCGACATCCGGTGTGAGCCGTATTGGATTGGTCCTGAACGGTCGAGGCTATGACCGGGCCCTGACGACCGGTGTCGATGAGGTGAATGTCTCGGTGGCCGCGACCAACGGCTTTGGTCTGAAGAACCAGGGTCTGGATCTTGAGGGCCAGCAGGCCATGCTGGCCGAGATTATGGCTCGCCGGCACAATGCCGACCCGGCCGATGCCGCGCCGCGTCTGTCGGTAACACTTTCCTGTGTCTGGGGCTGTCCCTTCGATGGGGAGGTCTCGGTCGAGCAGGTAAGCGAGCTTGTCGGGCGGATCGCGGCTCTGGGCGTGGACGAGATCGGTCTTGCCGACACGATCGGGGCCGGTGATCCCTGGGCTGTGACGCGCAAGGTCGAGGCAGCTCGCAAGGTTGCAGGCGATGCTCGCCTGCGCCTGCATTTTCATGACACGCGCAATACCGGGCTGGCCAATGCCTATGCGGCTGTGGAGGCGGGGGTGGATATCCTGGATGCCTCTGTGGGCGGCATAGGCGGCTGCCCGTTCGCTCCGGGTGCCACAGGCAATATCGCAACGGAAGATCTCGTCTATATGCTAGAGCGCGCCGGCTTTTCGACCGGCTACGACCTCGACGCCCTGATCCGTACAGCCCTCTGGATCGGAGAGCGGCTGGGTCGCCCGGCCCCCAGTGCACTCAGCCGGGCCGGCAACTGGCCCCGGTAGGGAGAGGAATATCTCGTCGGAGAGGCGGTAGACCTGATGCTGGGGAGGGCAGAACTGCCAGACACAGGCCCCCGTATCGCCAAGACCAAGATTTTATCGTTCAGGACAAGATCGGTCTGCTGAATGATGCCGCCTCAACGATTTTACCTTTTTCGATAAAAATCAATGTGGAGCGCCGAGAATGCCTCCATTTTATCGGATAGGGTAAAAGAGAGAGTGCCGTGGATCCCATTGAACTGGACGGGCTTGCTAAGGTCGGGTCGAGACTACGTTTGGCCCGGGAAGCCAACGATCTGAGGCTTCGTGATCTGGCACTCCTGAGCGGCATTAGCGCGCCCGCACTTTCGTTGATCGAAACCGGAAAAAGGGACCTGCGCCTCACAAGCCTTTTCCGGATCGCCGCTGCGCTCCGTGCCGATCCTCGCGACCTTGTCGGTGAACCGTCTTCAAAGATGTCGGCCCAACCCCAGTTCAGTGACAAGGGTTACAATCTTGAGGATTAGAAATGATCCAGCCCGTTCCCGTCTGGCTTGGTGGTCCCGGCCTTGGCCATGTGAAGGTCGGCAAGGCCGTGTCGCTCTCATTTTCGTAGACACAGGCCTAGTTTGAAACGAGAGGAGCCTTTGCACTTCCCCAGACATACCGAAGTCAAGCGGTGCGGATCATCTCGGTGCGTCGGGCTCGCAAGCTGGAGATTGACCGCTATGAAAGAGACTGAATTCGAAGACCGTTTCGATGCAGGCGAAGACATATCCGCCCGTGTAGATTGGACAAAGGCGCGCCGCCTCAATGTTGAGGCAAAGCGGGTGAGCGTGCATTTCCCGGCCTGGATGGTCGCCGGTCTGGACCGGCAGGCTCAGAAACCTGGAATCACCCGTCAGGCCCTGATCAAGATGTGGATTGCTGAGCGCCTGCAATAACACGCCCAAACTTCAACGGTCTTGGCGTGGGTTTTGTCCAGCATCACATGTTCATGGACATCACAACAAAAGCCCGGTTCGAGCTCTGAGTGGTCATCGGCTTGCCGCCTGGCTTGCGAAGCCTACGAGACACGAATCCCTGCCTTGCGACAGACTCCACAGATCGTGGCGCACTCGTCCGCCTGACCCAGGATCACTGTCACCAGAGCCTCTCTGTATTTCGACCGCTTCATCGTCTCTCGTCGTTCTGATGCCCGCGGGCATGACGCGAAAAATCCAGATCTGATTGGTCCGATGTTTCAAGGGCAGGTCAACATCTGAGGGGCGTAAATCCTGCCTGAAATCACTCGGCGCGTGCCTTCGCGCATGTCCTAGCGGGCGGTGTATTTCCGGCCGAGGGCTAACCTTGGTCCGCCCCCTGCTCAGAGATTGAGCAGGGCCGGATCCCCGCCTTGCGCCGAGATATTGTTGGAGATCGCCTTTTCAGAAGCGAACCGGATCAGGCTGTTGGGGCCACCCGCCTTGGGACCCGTGCCCGACAGTCCTTCGCCGCCAAAGGGCTGCACGCCCACGACTGCACCGGTAATCGAACGGTTGATGTAGACGTTGCCAGCAGGAACCCGCTGCATGACCTCGGCGGCAAAGGCCTCGATTCGGCTGTGAACGCCCAGGGTCAGACCATAGCCGCGCGAAGCCAGCTTGCCCGCGACTGTCTTCAGATCCTTGGGTGCATAGCGATAGATGTGCAGGACCGGACCAAACACCTCGCGCTCGAGGAAGTCAGGGGTCGGGATCTCGGCGATGGTCGGGGCAAAGACATGGCCCTTGGCCTGTTCGGCAACCGTCGCGCGGGCGATGATGCGTCCCTCACGCGACAGACGGGCCACATGGGTTTCCAGGTCGGCCCGGCTCTGGGCGTCGATGACCGGGCCAATGTCGGTCGACGGGTCGGTTGGATCCCCGACGACCTGGGCCTCAAGGGCCCCTTTCAGACCTTCGATCAGGGCCTCCGCGGCCTCATGAGGCACATAGAGAATCCGCAGGGCCGAACACCGCTGGCCGGCGCTGCCGAAGGCCGAGTTGATGACATCGTCGATGACCTGCTCCTTGAGCGCGGTCGTATCCACGAACATGCCGTTCAGCCCGCCGGTCTCGGCAATGAAGGGGATGATGGCACCGGGACGGGCGGCCAGGCTGCGGTTGATGGCCGAGGCCGTCGAGGTGCCACCGGTGAAGGCCACGCCGTCGATTCCGGGATGGGCCACCAGGGCCGCGCCCACGGATTCCCCGGCTCCTGGCAGGAGCGCCAGGAGATCGGGGTTGAGGCCCGCCTTGTAAAACAGCCGGACGGCCTCAGCGGCAATCAGGGGTGTCTGTTCTGCCGGCTTGGCCAGGACAGCGTTGCCGGCGGCCAGAGCGGCTGCAATCTGGCCGGTGAAGATGGCCAGGGGGAAGTTCCAGGGGCTGATGCAGGCAAAGACGCCGCGACCATGCTGGACCAGCTGGTTGATCTCGCCGACCGGGCCCTTGAGGGTCTCGGGTCCGGCAAACTGCCGTTCGGCCAGGAGCGCATAGTAGCGCAGGAAGTCGGCCGCCTCGCGAACCTCGGCAACACCGTCATTGAGGGTCTTGCCGGCCTCACGGGCCAGAAGCGCAACCAGGCGGTCCATGTCGCCTTCCAGAGCGTCGGCCATGGCCCGGAGAACCGGGGCGCGGCGGAGACCCGTGATCCGGTCCCAGTTCAGCTGCGCCTCTGCAGCTCGGTCGGCGGCTGTGTCGATATCGGCGGCGCTGGCCTCCGAGGCCGTGCCAAGGACACGACCATCGAAGGGGCTCAGAACATCCTGGGCATTGATCCCGGTCTTCAGCGCGCCCCCTATGATGGGACCGGAGGTCAGGCGTTCGCGATCGAGCCGTTCGAGGGCCTCGCCATGGCGGGCGCGGTCAGCGGCCTGCGAATAGTCGCGACCCGTGGAGTTCTGGCGATCCATATACATGTCCTTGGGCGTGGGGATCTTGGCGTGACGATCGGGGTGGGCTTCCACAGCCGAGATCGGATCACCGGCGACGGCTGAGGCCGGGACGCGCTCGTCAAGCAGGGCGTGGACGAAGGAAGAGTTGGCCCCGTTCTCCAGCAACCGGCGAACGAGATAGGGCAAAAGCTCCTCATGGCCACCGACCGGCGCATAGGCCCTTACGGTGACCGGGCCAAACTGGTCTTGAGCGGCGTCATAGAGCGCCTCTCCCATGCCATGCAGGCGCTGGAACTCGATCTTCACCCCTGCACCGTCCCGGGCCTCGCGGGCCATCCGGTGAACGGCGGCCAGGGAGTGGGCATTGTGGGTCGCAAACTGGGAATAGAGATGCGGGGCGGCATCGATCATGGCGCGGGCACAGACCAGATAGTTGAGATCGGTCGCAGCCTTGGTGGTGAACACCGGATAGTCGGTACGGCCGCTGACCTGGGCGCGCTTGATCTCGGTATCCCAATAGGCCCCCTTGACCAGCCTGACCATCAGGCGGCGACCGGAGCGCCGGGCCAGGTCGGCCACACGGTCAATGACCTCGCTGGCGCGTTTCTGATAGGCCTGAACCGCAAGACCAAGCCCGGACCATGTGCCCAGCTCCGGTTCGTGGGTCAGTCGGTCCAGCAGCTTGAGGGACAGGGCCAGCCTGTCAGCCTCCTCGGCATCGATGGTGAAGTTGATGTCATGGCGCGCTGCAATCAGGGCCAGGCGGAGTATGCGGGGATAGAGCTCGCACCAGACCCGCGTCTCCTGTGTCGCCTCATAGCGGGGGCAGAGAGCTGACAGCTTGACCGACACGCCGTGGCCGGCCTCGGGCCCCTGGCCCTTGGCCGTGCGCCCCACGGCCTCGATGGCTGCGCCGTAGATGTGCTCGTAGCGTTCGGCATCGGCTGCCGTGCGCGCGCCCTCGCCCAGCATGTCAAAGCTGCAGAGCCAGCCTTCCCGGTCCGAGCGCTTGAGGGCACCTTCAATGGTGCGCCCGACCACGAACTGCTCACCCATGATACGGACAGCGGTCGCCACCGCCTGGCGGATGACCGGCTCGCCGAGACGGCCGGCGATCCGCTTGAGAAAGCCCGGCAGATCCGTCTTGGCCTCGTCATCGGCCTCGACCAGCTTGCCGGTCAGCATCAGGCCCCAGGTTGAGGCATTGACGAACAGGCTTTCGGAGTTGCCCAGGTGTGAGGCCCAGTCGGCAGAGCCGATCTTTTCAGCGATCAGCCGGTCGCGTGTCTCTTCGTCGGGTGTGCGCAGCAGGGCCTCGGCCAGGCACATGAGGGCGAGGCCCTCGCGGGTTCCCAGGGAGAACTCCTGCAGGAAGCTTTCGACAACACCCTGCTTTTTCTGGGATCGACGCGCATGCTCGACCAGGGCCACGGCCTCGGCGACCACGTCCGTGCGCTGCCTCTGATCCAGAGGTGAACGGCTCAGGTTCTCTTCGACCGAGGCACGTTCATCGGCAAACTTGCCGCGGTCCAGGCTGTCCCAGTGCCCGACACTGGCCGGATCAAAGGTTGCGAACGTCATGCGCAGTTCCAGTCCATCAGATCCAGCCAAGGATCGTCGTATAATCGGGCTCTGGCCGAAGGTGCTTTGTATGATGTAGTTCCAGGTCGATGATTGTTCGGTAAAGAAGGGTTTGTTCCGAAGATGCTGGAGATTGATGCCACGGACCGGCGACTTCTGCGCGCGCTTCAGGAGGATGGCCGAATATCCAATGCCGAGCTGGCGAGGCGGTGCAATCTTTCAGCGGCGGCCTGTTTTGAACGGGTAAGGCGGCTTCGCGAGCGCGGCGTGATCACCGGCTATGCCGCCATGATCGATCCTGCCCTGGTCGGGCGCGACCTGCTTATCTTTGTTGAGGTCCTTCTGGACCGGACGACAGGCGATGTCTTTGAAGCCTTTGCCCGGGCCGTGCAGCGTCAGCCTGAGGTGCTGGAGTGCCATATGGTGGCTGGAGGGTTCGACTATCTGATCAAGGCGCGTGTCGGCGATATGCAGGCCTACCGCGCCTTTCTCGGCGATGTCCTGGTCAAGATGCCCGGCGTTCGCGAGACCCGGACCTATGCTGTTCTCGAAGAAGTGAAGTCCACGACCATTCTGCCCCTCTGAGGCGCAAGGGCCGTGCTCCCAGGCCCGCCCGCGATCCTTGAGGATCGGTGGGATCAGGCATTCGGCGTCCAGTTTGTGACAGTGTCTCGCCATCGTCATCCTGAACGGCTAAGGATACGGGCTCGATAATGGCGGAGCCACCCGGCCCATATGAGAATCGTACTGGCTACAGACGCCTGGGAACCCCAGGTCAACGGCGTCGTCCGTACCCTGACCCGGACAATTGCCGAATGCCGTGCCATGGGTCACGAGGTTGAGGTCATCGAGCCCAGCCTGTTCAAGACCATTCCCTGCCCAACCTATCCGGAGATCCGCCTGGCCCTGGGAGCTGAGGAGGAAATCCGTGAAATGCTCAGGGCTTTCGAGCCCGAGGCCGTCCACATCGCCACGGAAGGTCCCATAGGGATTGCCATGAGGCGTATCTGTGTGGAGTGGAAACTGCCCTTCACCACCAGCTATCACACCAAGTTCCCGGAATATGTCTCGGCCCGGTTTCCGATCCCAGTCCAGGTCGGCTACGCCTATATGAAGTGGTTCCACAAACCCTCCGGTCGTTTGATGGTGGCGACCCCGACCCTGCGCGACGAACTTGTCGAGCACGGGTTCAGGAATGTTTCACCCTGGTCGAGGGGTGTGGATACCGAACAGTTCAACCCCGACCTGCCTCGCATCTATCATGAGCTCGGCACGCCAGAGGATCCGGGCCAGGACTGGCCAAGGCCCTTCTTCCTGAATGTTGGCCGGGTTGCGGTCGAAAAAAACATCGAGACCTTTCTTTCCACGGACCTGCCAGGCACTAAGATCGTGGTGGGCGACGGTCCTGCGCGAGCCGATCTCGAAGCCCGTTACCCGGACGCCAAGTTCCTGGGGGCGCGGTTTGGTGAGGAACTGGCCCGGTGTTTCCGGGACGCGGACGTCTTTGTCTTTCCTAGCTGGACCGATACCTTTGGCCTGGTGATCCTGGAGGCCATGGCCGCCGGTACCCCGGTTGCGGCCTTCCCCGCCCACGGCCCCATCGACATCATCCCGGGATCCAATGCCGGTGCCATTGACGATGATCTCCGGACCGCCTGTCTCAAGGCGCTGGAATGCGACCGTACAGAGGTGCGGGCCTATGCCGAAAAGTTCAGCTGGCGCGCCTCGGCCGAACAGTTCGTTGAAAATCTCGAGCCCTATCCGGAACCGCAGCGAGGCCGCTTCTGGCGTCGGCTGCGCCGTATAGCCCGGGTCCGGCGCAAGGTCGCAGCCTGACGCTTGCGAACACCCCTGTTCCGACGGAACGGACAAGGCAAATCAGGGCTAGGGTTCCAGCATCAGTCTGGAACCGTGATGATGACCAGGACCTACAAGAGCGAAGCGTTAGCCGCTGTCCATGAGATGATGGAAGGGCTTCACGAGGCTCAAGCCATCGACAAGCGCACACTGCGTGAGTTCGACGACGCCTGCCTCACACCGGCGGTTCCGCTCCAGCCCGACCAGATCAGGGCCATCCGCGAGGCGGAACATGTCTCTCAGCCGGTATTTGCTCGCTATCTCAATGTTTCGAAGAATCTCGTGTTCGATTGGGAGCGGGGAAAAAAGCGGCCGGGCGGCCCTGCGCTCAGGCTGCTGTCGATCATCCAGCGCAAGGGGCTGGAGGCTGTGGCCTGATAGCGGCTGTCCTTAGGCCTGGAACAGATTGCATCGACAGGGTTGGTGCTTCTTTTCGAGATCTATGGGCCGTAGCCTTAGCCCCTGCATGATCGGCTCGAATCGGCCTGCCTTCCCGGTCTTTGCCATTGCCTCAGACCCTGCCTTCTCAGGGCGGGGATACCGATCCAATCGCTCGGCGCCGGGCTGGACGACCGCCTATCCTTCATCACAGGTTCAGCGCTTGACAGTCCTGGCAGGGCGAAAAGCGCCAGACGTCACTTTTCGGGGCGTGCCATGATGGTGAGATTGGTGGCAATGGCGCGCTGGTCGCGGATCTCGTTCTCCCGCATCGGGATGATGCCGCGGTCCTGAAGATAACCGCCCCGCCCGACGGAGGAATCGGACATAAACTCCTGGATGTAGAGTTCAAGGCCCGGAATGACGCCGATATGGGCCTTCTTCACATAGATGAAGAGGCTGCGGGCCAGAGGATAGGACCCATCCGCAATACTGTCGATCGAGGGCATGACACCATCGATGCTTTCGGCCTTCACCACATCCATATTCTGCTCGAGGAAGGAAAATCCGAAGACGCCAAGCGAGCCGGGGGTCCGTGTCAGGGTCTGGAGAATGGCATTGTCGTTCTCGCCGGAATCGACCCAGACGCCGTCTTCGCGCAGGGTATGGGCAATCGCCTCGAACCGGTCCTCATCGGTTTCGGCCAGGGCGGAAGCGGCTGGTACCTGCTCGGCTCCCGGCGTCATGCCCAGCTCGAGGAAGGCGTCTCGTGTCCCCGAGGTCGGAGGCGGACCGTAGACCTGGATCCTCTGGTCCGGCAGGTTGGGATTGACGTCGCGCCAACTGCGTGACGGGTTGAGTATGAAGGCACCCGAGGCATCCGGGACTTCGCGCGCCAGACCCATATAGAGATCGCTAAGCTCGAAGTTGAAGCTGTTACCTGTCCGGGCCGTGGCCACGACGATCCCGTCATAGCCGATCTGCAGCTCGATGATCTCGGTCACGCCGTTCTTGACGCATTCGTCAAACTCCGACTGTTTCATCTGGCGTGATGCATTGGCGATGTCGGGCGTTGCCGGCCCCACGCCCTGGCAGAAGGCCTTGATCCCCCCGCCTGTACCCAGTGCCTCAACGCGGGGTGAGGCCATGCCCTCATTGTTGCGCCCGAAGTTTTCAGCCACGCGCGTTGCAAACGGAAACACGGTCGATGATCCTGCCGACCAAACGCCTGCGCGCTGCCCGCCGCCGTCGCGGCTGCAGCTGGAAACGCCAAGGGCCAGGACCGAAACGGCAGCAACCGCCAGGATCTGAGTGCGAAGCATTTTACATCCCTGAGGAGCGATAAACTCCCGACGGTCTAGACCAGAGATTTGTGACGGTTTTCCCGGGAGAGGCCGGATCCACTGTCACAGAAGGCGTTTGCGCATGACCTGGGACAGGGTGTCGATCAGTGTCACCGCAACCACCACGACGATAACGATCGCCGATACCTCACGGAACTCGAACCCGTTCATCCGCTCAAACAGGACCTGGCCAATACCGCCAGCCCCGATCAGACCCAGTACGGTGGCGGATCGGCTATTGGACTCAAACCGGTAAAGAGCAAATGAGGTCCAGAGCGGCGCGACCTGCGGAATGACACCCCACACAATCTCGTGCAGCGAGGAGGCTCCCGTGGCCCGAACGCCCTCGACCGGGCCCTTGTCGATGGATTCTACGGCCTCAGAAAACAGCTTGGCCAGGACGCCGGCTGTGTTCAGGGCAATCGCCAGCACACCGGCCAGTGGGCCAAGGCCAACAGCCACCACAAAAAGTAGGCCCATCACCAGGTCCGGGATGGACCGCAGCAGGTTCATCAGCCAGCGAACGGGGGTGACCAGCCAGAAGGGCGCGATATTGCGGGCTGCGGCCAGACCGAAAGGAACACCCAGGAAAACAGCCAGAAATGTACCCCAGAGGGCGATCTGAACCGTCTCCCACATCTTGGCCACAAAGAGCGGCCAGTTCGAAAAGTCCGGACGGAGCAGGTCGCGCGCAAAAACCTCGATCCGGCTCGAGTTAGAAAACAGAGACGATAGGTTCTTCAGGTCGACCGCCTCGATGCTGATCAAGAGGACCACAGCGACGCCGCCCCAGATCAGGACATCCATGGCCCAGGCGCCGGCCGACTTGGCTGGCGGCCTTGGGATAGCAGAGGCGCCGACAGCCTGTTTTGGGTCGACCGGGCTCAAGGCTGGGCCTCACGCAGAGTGCGCAGGCGCTGGAGTTCGCGTTCGGCCGCAGCGATATCCTGCGCATTGCCTGCCTTGCGCGCAACCATCAGCTTCTGGTCAGCCACCATTTCACGCACAGGGTTGAGGTAGCTGTCGTCAGCGGCACGGAACTGGGAGTAGTTCAGCCCCGCCAGGACCTGGCGCTGGCGATCGGCTTCTGCACCCTCACCCTGGCCGTAGGTCAGAAAGAAGCTGCGGATCTTTTCCTTGATTACCGGATCCAGGTCGCCACGCACCACGATCCCGCTTTCGGGGATGGGGGGGGATTCCCAGATATCCTTCAGCTGTGCAGCCATCTGGGGGTTCTGGCGGGTCAGGAAGATGGTGTTGACGCTATTGGACGTCGCCACATCCAAAAGGCCCGTTCCGACCCCCAGGGCATTGGCCTGGTGGTTGGCCGAACGCACAGTCCGGAAACACTGGGCAGGGTCGATGTTGCGGGGGTTGAACAGGAAGGCGAGTGGCGCAAGCGTGCCGGATGTGGACTGGGCATCCCCGATACCGAAATCAAACTTCTGCCCACAGGCCATGACCTGGTCCAGCGTGATTCCGGAATCGGCGCGGACGATCAGGGTCGCCCGGTAGCTGTCGAGCCCTTCCAGGTCGACGGTGCGGGCTATGACCTCGCCCTCGGCGCGGTCAATGGCCTCAAGCGCCGGCTTGGCCGAGAACCAGGCTACCTGGGTCTGGTTGCCGCGCATGGCCTCGACCAGAACCGTATAGTTTGATCCAAAATGGGTCTTCACCGGCACGCCAATGCTCTTGGACATGTCTGCAAGCAGGGGTTCCCACATGGGGCCCGAGGAGTTCTGACCTTCTGCCGAGAGGATGGAGAAGGTGATTTCCTGCGGTGTGCCGCCAGCCCTGTCCTCGCCGCCGCCACAGGCGGCAACGCCGAGGGCCATGGCCGCAATGAGGGCCAGCCTGCGGGTATAATGGGGGAAGGTCATGCCTTGGTCTCCCAGAACGCGTCCTCGAACTCGGGACCGTAGATATCGATCAGCTGTTTGGTGTCGAGACCGGACGCGGGCCCGTCATAGACGACCTGCCCCGCCTTGAGGGCGATGACCCGGCCACAGTAGCGAATGGCGTAGTCGACCTGGTGAAGGGTCACAATGACACCAAGACCGTCACGCTTGTTGAGCTCGACCAGGAGCTCCATGACCTTGCGTGCCGAAACCGGGTCCAGCGAGGCGACAGGCTCATCGGCTATGATGGCGCGAGCCCCCTGAACCAGGGCGCGCGCAATGGCCCCTCGCTGCTGCTGCCCGCCAGACAGGGTATTGGCGCGCTGGGCTGCATAGTCGGACACCCCGACGCGGTGAAGGGCCGCCATGGCCCTTTCCTTGTCCACAAGCGGCCAGAGGCCAAGAAGGCCACGCCAGGCAGGCAGACGCCCGAGGGCACCGATCATGACATTGGAAAACAGCGACAGGCGTCCAACCAGGTTGAACTGCTGGAAGATCATGCCGAGATCGCCGCGCGCGGCCCGAACCTCGCCGGTCAGCCGGCCGTTCTTCTGCACAGTCTGGCCAAAGACCTGAATGGTGCCCTTGCCGGAATCAATGGTCTGCAGCCCCGTGATGGAGCGCAGAAGGGTCGACTTGCCCGAGCCGGATGGCCCGATCAGGGCCACCATTTCGCCCGAGGCGATTTCGACCGAGACGCCGTTCAGCGCCTTGCGGGCGCCGAAGGTCTTCGACACGTCGCGGACACTAGCGACGGCAGAGGAGGATGAACTCATGGGCTCGCTGAATGGCGACTGATGGCGGAGGTGCCGCATGACGCGAAAGGCGCGCACAGGGCAAGTCTTAATGGCACGGACGCACTGTTTTCGTCCAGTGCGCGCATTTTGGGCCCGGGCCTGTGACCCGAACGCCGACAAAATTGGGTCAAGCCGTTGGCCTGCCGTAAAAAAACCGCTTTACATGACAGACCGGTGACCCTACATCGCGGCTTCCGGCGGACCCCGTAGGTCTATATGTTGCGCTGCTAACGCCGGCTGGGTTTAACAATAACAGGGGTTTACGTGAATTGCGCACGTATCATCTTCCCCTGGACCTGGTCCGCGAGCGGTCCCCCGAACGTCCTGTCGCACTTGTGCGTCCGGCGGCGGTCTCCGTAGCGGCGCGCTGGTTCCAGGATAATCTGAAAGCTGACGTCTTCTATGCGGTGAAGGCAAACCCTTCGTCCTGGGTCATTGAGACCCTCATAGAGGCAGGCGTTACCGGTTTTGACGTGGCCTCCCTGGCCGAGATCGAGCTTGTACGCTCGGTCAGCGCCGACGCGCGTCTGGCCTTCATGCATCCGGTCAAGAGCCGTACGGCCATAACCCGTGCCTATTTTGATCATGGCGTGCGGACCTTCTCGCTCGACTGCGTCGATGAGCTGAACAAGATCCTTGATGCCACGGGTGGGGCCAACGACCTCAACCTGGTTGTCCGGATGGCGGTTTCGGCCGATGGGGCTGCCTATACATTGTCTGGCAAGTTCGGTGTGTCTGTCGACCAGGCTCCGGCCCTGCTCCTGGCCACGCGTCGCGCGGTCAAGGACGGTCTGATGGGGGTCTCCTTCCATGTGGGGAGCCAATGCATGCGCCCAACGGCCTACCAGGCGGCTATGTCGCAGGTCGGCCGGGCCATCAGCCGGGCTGGCGTGATCGTGGATATCGTCGACATCGGGGGCGGTTTCCCCTCTGTCTATCCCGGCATGGTTCCGCCCGACATGAGCGAGTATGCAGACGCTATCCATCGCGGATTCAGCGAGATGCCGGTTTCGGAAACCACGGAACTGTGGTGCGAGCCGGGCCGGGCCCTGGTGGCCGAGGCCTCGTCGGTGCTCTGCCGTGTGGATCTGAGGAAGGGTGATGCCCTCTACCTCAATGACGGATCCTATGGGGCGCTTTTCGATGCGACCCACTCACGCTGGCCCTTCCCGACCAAGCTTGTTCGCGACGCTCCGGTGTCGGGCGATCTCAAGCCGTTCCAGTTCTATGGGCCGACCTGCGATTCCATCGACCACATGCCAGGCCCCTTCTGGCTCCCTGCCGATATCCGTGAAGGTGACTTCATCGAGATTGGTATGCTGGGGGCTTACGGTGTTGCCATGACTACGGGTTTCAACGGCTATGGCGAGCATGAACTCGCCCGGGTCGAAGACGCTCCCATGGCCTCACTTTATGGACTTGCTCCCCGTTCCATTCCGACCGTGCGCACCACGGCCGAGGAACAGGCTCGCAAGGTCGTGCGGCTGTCACGTCCAAAGGGTAAGGCTGGCCAGCGTAAAAAGGCTCGTCGCTAGGCGCTTTTTCGATCCTGCATCCTTCAGCGGCCCGTCGCTCCGTCCGGGCCGCTGTAAATCTTGACGACGGGCGCTCAAACCAAAGGGAAACCCTTGCTATGAACGCTCCCGTTCAGACCAACCAGAAGGCCCAACTGCTCCAGAACACTGTGGAGCATATCGACATCACGTCGTTCGATGCCCGCCCCATCATCGATTCCATGCGCAAGATGAGCTTCAGCTCGCGCGATACGGCGCGTGCAGCCGACATCTTCAACATGGCCCTGGAAGACAAGGACTGCTCGCCCTGGCTTATTCTGGCCGGGTCGACCTCGGCCGGCGGCTGCATGCATGTCTACCGCGACATGGTGAAGTTCGGGATGATCGATGCCGTGGTGGCCACCGGTGCCTCGATTGTGGACATGGATTTCTTCGAGGCGCTGGGCTTCAAACATTACCAGGCCGCCGGAGAGGTGGACGACAATGTCCTGCGCGACAACTACATCGACCGGATCTACGACACCTATATCGACGAGGAGGAACTCCAGGCCTGCGATCACACCATATTGGAGATCTGTAATCAGCTGGAGCCCCGCGGCTATTCCTCGCGCGAGTTCATCTGGGAGATGGGTAAATGGCTCTCCGAGGGCAACGCCAAGAAGCCGGGATCTCTGATCCAGACGGCCTATGAGGAGGGCGTGCCGATCTTCTGTCCGGCCTTTGTCGATTCATCGGCAGGCTTTGGCCTGGTCAAACACCAGAAGGAGCGGATGGCCGAGGGCAAGCCCTATCTGATGATCGACGCCGTTGCCGACTTCCGTGAACTGACCGACATCAAGATTGCAGCCGGTGTCACCGGCCTGTTCATGGTGGGTGGTGGCGTGCCCAAGAACTTTGCCCAGGATACAGTCGTTTGTGCGGAGATCCTGGGTATCGAGGCAGAGATGCACCGCTATGCCGTCCAGATCACGGTTGCTGATGTTCGTGATGGTGCCTGTTCGTCCTCCACGCTCAAGGAGGCCGCATCCTGGGGCAAGGTACAGACCACCCATGAGCAGATGGTCTTTGCCGAAGCGACCACGGTCGTGCCCCTGATCGGTTCGGACGCCTGGCACCGCGGGGCCTGGAAGACCCGCGAGAAGCGCCGCTGGGCCAAGCTGTTCGGCAAATAGGCCCGCGCTCAGAACGGTCTGGTCCTGGCCTGTCCCTGGCCTAGGAGCACGACAGCCCAGCCAATCGGAAAGGGGAGGCCATGCCGGCCTCCCCTTCTTTTTGGGCTGAGGCTGTTTTGAAGGCGGCCTTGCGACCCACAACCGTGTCCCGAGTGCCCGCGAAGGTGCGGCGAGAGCCCGATTTGGGTGAGTGCGGCGGCCATGGAAGCCCATGGTCAACAAGACCGTCACATGATGACTGTCAGATTCGGGCGGGAGGGTCGCTCCGCTATCGCGCAGTTCATCGCCTGCGCGGCGCGGTGCCGCCTTGTCCCCGCCGCATCGATGCGCCACGGTGCAGCGACGTTAAGGTTGATCTGAAACGGTGTTGCGAATGAAGAGACGGCTGGCGGTAATCGCCCTCATGGCGGGTACAGCGGGTCTGGCGGCCTGTGATCGCACTGCGGTTACGGGCGATGACATGACGCCAGAGGCCTCCATTGCGGCATCGGATGCGGATCGCGCCCCCTCAGACGGAGGTGTCGAGGGTGGCTTTGCAGATGGGGGCCTGGAGGCCTCGATTGAGCGCCCGGGCGGAGCTTCACCGGCTCTCACTGCCGGAGGCGGGACCGCCATCGAGGGGGCCCCGGCCTTTGCCGTTATCTATCCCGGGGCCAGGGTCGAGCCAACGCCCCTGCTCACCTCGGGTCCGGGCGAGGTTGGTGGAGGCATTGTCTTCACCTCAGAGGCATCTCCCGATGATATTGTCGGCTTTTACAGGCGGGGTGCCGAGGCTGCCGGCATGACCCAGGTCATGGCCATGAATAACGCAGAAACCCGCGCCTATAGTGCCACCAAGGGGCCTGGCGGGGCGAGTCTGACCATAGTGGCCCATCCCCTGGAGGACGGTCAGACCTCGGCGCAGCTGACCTGGACGGTTGGACCATGACCGGGGCGAGATCGCCAATGGCCCTTCTGGTGGGTCTTGGGCTTTCAGGCGCCATGCTCGCTGGATGTTCGACCACACCGTTCGGAGCGCCCGTCACGGGGCCTCTGTCCTTGCCGCAGCAGGGTTACCTTGAGGCGCAACGTCTCCAGACCCTGGCAGCAGCGGTTCCAGGGCCTTCAATGCCGGGCTCGCCAGAGGAGGCCCAGGATCGGGCCGCTTCTGACCGCTACCGCTTGATCGAAGGCGGGGATCGCTGGCTCCTGGCCAATGCGCATGGGGAGCTGCGTCCAGGGTTCGCGCGACAGCATTTTGACTGCGCCCTTGGCGTCAGGTTCCAGTCTACCCCGACGCCTCGTCTGACCATCATACTCGGCAAGGTTCTTCATGATGCCAATGCCGTGGCCGAGCGGGTCAAGGCCCGGGCCCATCGCCCCCGACCCGTTGCCGTCGACCCTGAGCGGGCGGCCTGTCGCAGGACGACGAGCCAGAACCGGGCCAGTGCCTCCTATCCCTCGGGGGGGGCTGCAGTGGGTGCGGCATTCGGAGAGGTCATGGCGGTCCTGGATCCCGCCCATGCGGCCTCTGCGCGCGAGATCGGCCGCCAGATCGGCATCAGCCGGGCGGTCTGTGGCTTGCATTACGATGCCGATGTGGCGGTCGGAGCTGGTCTTGGCCTGGCCGTGGCCAGGGACATCCTGGCCGATCCGGCCTTTACGGCGGATCTTGCGGTGGCCCGGCTCGAGCTGGCTCAGGTCCGGGCCACAGGCCTGACCAACTCAGGTTGTGCGGCAGAAGGGGCCACCTTGTCTCGACCCCTTCCTGATGTCCCTGGAACCCGGCCGTGATTGCAGCCCTTGCGACCCTGGCTCTCGGGGTCTGGTCGGCTCAGGCCACCCCATTGGCGGGGGCCAGACCTTGCCGCGCGGCCGAAATGGCGGCTCTGACAGCCTCAGAGACAACCCCCTATCGCCTTGTCTGCAGGGCAGCCCTGAACGGTGCCGCAGTAACCCGACCGATCCTGATCCAGGGGAGCGAAGCTTCAGGGGCCGGTCTTGATTGCGGTGGGGGCGCTATCGGTCGAGCGGGCAATCCCGTAACAACCCGCCAGCCCACGATCGCCATCTGGTCGAGGGCGCAAGGCCTGGGGTTCAGTCGACCGACGGATATCCATGTGCGCAACTGCACGATCCACGGATCGGTCCGGATCTGGGGTATGGGGGCAGGGGGCTCCATGTCGGACCTGAGACCCTCTTCACAGACCCAGGGCCATACCCTGGCCGCGCAGCGTGCCGCACCGACCCGGGTCGAGCTGAGCCGGCTTGATATCCGGGCTACAGGGTCCATTCCTGTCTATGTTGGACCCGGTGTCACTGCACTGACCCTTCAGGGCTCGCGACTGACCGGGCGCTCGGTCTCGGTCGCTCTCTATCTGGATGCCGAGAGCCGCAGCAATCTGATCCAGAACAATGTCTTTGACCTGGCAACGGGCCGAGAGCTGGTTGCGGTGGATGGGTCAGCCTTCAACAGGATCAGTGGAAACCGCTTCAACCTGCGGGGGCGAGGCGGAATCTTCCTATACCGAAACTGCGGCGAGGACGGGGTGATCCGTCACCAGACCCCTTCTGACAACCAGATCACGGACAATGTCTTTTCAGGCGTCAACGCATTCAGGGCCCGAACCGTCGTGATCGGGTCGCGCAATGGCGGGCGCCGTTACTGCAATGACGATCAGGGCTTTCCTTTCGGCTCGAGTGCGGACGATGGCGACCAGGCTGAACGCAACGTCGTGGCCAGAAACCGTACGCAGCCCTGGGTTCAGTCCTGGGTTGTCGGGCGAGGAGACGACAGGGCCTTGTAGAGTTCGGGTCTGCGGTCGCGGAAGAAACCCCAGGCCGCGCGGTGGCGGTCAAGGAAATCAAGATCGAACGTGTGGACGATGACGCCTTCCTGACGATCCAGGCTCTCGACCAGATCGCCACGGTGATCTGCAATAAAGGAATGGCCGTAGAAGGTCTGTCCGGCCGGGGTCACCTGTTCATGACCGATCCGGTTGGCACCGATGACCGGCACTACATTGGAGACAGCATGGCCCTGCATGGCCCGTCTCCAGGGCTGGGCAGTATCGAGGGTATCGTCATGGGGCTCAGAGCCAATGGCGGTCGGATACATGAGTATCTCTGCACCCTGCAGCATCATGGCCCTGGCCGTCTCCGGATACCACTGGTCCCAGCAGATCCCGACGCCTATTCGTCCGAACCGGGTCGACCAGACCCGAAAGCCGGTATCGCCGGGCCGGAAATAGTATTTCTCCTGATAGCCCGGACCATCGGGGATGTGGCTCTTGCGATAGACGCCGAGGGCCTGACCATCGGCATCGATCATGACCAGGGAGTTGAAATAGTGCGGGCCTTCACGCTCGAAGATCGAGACCGGGATCACCACGCCAAGCTCGGCGGCCAGCGGCTGGAGAGCGGTTACGCATGGGTGCTCTGACCAGGGGTAGGCTGTCCCGAACCAGTGTTCTTCTTGGGACACGCAGAAGTAGGGTCCCTGGAACAGCTCGCTTGGGAGGATCACCTGGGCGCCCTGGGAGGCCGCCTCGCGGATCAGGGCCATGGTTTTCTGGATATTGGCCTGCATGTCCGGGCCGTAGGACGTCTGGATGGCTGCGACCGTGACCGTGCGCGGCAAGCCGACGGCAGACCTGGAGGAAGATGGCGTCATTTCGGTCAGAGTTCCAAACGAATGTTCTGGGCGATGGACCTAAGGCCTGCCCCGGATGTGTGACGATCCAAAGCCTTGGCCGGGCCGGCTTGAGGCTCAGTATTGCAGATCATGCCGGCTCCTGCTGGGAAATGCAGTGAAAGGAGCCTCCACCGGACAGTATGGCCAGGGAGGGCAGGGGGATGATCTGTCGATCCTTGAAGACGGTTGCCAGGCCTTCACAGGCCAGTCGGGCTGCGGTGGCATCGCCATAGGTCGGGACGATCACGGCACCGTTGGCAATCAGGAAGTTCATATGGCTGGCCGGAATGGGGCGTTCATCCTCATCGAGGACGAGCCCCGGCGACGGCAGGCGCAGCGGACTCAGGCCAGCCGCAGCAAGGGCTGCGGCCGCCGCATCGAAGGCATCGGCGTTAGGATCCCTTCGTCCATAGGCGATGGGCACGGCGACAACTCCAGGGGCTACAAAACGGGCTAGGTTATCGACGTGACCGTCGGTATGGTCATTCAGCAGTCCATCTCCGAGCCAGACGATACGGCGGGCGCCAAGGGATTCAGCCAGGGCGGCTTCGGCCCGGGCCTCGGTCCAGTCCGGATTGCGATTGGGATTGAGGAGACACTGTCGGGTTGTGAGAATGGTCCCCTCGCCGTCGTGGTCAAGGGCCCCGCCCTCCAGGATGAAATCGTGGCGGGTCAGGACCGTGCCTGACTGTGTGGCCATCTGTTCTGCGACCGTATCGTCGAACTCAAGCTCATACTTGCCGCCCCAGCCATTGAAGCCAAAGGCCGCCGCTCTGGCTGAGGCGGCTTTGAAGATCGGCCCCGTATCTCTCAGCCATATGTCTCCGAACCGGCCGTCGATGAGGGTGACGCCTTTGATTCCGGCAAATCGGTTACGGGCGTCATCAAGAGCCGAAGGGTGGCCGACCATGAGCTTGACTTGTTCACGGCCGGGGCCGGCCAAGGCCAGGACGAGGGCCTCGACCTCGGCCTGGGCCGGTTCGAGATTGTCTTCCCAGAGATCGGCGTGGCTGGGCCAGCCAATCCACATCGCCCTGTGGAGGGCCCATTCTGCGGGGATGACGTCCGTCATGACAAAGGGCCTCGGATTGCACGCGATCAGGTATGGCTGAACCAGATAGACACCGGCCCGGCCCTCTTCAACCAATGGGCTTGAAAACGAAAAGAGGCGGCCCCTTGCGGGACCG
>JBFZCB010000005.1:0-6527 GCA_041308165.1 Caulobacterales bacterium
TTGTCTTCGTCAACACTCTCAACCTGCCCGTCGAAGCTGGCGAACGGTCCGTCGATGACCTTGACGGTCTCTCCGATATCGAAGCGGATCGTGGGCTTGGGACGCTCGACACCCTCCTCGACGGCTCCAATGATATTCTGCACCTCGCGTTCAGAAACCGGCAGAGGCTTGGTTCCGCCCGCCGCACCGAGGAAGCCGGTTACCTTCGGAGTGTCCTTTACGAGATGGTAGGCATCGTCGGTCAGGTCCATCTTTACCAGTACGTAGCCGGGGAAGAACTTGCGCTCCGAGTTGACTTTGCGGCCACGACGGATCTCGACCACATCTTCTGTGGGCACGAGGATTTCAGAAAAGCATCCTTCGAGACCCCGCTGCTTGGCCTGATCACGGATATGCTGCGCCACCTTTTTTTCGAAGTTCGAATAGGCGTGGACAATATACCACTTGTGGCGGGGATTGGAGGCAGGCTTGTCGGCCACTGCGTCGTTCATTGGGGCACGAAGTCCTTGGCTTAGCCGATGCTCAATACCTGCCCGGACACCCAGGCAAGTATGAAGTCAACGATCCAGAAGAATAATGTTGCGATCGCCACCATGATGAGGACCATCACGGTCGTAATCCAGGTCTCCTTGCGACTTGGCCAGACGATCTTCCTGCCCTCGGCGCGCACCTGACCGAAGAACTGCAGAACAGAGGTCTTCTTCTTGGGAGCTGGCGGGTCAATCGTGACCGTCGGCCCCGCAGGACTCGCCACGGATTTGGACGCAGCCGCAGCCTTTGTGGCGGAGGGGGGCCGTCTGCCCGGAGTCTTGGCCTTGGCCATCAGGTGCTCTTCAAACGATTTGACCTGTCACCACCGAACGGGGATTCCCATCCGGCAGCGACAGGGGAAAGTGGCAGGAGTTGGGGGATTCGAACCCACGACCCCCGGTTTTGGAGACCGGTGCTCTACCAGCTGAGCTAAACTCCTAGGTTCCGGACAAAACTATAACGCGCCGGAGGGCAGGCCCTCAGGCGCGTCGGCTTCGCCAGAGCGGGGGCTTTAGCAAGCCCCTCGCCCGTAAGCAAGGCCGAGCGGCCAGCTGTCATGCCTATCTCTATCCACTTCGATCAGAACCTCTTAACCCCTAAGCCGCATACTGTTGTGATCCAAAGGTTTGCAACACGCTCCCAGGTCGGGGTTTGGTTGGACCAATGACGTTGGCGGAGCAGGACGATGAACCACAAAGCCAAGGGAGGCGGGACTCTCGCCCGTTTTGCCGCAAGTACGCGCGGCAATGTTGCCATGATCTTCGCACTGGCCCTGCCCGTCGTTGGCCTGCTCCTGGGCTTCGGGGTTGATCTGTCACGGCACCAGGGTGCCAGAAACGCGGCCCAGAATGCCGTGGATGCTGCAATCCTCGCAGCCGCCTCATCCGGCGCGCGAGAGGTCAACGACTTGAAGGCGGTGGTGAACACCTACCTGGAGGCCAATAGCGATTCGGGCCTCAAGGATGTCTTGCCCGGATATACCATTGCAGTCACCCAGCTGAGCACAACCCAGGTCAAGGTATCGCTGAGTGGATCCATCCAGACCTATTTCGGCGGCCTCTTTGGTATGGGAAACATGCCGATCAACGTCGAATCCGTAGCCGAGCGCGGCGGAGCTGACGGCGTAGAGCTGGTCATGGTTCTCGACAACACATGGTCGATGTCTGCATCGGCCGGCGGCGTTTCACGCATCAACGCCCTTAAATCCTCGGCTCGCATCCTGACCGAAGCCCTCATGACAGAGGATGTTGAAAACGTCAGGATCGGAATCGTACCCTATGCCGAATACGTCAACGTCGGGACCGGGAACCGTTCTGCATCCTGGGTCAGTGTCCCGTCAGACTATTCGACAACCTGGACCCCACCAGCCCGGGTCTGCACACAGGTCCCTGTTACCCAAACGACCTGCACAGGTGGTGTTCGGGGTACCTGCACTCGCCTTCGCGACGGTATACCGGAAACCTACTCCTGCTGGACTACGCCTCCGACCTGCGTCACCACGCCGGTTTCGCCTCCCCGTACGCGGGAACAATGCACAGGTGGAGGCAATCCGGTCACCACGCATTATCGCTGGTATGGCTGCGTCTACTCCCGGCATACGGGAACGCTCCGCCTGAACGACAGCCGACCCGATGTTGCATACAGGGGTTTCCTGGGCACCAGCCAGAACTGTCTCAACCCGATCCTGACGCTGACGGACCAAAAGCAGACCGTTCTGAACTCGATCAATGGCCTCATCATCAACGTCGGTGGCTATAGGCCTGAGACCCATATCCCCTCAGGGCTCATTTGGGGCGTAAATGTGCTGTCACCGACCCAGCCCTTTACCGAGGGTCAGCCCTATAGCGAGGGTAACCGGGCACCGCGCAAGATCCTCGTTCTGATGACCGATGGCGAAAACACGCTTCGCTTTAACCCGGGCGATGGACGTCACCTGACCCTGTCGAACAATGCCGCAACCGCAAATGCTCAAAAGACGGCGACTAACAAGGATACAAGCGACATCTGCGTCTATGCCAAATCTCAGGGCATCGAGATCTACACTGTGGCTCTGTCGGTCAATCAGGCAACAGCAAGGACCATGCTGCAAAACTGTGCGAGCAGTGCAAACCACTATTTCGATGCAACTGACAGTCAAAGCCTCGAACAGGCGTTTGCTGACATTGCGGCCTCGATCAACGCCATCCGTCTGGTTGAGTAGTTCGCAACAATAGGGCTGGCCTGCCGAAGCGCGCAGGCCGGTCCCACCGTAGCTACTTGACTGATCGGTACCTCGGCATCGGCTCTGGATTCACAGGTCTTTGGCCCTGGAATGCGGGGGAGTGTATCCGCCCCCCCCCCACAGGCGAGTACTGGGGCCAGGCCGTCAGCGGTATCGCGTCAAGCTCCCCAGCCTCACCCGAATAACCGGTTTCAGGCGCTCGCCCGTCAAGGGATATCAAAACGCCTGTCAGGACTGTCAGGACAGCTCATCAAACGGGCACACAGATCAAGTTGCCCCCATAGACTTGAGGACGCGCGCTGACAAAAGGGACGCCCAAAGGGTGTCTGTTCCATGCGGTCAGCTATGGCGAACATGGGTCCTAAGCGCTCTAGGGCCCTGTGCTAGCCATCATACTGGGCAGCGATGGCATCGCGCTCATCTTCGGCCTTGACGACCTGTTTGAAGATAAGCTTGTCGATACGTCGGTCATCCATGTCGACAACCTCCACTTCAAACCGCCCTAGCTGGAGCAGCTCACCCTCATTGGGAACGCGCGAAAGGTGATGCAACACAAGACCGGCGACTGTGTGGAAGCCCTCGGCCTCCCCAAAATCTTCACCCAGGGCGTCTGACAACTCTTCCAGGTCGGTCTGGCCATCCACAAGCCAGCTGCCGTCTTCCCTCTGACGGATATAGGCTTCAGCCTCATCATGGCCCTCATCGAAGTCGCCTGCGATCATCTCAAGAAGGTCTGTGGCTGTCACGACCCCTTCGAAAGCCCCGAACTCGTCCACGAGGAAGGCCATGTGCACCTTTGAGGCCTTGAGAATCTCAAGCGCCTTAAGCACGGACGTGGATTGGGGGATGAAGGCTGGCGTCTGCACATGCTTTTCGATGTTGAACTCGCCATTATCTAAAAGGCTGTCCAGCAGGTCTTTCTTGTGGACCACGCCCAGCGGATTATCGACGTCATTCTGCCGAGCCACCACGATCCGTGAATAGGGACAGGTGCGAACCTCATCTCTGAGGACAGCTTCTGTATCATCGAGAGCGACCCAGAATACCTCATGACGCGGCGTCATCGCCACGCGTATGGGGCGATCACCGAGACGCAAGATCTCTTCGATCATCGTCTGCTCCTCAGGTTCGATCAGACCCGCCGAAGTCCCTTCGGCAATCATGGTCTCAACCTCTTCCTGGGTCACATCTGAGCCGTCCCGGTCCTTGACGCCAAGCACTTTGAGGATACCGGACGTCGAGGCCGTGAGCAGGATCACAAAGGGCTTCAGAATGATCGCCACCGTCGAAATCGGCCCCGCCATCTTGGCCGCAACGGCCTCAGGGAAGATCAGGGCAATCCTCTTGGGGACAAGCTCGCCCACGATCAGTGACACATAGGTGATCAGAACAACCACCAGGGCGGTGGAGAAGATTTCACTGTAAGGCGCAAACGGCGGGAAGGCCTCCTCAAGGATGAGGTTCAGCTCGCCGGCAATCGTAGCCTGACCGAAGGCACCCGCCAGAATGCCAATAAGCGTGATGCCGACTTGAACTGCCGACAGGAAATGGGTCGGTTCTTCGGCAAGCTTGAGCGCGGCACGGGCTCCGCGATCGCCTCGTTCTGCCCGACTTTGTAACTTCGACTTTCGAGAGGACACAACCGCGAGTTCGGTCATGGCGAACAGGCCGTTGAGCACTACGAGGAGCAGAACAACGACAATAGCAATGAGCAGCATCTAGGGGGGTGATGGGACTGGCGCGGAGCAACATGTGGCACCCGCACCGCTAGGCTTAGCAGAAGGCACTCGATTCCGCCATGATTTCCTTGCGGGCTTGGACTCGGGCCGATCTCAAGTCGCGCTCTGGCCAGCCTGGACGATGTGACTGGCATTGGATGTGGAGTTGGCACTGGACCAAGACTGGCCCTGCTCGATGGTCCCGCACGCAGCCATCCCGATCAGGGTCCCGATGAAAAGTCCGATATGCAGGGCGCGGCGCATTGGTTACCAAATCCTTAACAGGCTTGATAACCTTTGACGCCCCCTCCGACAGCAATGCAACCGCCCTCGCCGCCAGGGATGTGGCGCTCACCACTTTTTCAACCGTCCGGGGTTTGCCCTTCCTGCGCGTTACGCCCGGCCCGCCTTCGGGCTTCGGCCAGCCGGTTAAAGATACCGTGCAGGGACCCGGCTTTGCGGCTGAGGGCCCCGTATCGTTTGCGCAGAACCCCGACGACACGCCAAAGGACGAGAAGCGAAAGGCCGATGGCTAGAGGAACAAGCAAGGGTAGCAGGAGGGCTAGACCCGTTAGCAACAGGGCCCAGCCGTCCTCCATGACGCTTGCAACCGGATTGCCCATTCCCCCGGTCGAAGCGGTAACAAACGGGCGTGCAACGGCCTTGGTACCATGACCCAGAAAGGCGACCGGCGCGGCAATCATGGCCAGAAGAGGGGCAAGAGCAGGGTCTGCCTGACTGAATGAAGCCAGCACCAGGACCGCAGCAAGAACCGGCCGAACGGCCGTCATCGCGACATCCACAGCGCTATCCAGCGCTGGCACCTTGTCCATAACCACCTCTGCCACGACCGCAGCAAACAGCGCCATCAGGGCGAGGTCTGTTTCCAGCCAGGCAAATCCTGGAGCAAAGTCGACCCCAAAGAGCTGAAAACGCGAGAAACAGGCCACGACAAGGAGCGGTAAAAAGGCCCGCAGGCCGGTGGCGGCCGCCAGCCCCAGTCCCAGGCATAGGGCCATTGCCAAGCCGAGCGGACCACTCTGACCGATCTGTTCCCATACAGGATTCAACGCTCCCCTCCCCTGACGGACGCAATCGGCGCTCAGCAACCTGTCGCCAGTCAAGCACAGATGCAGCCCGCTAGACAGCGTCGCGGCGGCGAAACAAGGCCCTATGGCCGAAGCGGGCTTAACCTGGGCCAGGCCCGCCTTCCAAGGAGCGGGTTAGCTGAGGCTCGAGGCCAAGACCTAGTCCGCCCTGAACTGCAGCTCGGCCAGCCGGGCGTAGAGCCCGCCCCTAGCCATAAGGCTGGCGTGATCGCCTTCTTCGACAACCTGCCCATCATCCATGACGACAATGCGATCTGCACGCAGCACGGTGGCCAGCCGGTGCGCAATGACCAGTGTGGTCCGGCTCTCCATGGCCCGATCCAGGGCCACCTGGACCAGTCGCTCATTCTCTGCATCGAGCGCACTGGTCGCCTCATCGAGCAGAAGGATCGGCGCCTCCCTGACAAGGGCTCTTGCAATAGCCAGCCTCTGGCGCTGCCCACCTGAAAGACTCTTTCCACGCTCGCCCAGGGGTGTATCGAAACCTTCCGGCAAATCCTCTATGAACCCAATAGCCTGAGCTTCCTCGGCCGCCGCACGAACCTGCTCCATTGAGGCCTCCTGGCGCCCAAAGCGGATGTTCTCAAGCGCAGAGCCTGAAAACAGCGGGGCTTCCTGCGAGACCCAGGCAAACCGGCTTCTGACCTCAGCCGGCTCGGCAAGCCTGACATCAACACCATCAACCGATACCAGTCCGGCCTGGGGGTCATAGAACCGTAAGAGCAGGCGAAAAACCGTCGATTTACCTGCTCCTGAAGGTCCAACCAGCGCCACTGTCTCCCCTGGCCGGACGGTCAGCGAAAAGCCCCTCAAAGCCGGGAGATCCGGTCGGCCGGGATAGGCGAAATCGACTGCAGACATGGAAACCTCCCCGCGCACGGGCACAGGCAGGACGGCAGGCAAGCCTGGGGCAGCAATCGCCGGCTCGGCCCTCATGATCTCGTCAAT
>JBFZCB010000006.1:0-2785 GCA_041308165.1 Caulobacterales bacterium
GTCGGACCCCATCTGGAACAGACCGCCTTCGATCCACAACATGCCGGGCCGGGGCGGGCGCTCACTCATCCTGGGATCAGTTCCCTGTCCTTGCCTGTCGCTCCGCAGCCAGGCTGGCAACAAAGGCGGCATACTCTTCACGGTCTACATAGCCGTCACGATTGGCATCGGCACGCGTAAATCCGCGTGCGTTTCTGCCCGCAGCTTCCCACTCGGCGCGACTGATCCTCCCGTCCCTGCTTGTATCCATTCGCGTCATACTGCGCGCTACATCGGGAGCCGGACGGGTCTGGGTCGCAGCGGGGGCGGCAAGGTCGCCAAGGGTCAGTCCGGCGATAAGATAGAGAAGCATGACATCAATCCTGATCGTGGGTGAGTTTCTAAGAGGGCCCGCTGAAGATCAAACCGGGCCCGTTGCCAGTCAGCCTGTCTGCACTATTGCCCCGGGGCCTGGATCAAGGGGGCTGCATTTCTGATACGGCGCTCAGTTGGAGGGGCGGCGGCTGGAGCACTACCCGGCCAGATCCATGTGCTCTGTCCGGCCCGGGCCGGGGCACGGGCCCCATCAGGCACCTCGGTCTCGAACCAGTGCATCAGTACACGGCTCATCTCGGCAACACGCTCACCCTCATAGGCGGACACATTGGCCGTTTCATTCCGGTCGGCGGCAAGGTTGTAGAGCTCAACACGCGACCGGTCCGGGTTCATCAGCAGCTTCCAGTCGCCGTCGCGCATGGCCAGGCGAGGACTGCGATGAATATCCTCACCCCAACTCCCGAAACGATACTCCCAGAAAAGGGGCCGCTCACGGGCCAGGCCCGGTCCCCCGATCAAGGCCGCCGCACGATTCTCGCCGTCCAGCTCGGGGGCCAAATAGGCAAAACCTGCCATACTGGTCAGGGTGGGCATGAAGTCGGTGGTGGCCATGACCGAGACATCGTCAACGACGCCAGGCGCAATCCGGCCCGGCCAGGAGATGATGAAGGGCACCCTGATCCCCCCTTCATAGAGACTGCCCTTGACCCCTCTGAAGGGTCCGGCAAGCCCGGCGCCGGCATGGCCCGTGGCCAGGCTCCACAGGGGCGAGGGTCCATTGTCACTGGTAAAGATGATGATCGTATTCTCACGCAGACCTCGGGCTTCCAGGCCCTCGATCAGCGTGCCAACAGCGCGGTCGATACTACTGATCGAGGCGTAGTAAACCGTCTGGGAACTGCGCCAGCCCCGGTTTCTCGCGGTCTCATGGGTCAGTTCCAGATAGGGCTCCATCTGCTCGTCCGTGGGGCTGAGCACAGCGTGCGGCTCCAGGGTCCACAGGTTCATGAAGAACGGCTTATCCCGATGGCCGTCCATGAATGACAGGGCGGCCTCAACGATCTTCGCACTGCTTCGAGCCCGCTCCGTTCCGCCTTCACGGCTATTTCCTATGGCGTCACCACCAACGCTGAGCCGGGGCCCCGAACTATTGGTGGTGGCGCTGACATCGACGCCATAGGCTGAGGGTGGCGGCGCACTACCACCGCCCGGGCTTCGGGCCCCCAGGTGCCATTTGCCGAAATGGGCTGTCGCATAACCCTGGTCCTTGAACACATCGTATAGCGTTGTGATGGACTCCTGCAGCCAGGGACTGGAGTTGTAGCGATCGCCCGCAGCCCCACCGATCGCAAAGTGGATCCCGGTTTCAGGTGCGAAACGGCCCGTCAACAGGCTCGCCCGGCTCGGCGAGCAGACAGGGGAAGAGACATAGAACTGGGTCAGGAGGCGACCGGATTGCGCCAGGGCATCCAGGTTCGGCGTAAGGACCTGGGGGTGACCATAGACGGCCAGATCACCCCAGCCCAGATCGTCGGCCATGATCACAATGACGTTCGGGCGTTCTGGAGTTTGGGCTCGGGCTTCGGTGGCAAAGGGAGGTGTAGCCACGGCGATCAGGGCCGAGGTGGTGGCGGCAGCGAACAAGCGACGGATGAGAGACATTGTTTTTGCCTATTCAGATGAGGAGAATTGATAATCGGAAGACGCAATCAGGTCGCCGGCCCGGGCATTGATGAACCAGCCCTGCGCCTCATCCGGTAACCGGGCCGCCAATCTGTAGTGGCCCTCGCGTTCAAGCGTCACCTGTGCCGCTACAGGGGTCCAGTTGCGCGTGCCTGTATGGCCCCGCTCCGGGGTCCAGAGGAGCTCTCCAGCGCTGGGGGGCTGGGCACTAAAAAAGCTGGCCTCGGCGCGTCCATTGCGCACGACCGCATCCGTCATGACCGCCCAGGGCCCGCCCCGATCCACCACCGAACGGGCAAAGGCATAGGCCTCGGGGGCCGACCACCCCGCCGGATGGTTATGCGTCATGCCAGGGCGCAACGAAACAGCGTGCGCGCCCGAGACCGCCGCATAACTCCGGGCCTGAGTGTCCAGGGAGAAGTGCTGATCTCCCGGCCAGCTGATCCAGAGAGAAGGGTTTCGGTATCGGGCCAGCCGCAAGCCGGGTTCCCATACGGTCGAGTACAGCGGCCGCTGACGCAGGACGGAATACTGGTTGTCCTGCCGGTCCAGAAAGCCACCGCCATAGATCGGAACCGCAAAGGCAAAATCCGGGGCCAGGCCGATGGTGGTGGCAGCGATCACCCCGCCCCAGGAGATTCCACACAGTCCAACCCTGGCCGGATCGACAAGAGGGTCGGCCCGCAACAGATTGGCGGCCAGTATCGCCGCCCCCACGGCATGATACATCCACTGCTCAGCGATGGGCTGCTCGAAATCCCCATAGATTCCCCGCCGCGCCGGGCCA
>JBFZCB010000007.1:0-8833 GCA_041308165.1 Caulobacterales bacterium
ACATCGCCTATCGTCCAGCCTGTGACAGTTGTGAGGCCTGTGTTTCGGTCCGCCTGCCCGTTTCTGATTTCCGTTTCTCGAGATCGCAACGCCGGGTCATCGCCCGCAATCAAGATCTCAAGCGCGCACTCGTCGAGCCACAGGCTACAGCTGAACAGTTTTCACTCCTGAAGCGTTACCTGGCACAGCGTCATTTTGGCGGGGGCATGGCGGACATGAGCTGGTCGGACTACCTCTCGATGGTTGAGGACACAGCCGTGCGAACGCACATCATCGAGTACCGGCTGGCTTCAGCCGAAGGCGGTCCTGGTGAACTTGTGGCTGTAACGTTGACAGACCTTCTCTCAGACGGGCTGTCCATGGTTTACAGCTTTTACGATCCCGAACTGGCGAAGCGCTCGCTGGGTGTATTTGCCATCCTCGACCACGTCATTCAGGCCGCGACTGTAGCCCTACCCTACGTCTACCTAGGATACTGGGTGAAGGGGTCCCCCAAAATGGACTACAAGGCGTCTTTCCGACCGCTGGAGGCCCTTCTGGCCATTGGATGGACCCGTCTAAAGTAGATCCCGCCCCATGGGCCAGCCAGGCTGATGTGACTGCTTTCCCGTTAGGATCTTGATCGGTTCGAGTTCGCCTAACCCAAGGGTACCGCTGTCGAAGGGGGCGCGCCAGGAAAAGGCCTTGAAGGCAGTGTGCTCAGCGTCGGGTATTCGTCTCGTCCACCGCCGAATCTGACTAGGGCGGAAATCCGGTCTTCGATCGATGGGTGAGTGGCAAAGATCGCATCGATACCGCTGGCATCGGGTTGGTTGTCCAAAAACAGTCCTTGCACTTCATCAGGAGCCGGCAGTTTGGAGCGGCCTGAAACCTTGCGCAAAGCCCTGATCATCGCATCGGGGTTCTTGGTCAGTTCAACCGCTCCAGCATCGGCTACATATTCGCGGGTTCGAGACAGCATCAATCGGATAACTACAGCCAGGAAGGCTCCAATCCCCGCAATCGCTATCCCGATCAGGATTAGGGGACCCGCATTCTTATTGTCTCTGGAGCCTGATCCGCTTCTGAAAAGCCCGCGGAATATCAGCTCCGCAATCACACTGATTATCCCTGCAAAAATCGCAGCAATCACCATTGTGCGAACATCCTTGTTGAGAATGTGGGTGAGCTCGTGTGCAAGGACGGCTTCCATTTCGTCGCGGTCTAGGGCGTTGATCAGTCCGCGTGTAACGGTGACTGAATACCGTCCCTCATGCAGCCCTGAAGCAAAGGCATTGAGAGCTGGGCTTTCTATGATCCGCAGTGCAGGGGTGGTAATCCCGCGTGAAATGCAAAGGGTCTCAAGAAGGTTGTAAAGTTCAGGGGCATCCTGGCGCGAAACCCTCCGCGCACCCGTCATGGCGTCGATCATCAGTTGATTGCCGAGATAGGCAATCACGAACCATATGCCGGATATGACAAGTGCTGCCGGGACGGTGAAACCCAGCATCGAACCGGCAAGGACCAGATCGTCTTCAAGGCCCTTGCCGGTTCCCTGGATCAGCCCAAAACCCATCAGGACCAGTTGGGCTCCATAGAGCAGCAGTATGACCAGAACAGGAAACCCGGCCAGCAAGACAACCGATCGCGTATTGTTTGACCAGATGTGTGTAGAAAGCCCAACGGCCCCACCAAATACGGCCATTGCCAAAAGACCGCCCTAGAATTTCACAGACGGCGGAGAGGCTTGCATCGAAGCCCGGTCTTCTGTGCCAACGTCAAAGAAGGGCTTGTCGGCCCCAAAGCCCACAACTGCGGCAAACAGGACCGTGGGAAACTGTGCGCGCACGGCATTGAACTCTGCAACAGCGTTATTGAAAAAGCGCCGCGCCGCTGCGAGCTTATTCTCTATGTCCGAAAGATCGGTCTGGAGCTGGAGGAAGTTCGTGTTGGCCTTGAGGTCTGGATAGGCTTCCGACAGGGCAAACAGACGTCCCAAAGCACCGGAGAGCAGATTGTCAGCCTGAACCTTGTCATTGACGGATGTCGCGTTTGGGGCCGCCGTGCGGGCCGAAACGACGGCGTCCAGTGTGGCTTTTTCATGAGACGCATAGCCTTTTACCGTCTCTACCAGATTGGGTATGAGATCCTGCCGTTGCTTCAGCTGAACATCGATATCGGCAAAGGATTGATTGGCCTTCTGGTCCAGTGCAACCAGCCGGTTGTAAGCAGAGATAACCAGCAGAGCGACAAAGGCAGCGACAACGATTACGACGATAATTGCAGTCATTTCTAATCTCCAGACCCTAAGGCAGTTATGACGGCTCAGAGCAGGTACGAAAAGCTGAAACTTGAAACCGAACCCTGCCCTCTTGCGTCACTAACCCTTAAATCCCTTTCGGTTAGCGGAACTTTCGCAAACCGCGCGGACCCATTCTCCCGGAACCGGCGCGCTTGCCGATCCAGTCCTTCCAGTCCGGCCAATTGCGTCGACGTCCACCACCATCGACCCAGTCCGGCCCAGTCTCTCCACTGAAAACGGCGATATCCTGCAGCTGACCGCCCTTGTAGGACTGGAGTTTAACACCCTTGCCTCGCCCCATTTCGGGCAGTTCATCAGCTCTGAAGACGAGGGTCTTCAGGTTGTCGCCAAGCGTGACGATATAATCTCCGCTCAACCGCTGCAGGGCTAGCAAATCTCCATTCAGGACCTGCTTTCCGCCCCGTTTTTGGGCCAGCATTTCATCCTCTGGTGCGATGAAGCCGTAGCCGGCCTTCGAAGCGACGAGAAGCTTGGCCCCGGGCTGGTGCGCCAGGACGGCAATGATGTCAGCCTTCTCATCAAGATCGATCATCAGTCTCAGAGGTTCACCGTGTCCGCGTCCCGAGGCCAGCTTATCGGCACCCAGGGTAAAAACGCGGCCGTCCGATGCCGCAATCAGCAGCTTGTCAGTGGTATAGGTCGGCACCAGGAAGGCCAGACTGTCACCCTCTTTGAACTTCAGCTCGGATGGATCCTCTACCTTGCCCTTGGCAGCCCTAATCCATCCGCGATCAGACAGGATCACCGTGATGGCTTCTCGCGCAATATAGGCTTCCGGGGCTGCGAACGCTGAAGTGTCGACGGCCTCAGAGATGGTCGTACGTCGGGGAGAAACGAGTGCCTTGCGGACATCCTGAAGACCCAGCGACAGCAATCTGGTCTGCTTAGCCGGTGAGACGATCATAGCCTTTAGCCCGGCCAGCTCTTCGGCGAGGGCCTTGTACTCGTTTTCAATCGCCATCTCTTCGATCCGAGCCAGCTGACGCAGGCGTGTATCGAGAATGTAGTCAGCCTGAACTTCCGTTAGGCCGAAGCGGGCGATCAGTACGGCCTTTGGCTGCTCCTCCTCCCGCACAATACGAATGACTTCATCAAGATTGAGAAAGACGATCCGCAGTCCTTCAAGCAGGTGCAGTCGTTTCTCGACACGTTCGATGCGCCAGTTTGCCCGACGGATAAGAACGACCCGCCTGTGATCAAGAAAGGCGACAAGACACTCCTTGAGACCCATCACGCGAGGCGTGTTGGCGGCATCGAGAACGTTCATGTTGATCGGAAAACGAACTTCAAGATCCGATAGCCTGAACAGGCTTTCCATCAGCAGTTCTGGTTCGACCGTTCTGGACTTGGGCTCCAGCACGAGCCTTACGTCTTCTGCCGACTCGTCACGGACATCGCCCAGCAACGGAGCCTTCTTCTGGTCAATCAGATCTGCCAGGCCCTCAATCAACCTGGATTTCTGTACCTGATAGGGCATCTCGGTGACGATGATGCGCCATTGGCCACGACCGAGATCCTCAACTTCCCAGCGAGCGCGCAGGCGCACCCCCCCCCGACCGGTTTCATAAGCTTCAAGGATGGAGGCCTGACCTTCCACAGCGACACCGCCGGTTGGAAAATCTGGACCCGGTACAAGCTGAACCAGTTCGGCGGTGGTTGTCTGGGGACTGTCCAGAAGGAGCAGGCAGGCATCTATCAGCTCACCCGCATTGTGAGGCGGAATGGAGGTGGCCATGCCGACGGCAATGCCAGAAGATCCGTTGGCGAGAAGATTGGGAAATCCGGCGGGTAGAACGATCGGCTCCTCGTCCTGATCGTCATAGGTCGGCCGGAAATCTACCGCATCCTGGTCTATGCCCTCGAGCAAGAGCATGGCGGCAGGCGTGAGCTTGCACTCTGTGTAGCGCATGGCCGCAGCGCTATCGCCATCGATATTGCCAAAATTTCCCTGTCCATCCACCAGGGGATAGCGCTGGGCAAAGTCCTGGGCCAGCCGCACGAGGGCCTCATAGATCGAGGCATCGCCATGAGGGTGATATCCCCCCATAACCTCGCCAACGACCTTGGCACATTTGCGGGCCGCCGACTGGGGATTCAGACGCATCTGATACATGGCATAGAGGATGCGCCGGTGAACCGGCTTGAACCCGTCGCGCACGTCCGGAAGGGCGCGGTTCGTTATGGTTGAGAGCGCATAGGCCAGATAGCGCTTGGAAAGCGCATCTCCCATGGGCTCTTCAACGATTCTACCACCTTCGGGCGGAGGAGCATGGATGGTCATTCGGGGCCGACTCAGAGGAACAGGGTCTCAACCCATCGCCATAGCCCCCCCAATGGGGTGCCGTCACCAGACCTCGCGATCTGTAGACCGAATTCGGTCCTACTGAACGTTGAGTTTCCTAGTTCCGCAGCCGTGTCCCGGTCGCCCCAAGTCCACCAGCATTGGGTCCGACACCAATGGGAACGGGAACGTTTGAGGATTCGTAGTCAGAGTTGATCTGAATGGCTGCAGTGCCAGTGGTCTGGATCTGCCGGGCGACGACAACCGTCCAGGCGCTATCAGAGGCTGCAACCCCCGTTCCTCCGATTACGACCTTGCCGTTGCCGGCATAGACGACCCCAAGAAGTCGTCTGACGCGATTACCAGGCAGATTGATATCAGGCTCATTTCCGGCCGTGGTGGCCATCACCATACCCGCGTAGGGACCGCTCTTGCGGCCTGTCAGATCAATCTCAATCCAAAGGCCCGTGAACCTGGTGTCAGATCCGTGATCAAAGAACAGGAAGACGTCTTCACCGCTGAGTTTTGCCGAACGCAGAAGTGTGAGGTTTTTACGAAAAACATGCACACCAGGCTTCAGGATCAGCCTGGTATCATTCATCACCGTCACTGGACGGCAATGAAGACCAGGCTCGAGATAGTGGGTCCTGTTGTCTGCATAAACAATGGGCCAGGCTTGCCCAGGCTTCTCAACACCTCTGCAATCCTCACCTGAGGGAAAGCTCATGGTTTCGAATGGGTCAGACACTGGTGCTGCCCCTTCACCTGCGGCAGGGGTAGTGGCTTTTCCTCTCGCCGTTTTCACGACTTGAATCAGGGATGCGGTGATCGAAGCCCTATCCCCAACGTTGATAGATCCATTGGAGTGGATCAAGCACCCCGGAGCCGCTATCTTGGAAAACTGGTCCGTTGAGATGGCAGCGGTATTGCCTGTGCCTGTGCCGATCGCGCAAAGGGGGGTCTGGCCCACGGGCGACGCAGTGGCATCACCCGAGAAATTCCAGCCTCCCGGTGGAAGGATATTGCCAAAGAAGGAGGCCCTGTTTGCCTCTAGAAGCACGCGCAGGGACCGCTTTCCATCGACCTCTTCGATTTCAAAGGTTGCGGTATAGGTGGGCGCATCTGTCCAGCGCCCCATTTCGCTGACTACATAGGCTGAGGCGCGTTCTCGAGCCACGACACCGTCAGCTGCCAGTCCCAGCGAACGGCCTCCGGCCAAGGCGGCGTTGTCTGCTATCGCCTGAAGCTTGGCCTGTGATGTTCTGACGGCAATGAGATCAATAGCCCCTACGCTCAGCATCGCAATCGCAGGAAGAAACAAAGCAAACTTGACCGCGATCGTCCCGCGCTGATCAATGCAGAACTTTCGAAAAGAATGGAAGAATTGTCGCATTCTCTTTCCCTGGATCAAGAGGGAGGCAAGGTGGATTCAAAATCCAACAAAACAAACACATTCATCAAGCTCTGGAATTCAGAAGAAGATGATTTTCTATCTATCATCTGGAAACCAGAAACTCGGGGATAACCTTGCACAGCATTCAGAGACTAGAATTTTGTATTCCCAAAAATTACTCAACACTATGAATAACCTTAGAAGAAACGTTATTTTATACGTCTTGAAAATAGGTTAACCGCAACACCTACCATGCTAAAAGGTGTGGGGCTGAAATCAGATTTCCTGGTCCTCTGGAATCAAGTCTAGGCTCAGGACCCATTGATGTGATGCGCTCGATCTGATTCAGGCTCTGCAAGGAGACTGGATATGAGCGGCCTTTCTTGGCTGACGGACGAGCAGATGGAGCGGCTGCAGCCGCACTTCCCCAAGAGCCACGTCAGGCCCAGGGTCGATGATCGCCAGGTGCTGAGCGGGATCATCTTCGTCAGTCGCAACGGGCTTCGTTGGCGTGATGCTCCGGCGGAGTATGGGCCCCACAAGACCCTTTACAATCGCTGGAAGCGGTGGAGTGAGGCGGGCGTCTTCATCCGGATGATGCAGGGCCTGTCCGGTGGCACGGCCGAGCGCCGCCCTGTTGGATAGCCTGCCGAGGGCGCAATGGCTGCTGGGCGACCGGGCCTATGACACGGACTGGTTCAGAGAGGCCTTGCAGGCCAATGGCATCAGACCCTGCATTCCCGGCCGGAAGTCCCGCACCGAACCCGTCAAATACGACAAGCGCCGCTACAAAAGCCGCAACCGCATAGAAACGAAGGTCGGCGTAGCCAGATCATGTTCGGGCGGCTCAAGGACTGGCGGCGCGTCGCCACCCGCTACGATCGAAGCCGGAGCGTCTTCCTGTCCGCCATCGCCCTCGCGGCGACCGTGCTCTTCTGGCTATGAGTCCTAAGCCTAGCTCATGTCACCGAGCGGCACGCCATCGAGCGTAAAGCCAAGCTGGTTCTGATTAAAGCCGCGCAGGACAATCCGCGCCGACCATTCGTAGTTACCAAAAGCCTCTGCTGACTGGAAGCTTACGCCTGGCAGACGCTCGATAGCCTCAAGCGGACTTGTGCCCGGTGCCTCCACGGATATGGCGGCCTCAGTGATCGAAGTCTGCTGGCGGCTCTGCCCGGCACCAAAAACAATACCGTCATCAATCCGTGTCGGCTCGCCGGTTTCGGAGACGAGTGCCTGAGCTGCCGCAGGAAACGCTGCAAGTAAGGCAGCGGCAAAAGCGAGAGCCAGCGTTGAGGCGCTGGCCAGAAGACGATGAGAGACCATGTTTTTCCCGAGGTTCGCCAACACGCCATCTGGCGCTTGGGCGAGCTACATTGACCTCGAGACGCTACCGTAACAGTTAATACTTAATTTTATGAATCTTACATTTCTATAAATGCAATCAAATTAGCGTTGCATTACATATACCATTAATCCGATTACTGTATTCCAGACACAAATACTATAAACAACCGATTTCTCCGAGCCTGTCCACCATCCACAATCTTGCTTCCGGTAACGGACGATTTTGCGGATGAAAGACAAACCGTTCCAGAAAGTGTCCGGTAAGTTTCAGTCCAGCACCGACGTCACCCTCACAAAGCCCCGCCTGCGACCCCAGCATGAAGGACGGAAGCACGAGAAGCTTATCGGCATAGGGTGCACCTGCAGCCTCAGATACCGCCCTGCCCGTCCTGGGACTGACCCAAACCAGATCATCAGTGCCTCCGGACACGGCGCAACACGAAAGGTCGAGACCAAAGCCCAGGTCTTCAAGCAATCCAGCCTCAAATCTCACGAAAATGGCAGGCCAGACATCGGCAAACGCAAAGGTCGCTAGCAGCGCCTCAAAAGCCAGAAATGCACCAGGATGGGGTTCTCTTTCGGGCAGGGCTCCCCGGGTCACCGCTGTGGCAGCCGTTAGCCCTAGGAGGGCAAGGGGATCGTCGAACAGACGGCTTGGGCCCTCACCCACGGCTTCAAGTCGCACGGATCCAAGCTGGTCACTGGTCCGCGCACGATAGTCAGCAATGACCCTGGCTCCAGCCTGGAGCAGAGGCTTCATTTTCCGAGAGGCCCCTCCTGGTACAAAAGCGCGTCGCAGCCCGTGGCACTCTGTAAGCAACTCAACAATGACCCCAGTATCCCCATGGGCTCGGGCCGAAAGAACAAAGGCTTCCTCGTGGAAATCCATCAATCACCCGGGGAAGGATCGGGCACGGATGGCTCTTCGTGCGCTGCAATAATGGCCACAACCTGCCTTGCCACATCGTTGGGAACTGCAAAACTGAGAACATACTGCTCAATCTTCCAGCCTGCTGTCGTCTTGATCAGAATCCCAGATCCTCGCGTCTCCCCATAGGCGGCGTTATCCAGTCGCTCGTCGAATGACGCCACACACTGACACTCAAGCGGCAGAAGTGAGATCACCCGCTCCCTGGGTATATAGCGCCAACCGCGCCCCTGGGCGAAGTACGGCTCGGCGTAGGCGCGAAACGCTTCAACACTCCATCTTTCTTCCGCATCGGTTCCGATGAAGCGGGCCTGAGACGTGAACAATGAGAAATAGGCCGGGCCATCGGCGCGATCTGCCGCGTCGTGCAGGGAATCGAGGACCTGATTGACCTGGGCGATATTATCCGCAGGCACCGACTGCGCTAGGGTCGGCGTTACCGCGACGGTGAGCAACCCACAGAGTGTAATGACGGCAAATTTCACAGCTTCGCTCCATTCAGACTGACATTGTTGCGCGCCTGCCGGGCGTTGTCTCTTCGAACCTGCGAAACGAAAGCGCTTTTGTGACGGTTTCTAACGC
>JBFZCB010000008.1:0-12440 GCA_041308165.1 Caulobacterales bacterium
AGGCCTAACCCTTGATACCCGGGGGATGCTGGTTTCAGACCGGGGCGCGATCACCTTCGCGTCTGACGGATGCACGGCCCTCGCGGTCCAGCGCCTTGAGCTTGGAGACAATGATGCGGAGGCACTGGCCGGACAACTCTGTCCCTCCGCAAGGGCCCTGGTCGATATGCGGGGTGGAGCCTGGCGTATTGACGGGACGCTGAAGTCGTTTGAGGCTTCGGTCCCCTTCCTGGAAGCGCGCTTTGAAGGTGTCGAGGGCCCCGTGGCTGTGACGGGATCAGCCGGTGGAGTGAATCTCCTGGCCGACATCACCTCGGGCCGTGTTTTGGATACGGCCCGGGTGCGTCGCTTTCATCCCCTGCTGGCCCGGGGAGATGTGCAACTTGGGGATGCGGTTTGGGCTGGAGGGTTCGAGGTGCTGTCCGGTGACTATAGCGTTGCACAGGTCGTCCTCGGACATGACGGTAATGCCGGCCGAGGACGTGTAGAGTTCGATACCGGCGATTTGATCTTCAACGAACCGGGTCTGCAACCGCATGATCTTACCCCGCTGGTGCTTGAGGCCATGCAATCCCCGGTAAGGGGCCAGGTGCGCTTCACAGGATATTTTGCCTGGGATGAGACCCAGGAGGATGGAGGCCGTTCCAGGGGGCAGCTCACTATTCCGGGCCTGGATTTCGAAAGTCCCGCCGGTCCGGTCCAAGGGCTCAAGGGTCTGATCGACTTTACGAGCCTTGCCCCCCTTGCAACCGCTGAGGGCCAGACCCTTTCTGTTGACCGGCTGGAGACCCTGACCCCACTGACGGAGCTGGGTCTGAGGTTTGCCTTGGACCAGGCCGCATTGAAGGTTGCCGGCGGAGAGATCCAGGCCGCAGGGGGATGGCTCAAACTTGAGCCGATGAGCGTGCCTCTTGATACCAGCCAGCCCTTCAATGGAGTTGTCACTCTCGACCGGGTCCAGCTAGGTGAGTTGTTATCCGGAGCTGGCTTTGGTGATCGGGTTGCTCTGGATGCGGTAGTTTCGGGGCGGCTTCCTTTCCAGTGGGACCCGGTTGAGGGCGTCAGGATAGAGGCTGGCAAGCTGACTGCGGATCAGCCGGGCCGGCTGTCCATCGCCCGTGAAGCGCTTTCAGGGCTTTCGGCTGGAGGGGGAGGTGCCGAAGTCCCCCAGGGTACGGTGGAGGATCTTGCCTACCAGGCGATGGAGAACCTGGCTTTTGAAAGTCTGAGCGCGGACGTCAACAGCCTTGATGCCGGGAGGGTCGGCATACTGTTCCGTATTCGCGGACGTCATGATCCACCGCAGAGGCAGGAACTTAGACTATCGCTCCAGGAGCTGATCAGTCGCAGTTTTCTCCAGCGCAAGCTGCCCCTGCCATCTGACACAGGTATTGACCTGACGCTGGATACCAGTCTGAACCTCACCCAACTGGTGAACGATCTCCTTGCGGCCCGCCGCCCCAGGGAGGATGAGGATACAGATGACAGGGATGATACTGTCCTGGAGCCCTGAGGCCCTTAGCTGCGAAGGGGACGCCGGTTCGAGACATATGATCTAGCGAGGACCGCGCGCCCGGGCCTTTTGTGGGGCCTCATGCGCAGCCTGTGCTGGCCCTCGGTCGAGAAATCTACGTTCAGCCCCCGTTCACGGTCGCGTCCCTAATCACTTGGGTCTAGAGGTGTTAAGTGTTGCCAAACCGGAGACCGTCGATGACCGCTCATCCCCATGAAGACCTGCCTGCCCTGGGCCGCCGTGGACTGATGATGGGTCTGGCCGCTGTCGGCACCATGGCCGCTCTCCCCCTGGCGGCCTGCACTCCGACGATCAAGCTGGAGGTCGCGCCGATCCAGATCTATGCCAAACTGGATGCTGATATCCGCGTTAAGCTCGATCGCGAACTGCAGGATCTGCTTCGCGAAAATCCAAACCTGTTCTGAACCCGTTATAACTGAAACTCGAGGATCGGATCACATGTCACTTCGAAATCTCCTGATTGCCGTGCCTGCAGCCCTGGCGCTTGCCGCTGCGGCCACCCCGGGCATGGCCCAGACCGCCGCCCAGAAGGCCCAGATCGACGCTGCCAAGGCAGCCGGTATCGTTGGCGAGCAGGCAGACGGGTATCTGGGATTCCGGACCGCGTCTTCGGATACCGGCCTGCAGAGCGCTGTCTCCACGACAAACGATGCTCGCCGGCGTGCCTATGCCTCAAGTGCGGCTCAGGCCGGAACCACAGCTGATGTGGCCGGTGCGCGCATGTTTGAGGGTCAGTTGCTCGCTCGTATTCCGACTGGCCAGTGGTACCGCAATGCCTCCGGTCAGTGGGTCCAGAAGTAGGGCTGGAGAGCGTGTCTGGCGATAGCCTAGCCTCGAGGCTTATACGCTTCTTTGTCTCGCTCGGGATAGCGCTGGTGGTTGCTAGCCTGGCGACTGCCGCCATGGGTTGGCTCTGGCTGGCCATGGGGGGTGGGACGATGTCCGTCCACGGCTGGATTGCCATGGGTCTTGGCATGGCCGGCACGGTCGGCATGGCCTGGGGACTGATGGCCCTGGCTTTCCGTTCCAGTCGGGAAGGCTGGGATGATCAGGTCGACAACTCACTCGATCCGGGTCTGCAGTCCCTGATCAATCGGGATTCCGACCGCTTGAACTGAGGTGTCGTCCACCTCTCAATGCCGGCATCAGAAGCTGCTCGCCCAAGGCCTTGACGACGGGCACGGCGACAGCGTCACCCATGAGCTTGAGGCCGGCCATTTCTGACGCCGGAAGGATGTAGCTGTCCTCAACGCCCATGAGACGGGCTGCTTCGCGGCTGGTGAGACGCCGGGCCCTCAGTCGGCCTGGCTCGGTCACGAGGATATATTGTCGTGACGATCCGCCTGAAGGGGTTCTCAGACAGCCGGCAAGACCATCAAACCTGACTTCGAGCCTTTGCTGTTTGATGCCGCCCTCCAGCCTGACCCGCCTGAATCCGGCTCCGACCTGCCGCTGGCCGGATGCAAGGGCGGCTTCGATACGGGCGCGGTGGAGGGGCGCAGCCAGGGCTATCAGACTGTCGGTCGCAGCCCCGTCCAGCCAGTCGGCCTCTTCGTCTGGAATGAGGAGGGCTGAAAGATCAATGTTGAGGCGTGGGGGTGGCTTCAGCGAATACCAGATCCAGGCTGCACGAATGTCTGGCGCAAGCTTGGCCTGGGCTGCAATCAGGCGAGGGGAATGGAACGGAGCCGTAGGGGTCGGTGTAGAGGCTACCGTAAGGCCTCTGGTGGCAATGATGAACAGTCTGGGACGTGACTGTGGAAGCCAGAGACGGGCGTCGATCTCTAGGGCACCGACCTGGTAGCCGGCACGGACAAGAGCAGTCAGGATCGCGGCAAAATCAGATCCACCGGATGAACTCAACAGGCCCGTGACATTCTCGATGACAATCATGGGCGGGTGCTGCCCCGATACCATCCGGTTCTCGATCAGACGCCAGAACCCCCAGAAGGCACCGGAACGCTGCGACTTCAGGCCGCCGCGTGTACCGGCAAGGCTGACGTCCTGGCAGGGCGACGAGGCCCAGCACAGGGCCGCAGCCCGAGGTAGATCAGAGGCTTCAAGCGTCCAGACGTCAGACGGGGAAAAGGCGATGCCTGGATGGTTGGTGCGAAAACTCTTGGCCTTTGCGCTATCGATATCATTGGCAAACAGGGTGCGAAAGCCAGCCTGGCGCAGTCCAATGCCTGCCAGCCCGCCTCCGGCAAAGAACTCCAGGACAGTGGGGCCGGCATTGTCCTGCCCAGCGTCTGGGCTATCGTCCCGAATCGACATGGACCAAGCCTAGGCCCAAACTGCGCCGGAGTTGATCCGCTTCGTTCCATCGCGTTCCAGAGCCCGCGCATCTGGGGTGAATGACTTGACCATCGCGGTTAGCCGGCTTCAATGCGCAACCGGGCTGATCAGAGCCTTCCCTGGAGCCGACATGCGTCTGTCCTTTTCTTTAGCGCTGCTGGGTATCGTATTGGTGGGTGCCGGCTGTTCCGAAGGCAGCGCACCAGAGCCGGTCTCCGCTCTTTCTGCTGACCCGGTGGCTGAACTGGGCGGATTGGACCTGGGCGAACCCTATCGAATCCTGGGGACAGAGCCCTTCTGGGCTGTGGAGGTCACCGCCTCATCCATGACCTGGACAAGCCCAGATCAGCCCACTCAAACGGCGCTTAATCCCGGTCCTGCCGTCCAGGGGACCATAGCCATCTACAGGACCGAAACCGATACCGGCCAGGACCTGATTGTGACCCTGGTGGCGACCGAATGCACAGATGGGATGAGCGACCGCCTATATCCCCTGACGGCGAAGGTCGAGATCGGTAGCCAGTCCCTGAACGGCTGTGCGGCCTCAAGAGCCTCGCTGGAGACCGAGCCCCGGCCATGATCTCAGGCCTTTCCGGGCGGCTTTAACGGTTCTCAAAGCGTGTCGGGGTTAGGATTAGGCCATGACGCGCACAACACCCTCGATTCAAACCCCGACCGATAGTCCCAAGCCAGCACTCCAAGCGGGGTCTTCGGGCGAAGCTCTGCATCTCGTTGATGCCAAAGGCGCGCCCTCGGATCTGAGGGCTCTCACGTCTCTCAGGTTCATCGCCGCCCTATGGGTGGCTGTTTATGCCCTGTGGGAACATCTGGCCGTCGGCTTCACTCCCGAGATCGTGGCCAAGGGCTATCTGGGTGTTGAGCTCTTCTTTGTCCTGTCCGGATTTATTCTCTGCCACGTCTATCTCACCTCAGCCGGGGAGGGGCGTTTCAGCTACAAGGACTTCATCTGGGCCAGGGTGGCAAGGGTCTACCCGCTTCACCTGGCAACGCTGCTGGGTGTCGGCGTCCTTGCCTTCGGTGCCGCCGCTGGCGGTATTGCGGTCGATGCCAGTATACTGGGCTGGTCTTCACTTCCTGCCAATCTGACGATGACCCATGCCTGGGGGCTGGCACCAGAGGCGTCCTGGAACCACAGGTCCTGGTCCATCTCTGCGGAGTGGATGGCCTATCTTCTGTTTCCTGCGTTTGCGTTCGTGACATGGCGCCTGAGGTCCAGGCCATGGGTGGCGATCATTGGGGTGATCGTGCTCAGCGCGGCCCTTTATCTGCTGTTCCCCCGCCTGGCAGGCTTCCCACTGACGGAGGCGACCATCGCCTGGGGGGCTTTGCGAATACTGCCCTGCTTTGCCTTTGGCTGTGCTCTTTATATTGCCTTTCGCCGGGCTCCCATGCCCAGGCCGATCCTGATGTCGGCCCTCTCGGCGGCCCTTCTGATCGGCGCTGCCGGCCTTGGGCTTTGGGATGGTCTGCTGGTCGGGCTCTGCGGCTTTCTGATCCTGGCCCTCGCTTCGCTCCCGAACTCGAAGGCCGGTGTCCTGGCCTCCAGGCCAGCGGTCTACCTCGGTGAGATTAGCTACTCTGTCTATATGGTGCTGGTCCCCTGGCAGCTTCTGGCAGTCAATGTCGCGGCAAGACTCACGAATGCTCCGGACAAGCAGCTGCAGCTTTTTGTTTGGTTGGCTATCCTGGGGATGCTGCCCGTTGTGGCGGCCATTGCCTACCATCTGGTTGAATTCCCCGCGCGGCGAGCCCTGAGGCGGATGAACGAGGCTTCGCCTGGACGTGAGGACAATCTTCGTGGTGCCCCTTCGACGCCTTGAAATCGGAGCTTCAACCCGACGGCTCTATGGTTTATGCCACCCCAAGGCGTAACAGTCAGAAACATTGCGATATGAAGAAACGTCTCACAGCCGCTGGGGTTGCCGCCTGCCTTGGGTTTTTTGCGATGGGCATGGCTCCCGTCCAGGCCGGCCCCTACTGGCAGTGTGTGCCGTTCGCTCGCATGCATTCGGGTATTCAGATTTTTGGTGATGCTTGGACCTGGTGGGGTCAGGCCGTGAACCGGTTCCGCACCGGACGGACGCCAGAGACGGGTTCAGTCCTGGTTTTCCGTCCCGAGGGGCGGATGACGCGCGGCCATGTGGCTGTGGTCTCAGAGATCATTACTGACCGTGCCATCCAGGTCACCCATGCCAACTGGGGGGGCAGCCGTGGCAAGGTTGAGGAGGATGTCACGGTCGTGGATGTGTCACCCAACAATGACTGGAGCCAGGTGAAGGTCTGGTACAACCCGATCCGTGACCTAGGAACGACGGTTTATCCGACCTACGGTTTCATTCACAAGGATGCTCGAGACGACCTCGCGTCTGGTCGCCAGATAGCCGCTATAGATGGAGCATCGGCTCGCGGTGTCACGGCCGGCGCCGCAAATAGCGACGGCCTAGGCCGTCAGGCGGAGGGTGGCCGAGGCTCCGTGGGTAATCGCCCCTGACGGTTTAGACCGCCCCGGCTCTATTTTGCATCCCTTGCGCCTTGTGGGGCTGGAACGCTCGGCGCTCCAGTCGACTTCAGGGCGCTCTTTTGGACTGTGTTTGACGTCGCGTCTTGCTGTTGAGCTCTGCGCCGATAGCTGTCGAAAGCTTTAGCGTCTGGGTGAGATTGAAAGCTGGAAGGCTATGAGGCCTTCGCGGACATCGCGATCAAGGCCTTCACCTCCACGCAGGCCTTCGGCCGTGAGTTCACGATAGACGACACCGAATGAGCCGTGCAGGTCGCCCCTCCTGTAGGCAAGGCCAAGGGAGGCGTCCCCAAGGAAGGTGCCGGCATCATGGCTCATGCCGGATCGGGTAAAGTTGCCATCACGCGTGCGTGCAAAGTTGTAGCCGACCGCCCGTCCGGATCCTGCCGCATAGATGTACCAGCGAGCCCGATCTCCGAATCTGACTGAGCCGCTGGGTGCCAGTGAGTCTGGACCGATCTTGAGGGTGGCTCCGGCCTCGGCAGAACCTCCACCATCTCCAACGGCGATGCCGGCATGAGGTATAAGGGCAACTTCAAGTCCGGAGGGTGTAAGGCCCCGCGCAGCCTGCCAGCCTCGGGTGAAGCTGACATCATAGCTCTCGATGTCCAGGGCCTGGACGTCTCGACCTGTGGGAGGCAGGGGCCTGCCGTCGGCCCTGCGCAGGTCCCCGCGCGTGGTCAGTCTCAGTCTGTCAGCAAAACCATTGGTCTCGCGCCAGAGGTCACGCTGTTCCGTGACGACGAGGGCCTTGAGGTGATGTTCCTGGATCCGCTCGACCGGGCGCTCCGTCAAGTAGACCGAGGTCGCCGCTCCCATGGGCAACGAGAAGCCCGATGACAGGTAGCCGCGCGGGATGCTGTTCGTGGAACCCAATGTAGCAATACCGGGATCAAGGCCACGATGAGGCACTCCTGAAAACTCCGGGCCGTAGGCGGGGTTGTAGTTCTGTACGGCTACGGCTTGCGAAGGCGGGCCCCAGTGTTCTTGGGTCGGAACGGGTTCTTGGGTCGGAACGGGTTCTTGGATCCGAACGGCCCAACGGCTGTCGACCGATGGCTGTGCCAGGGCCTGCGTACCGGACCCGACGAGAGCCAGTGCGCAGAGCACCACACCTGTACTGAAGACAGACGTCACTCGCCTCAAGGCTCACTCCAGTCCAATGACCTTTGTTACCGTGTCCCATAATCGCCAAGGAGCCAACGATTTTGTTCCTGTGCCCACTCAATGCCCGGGGCTGACCTCAGGTTCCCAGATGCGTATCGAGGCTAAGGCCACCCCGTTCAGACGCCAAGGTCAGGACAGGATAACTTCCCGTCCTGTCCTGGCGCTTTGGGCTCCAGCATCCAGGACCTGCATGACCATCAGGGCCTGTTTGGGCGTAACGGGGTTGTCGTCAATGCCGCGCAGGGCCCTGGCGATCTGCGCATAATAGGCAGGATAGTCGCCTGGTGGACCCGGGGCCGTCGAACGGGCCCCCGTATCGCCGTCCACCCAGGTTGCAGGACGCGGGTCGAGACCCCAGCCGGGTGAGCCTGGACGCATGCCGGACCGGAGCTGGTCCTCCTGGACATCCAGCCCCCCCTTAAGCCAGCTGGCCGATGTCCCATGTACGGCAAAGCGCACTTCAGGGGCCGCACAGACCATGGCGGTATTGAGAACAACCCTCAGCCCGCCTTCATACTGCAGGACCGCGTGGGCCCAGTCCGGGCTCAGGCCACCAATGCGCTGGACGGCAAACTGGCAACTGATGGCCCGTGGCATGCCAAACAAAAGCAGGATCTGGTCAATCAAATGTGGCCCCAGATCCAGCCATACACCGGCACCGGGGGCCTCACGCCAGCGGTTTCGAACGTCGGGTCTGTGCCGGTCAAAGCGGCTCTCCAGCGTGACCAGCTGGCCCAGTCGTCCGCGCCTGATTTCACGCTGCAAGGCCAGAAAATCGGCGTCGTAACGGCGATTGTGGAACACTGAGAGCAGCAGACCGCGGTCTTCTGCAATCGCAGCGACAGCGGCTGCATCGGCATGGGTCAGTGTAAAGGGCTTGTCGACCACAACGGACTTGCCGGCCTCCAGGGCTGCCGTGGCCTGTGCTGCGTGGACAGCGTCAGGCGTAGCGATGACAACCAGCTCGATCTCTGCGTCGGCAAGGACCTCAGACAGGCTTGTGACCGTACGCACACCCGCCAAGTCGGCCTGGACAGCGTGCGGACGGCTAGTTGCCACAAGGGCCAGTTCCATTCCCGCCGCAGCCCTGATCAGGGGCGCATGGAACGTCTTGCCTGAAACCCCGTAACCGACCAGGGCAACCTTGACGTCCCCTGAACGCGTTTGCGGCTGGCGGCGAGATATCGAAACGGAGGAGAAAAGGTCATCCGTCACGATATCGACCCTGCGATGTCAGCCGGCGACCATGCTCATGTCACGGCGAGCCAGCAACTTGTCGAACTCGGACCAGACACCGTCTGCCCCATGCCACGATCCCTGGGTTGCCGCCTTTGAATACTCGGTTGCGCGGGCCTCAAAGAAGTTTGCGTGTTCAACGCCTGAGAGCAGGGACTGCAGCCATGGAAGCGGGTTTTCGCGCGATCCACCATAAAGTTCCGGCAGGTCAAGCTGGCGCAGGCGCCAGTCGGCAATGAAGCGGATGTATTTCTTGATGTCTTCTGGGTTCATACCGTCGACAGAGCCCATTTCGAAGGCCAGATCGATGAAGCGGTCTTCCATGTCGACCACGGTTCGGCAGCACTCGACTATGTCGTCGGCCACGGCGCGGGTGACAGCCCCGGTTTCCTTGTTGAAGGCATGGTAGAGTTTGATGATCCCGTCGCAGTGAAGGCTCTCGTCACGGACCGACCAGCTCACAATCTGACCCATGCCCTTCATCTTGTTCTGGCGTGGGAAGTTCATCAGCATCGCGAAGGATGCAAAGAGCTGAAGACCTTCGGAAAAGCCGCCGAACATGGCCAGGGTCCGGCATATATCGGCATCGGAATCGACGCCGAACTGGCCCATGTAGTCGTGCTTGTCCTTCATGGCCTCATATTCCATGAAGGCTCCAAACTCGGCCTCGGGCATGCCGATGGTCTCGAGCAGCAGCGCATAGGCGGCAATGTGGATCGTCTCCATATTGGCAAAAGCCGCCAGCATCATCTTCACTTCGGTGGGTTTAAACACCCGACCGTAGCGCTCCATGTAGTTGTCCTGGACCTCGATGTCGGCCTGGGTAAAGAAGCGGAATATCTGTGTCAGCAGATTGCGCTCGCCGTCATTCAGATTGGCCGCCCAATCCTTGCAGTCCTCACCCAGAGGGACCTCTTCGGGCATCCAGTGGACCTGCTGCTGCTTCTTCCACATGTCAAAAGCCCATGGGTAGCGGAAGGGCTTGTAGGCCGCTGAGGGGGTCAGAAGTCCGGCGCTAGCGGGCTTGATGATGGCGTGTGCGTTCATCGGGGGGAGCTCTGAGAGGAATCCGGAATGTGTGAGGACATACCATGCGGCCACTCGGCCCCGGCGCCAAGCCAAAACAGGGTTATCTTGCGATCAAATTTCTGGTGACCGCTACATCTAGTGGTCATGCGCTAAAATGATGGGGAGGATTCAGGGGAAGATTTACAGAACCTGCCTCATTGACGGCGGGGTTCCCCATGTCCGGGCCGAGCCTGGATATGGCGACGGCCAGGGCGATCAGTCGGGTCATTCGAGACAGAAGGCCTACCGGGGATTGGCTAGAAAGATGATCAGGCAGAAGAGCTTAGACTCTGGCCGAGTGTCGAGGGCGGGTGAGCCTTGGCCGTCCTGCCATGACTGACGCCGGACGCAAGCGGTGCCAGAGCCGGTTCAGATGGGAGGGCCCATACTGGCCTTGCAGCCATGTCAGGCTACGGCTGTCAGCCGCTCGCTGGAAAGCGCGCGACGGATCGCCGCGGACAGGGAAATAAAGGATATGGGCTTGGCGATATGGCCATTCATGCCCGCGGCAAGGCACCGTTCAATGTCCTGTGGCATGGCGTCAGCGGTCAGGGCCAGGATCGGAACCTCGCTCGCCGGGCCTTTGAGGGCCCGGATCGAGCGTGTTGCTGTCAGTCCGTCCACGCGTGGCATCCTCACATCCATGAGGATGAGATCATGGATACCCTCGCTCGCCATGGTTATGGCTTCGTCGCCATCCTCGGCCTGATCGACCCTGCAGCCCAGTGTTGCCAGCATCAGTCTGACCACTTCGCGATTGGCGGGATGATCATCAACGACCAGAATGTGAGGGGAATATTCGCGCTCCTGCCTCCCCTCCCGGCCCGTGTCCTTGCGGTCCTTGGGGAACTCGGCACTGGTGGCTTCGGCCATGGGCAGTCTGAGGGTGAAGGTCGAGCCCTCGCCGCTTTGGCTGTCGACAACGATGTCTCCGCCCATGAGAAGGGCCTGGCGTCTTGCCACGGCAAGGCCGACGCCGGCCCCTTCATGACGGCGTGAGATCGAATCGTCCCCCTGCACAAAGGTTTCAAACAGACTGGCGGCCTCAGTCATATCGAGACCGCAGCCTGAATCCGTGACCGCGATGAGGACCTGACCGTCCAGTCGGTCTGCGCGAACCGTGACGCCACCGGTGGTGGTGAACTTGACCGCATTTCCAATCAGGTGCTGCAGCGCCTGGCGCAATCGGCGCGCATCGCCAAGGAGCGGGATGGCCGCATCTGGACGAACCTCGATCACAAGGGACAGGCCCTTTTCGGTCAACCGCCTGCTGTGGGGGGCAAATGCGGCTGCGATGATGGCTTCAAGTTCAAGGGCTTCAGGATCAATGCTGTTGTCGTCTTCAGAGATTTCCAGGACGTCTTCGACCAGGCTGAGCAGAGCCTCCCCAGCTGCCCTTATCTGGTTCAAGCTCTCACGGTCCTGGGCATCAAGACCCTCGCGCATGGTCAAGACCTCGGCAAAGCCGGCGATACTGTTCAAAGGTGTGCGCATTTCATGGCTCATGAGGGCCAGGAAGCGAGACCTTGCGGCATCGGAATGCTCGGCACGCCGCTGGGCCTGGCGGGCCGACAGGGTGCGGGCCTGAAGGCGCTCATTCAGTCTGAGTCTCTGGGCAGTGAAGGTACTGACTGGAAGGGCTGTGATGACGACCATCAGCATGAACAGGTAATAGAGGTTCATATTGGCGGTAATGCCGCCAAAGCCGAACAGGGCCGGAATGTCGGGCAGGTTGGCAAGTGGCATTGGCCCGCGTCCCGCGGCTGTGGCGATCCCGCCGATCAGGGCGACGACGATCACGGATACGGCTACTCGGGTGGGGGAAAGCCGAAGCGCAACCAGGAGCAGGGGCGGAAAGATAAGGAAGGCGAGGGGAGCGCGGTCCTGCAGAAACACGGCGGTTGTGACCCCTAGCAGCAGGCCCATCAGAAGCAGCGATTCCAAACTACGGTCCGGCCTGCGGTCCCGGGGCTCTGTGGTGCGAGCCAAAAGTATCAGGGCCGGCGTCAAGATCATGGCCCCGAGCGCCTCGACAACGAAGAAGCGCTGAATGTGAAACAGCGTCTGGTCGAGCGTGTAGTCGCGCAGGATCACGGCAATGGGTATCGAAACGCAGACGGTCAGGAGAACGGCCGGCGCCACAGCCAGAAGTGCAAACCGCCAAAGCCGTTCGGGGCGACGCAGGTCGAGAGCCGCCCCACAGACGCGACGCGCAATGACGGCAGCCAGCAGGGCCTCGGTCGTGTTCATCACGATATTGATGACAAAGAAGGGCATCTGGTCGCCGCGGATGAAGTTGTTGACCACATTGAGCCCGATCCCGATGAGCAGAACCCGTATGGCCTGGCGGCGCGGAAGCAGCAGAAGGGCTGCCATCATCACGGCGTTGGCTGGCCAGAAGACGACCGTGCCAAGGGATTTGGTAGACAGGGTCCCGATGGCCAGGGCAACGACATACAGGGCCAGGAAGGTCCAGGGACCAGGTCCTGAAACGCGTGCCGCCTCGTGTCTGAACAGTCTCCAGCGACCCTGCATTCGGCCCCCCAGACCGCACAACCCAAGGCATAATAATGGGGCTAGGTTAAGATTCCTGTTGTCTTT
>JBFZCB010000009.1:0-24452 GCA_041308165.1 Caulobacterales bacterium
CATGATGGGTCGAAGACACTGGATCATCGGCATGGGGTTGAGCGCGCTGCTTCCTCGCCTTGCCCATGCGGCGACGCCCGGTACCCGGGCAGACGCCATGGAGCGTGCGCTGGGTTCACGAGGAGCACCGCCTGCCATGGCGGCTGGGCTTATAGGGTCCGCAGGCCTGGAGTGGTCAGGTGCCGTCGGCCTGCGACGCGCACAGCATCCGGATACTGTGGATCTGGATGATCTCTGGCATCTGGGCTCCAACACCAAGGCCATGACAGCCGCGCTCTGGATCCGATTGATCGAACAGGGCCGTGCCGTTCGCGATATGACGCTTGAGCAGGCCTTCCCTGACCTGAAGGTTGATGCCGCCCTGGCCAGACTGACAGTCGAGGACCTTTTGCGTCACAAGGCGGGACTTTTGGATGCGGGGCTTTTGCCCCTCCCCATAGTCGCCTGGTCGGATACCCGTCCGGTTACCGAGCAGCGAGCCGCCATAGCCCGGATGGCGCTTGCCAAAGCCCCCAATGGCAGGCCCGGTCGCTTCTCCTATGCCAATATCAACTATGTGCTGGCCGGAGCAGCCATCGAACGGATCACCGGCCAGAGCTGGGAGGCTGCGATGGAGGAGGAGATCTTCAGTCCACTGGGGATAAGGACAGCAGGCTTTGGGGCACCACAGCTCAATGCCCGTGGTGGTGCCAATGCCTGGGGGCACGAGGGTTCGGCCAGAGCCTACAGTTCGATTGATCCCACAGCCATGGGATCCGATAATCCTGCAATGCTGGGTCCGGCCGGAACGGTGCATATGTCTGTCAGCGATTACGGACAGTTTCTGCAGGCCATGACGGGAAGGGGTCCGGCGGCATGGATCAGTGAGGACGGACTTTCAAGGCTCGTGAGTGCCGCTGAGGGCGACAGTTATGCCCTGGGCTGGATCACTCAACCCGACGGTGTGGTCGCTCATGAAGGGTCAAATACCCTTTGGCATGTCATCACATTGATGCAGCCGCAAACGGGTCGCGCCGTCTTCGTCGCCTCCAACGGAGGGATGGCCGGGCGGACGGTCACGGTTCCGTTTGCCCAGCAACTGATGGCGGGCATAGACTAGGCTGTGCCGAGCTCAGGTCTTGGCCGCCCGGTTTCGCCTTGATCGGGACAACAACCCCCCGCATCTGACCCGGTCCCAGCCTTGGGGATAGAGGGGTCTGAAGATCGCGGATGGCTTGGGAAGGGGGAAGACTCCAAAGGCCAACGCCCTGGCCTGCCACCGATTGGGGCTCGCCCGAGTTACTCTATAGAGCCTGCACCTTCACTAAGGGTCACGAATGAAACTAGCAGTTGCAGAGCTTTGGGCTTTTCTAACTGAAGTAGTTCTTCTGGCGTCCATGGTCTTCGCCCTGCTCCATGTCTTTGCGCCGGCGCAGGATCTTTTCTGGACGCCTCTCGACCTCAATCTGCCCATTGGAGCGGCCACGATGGCGAAGGTAGCGGATTTTGAGGTGCGTCGTGATGACGCGCCTGAGGTGGTCGAAGCGGTCACAGCGACCTGCATTGATGCGCTTACGGCAGCCGGGATTGAGGTCGAGCGCGCCCCGGATCGGGATGACGGGGGCTTCTGCGTGGTGCAGGGTGGCGTCCGCCTGAAGGGTGGGGACATGACCCCTCTCGTCCCCCAAGGTCTGGTGATGCAGTGCCCTCTGGCGGTTCGCCACATCCTTTGGGACCGCCATGTTCTGAGCCCTGCGGCCAGGCAGATACGAGGCTCAGACCTCGTAAGCATCGACAGTATGGGAAGCTACGCCTGTCGCCGGATTTACGGCTCTACGGACGTTTTACAAAGGCCCAGTGAGCACGCCAGGGCCAATGCCCTGGATATCTCAGCCTTTGGTTTTAAGGATGGAAGTCGGGTTTCACTGACGGCTGACTGGGAGGGATTGGGGCCGGCCGGACGTTCTGGAGCGGACTTTCTCAGAGCGGCTCGCGATGGGGCATGCCGTCTGTTCTCGACCGTTCTCACGCCGGATTACAATGACGCCCATCGCGACCACCTGCATCTGGATGGGGCCTCCTACCGCCTGTGCGCGAGGGGGCCCGCCCGTTCAGGTCCGTCCTGACCCGAAGCGCTCAAACGCTGCCCACCACTGCAGGTTGGCGCAAACGACGCACCGATTCCGGTTGACCGTTTTAAAATGCCGGGTGACAAAGCTGGCGCAGTCCGGATTTCGCGTGGGGTCCAAACCCATGTCTTGCTCCTTCGCCTGAACGAGCTGTGTCCAGATGGGCTGACGGGCGACCCCGACGGGGCGCCTGCCTGGAAAGCGCGTTTACGGAGACGCAGATATGGCGACCGGTACGGTCAAGTGGTTCAACCCCACAAAGGGCTACGGATTCGTCCAGCCCGATGGTGGTGGTGCGGACGTTTTTGTTCACATCACCGCAGTTCAGAAAGCCGGCCTTGCCGGTCTCGATGAAAACACCAAGGTCGAATACGAGCTGGAAACCCAGCGCGGCAAGACCTCGGCGGTGGACCTCAAGGTCCTCTAAACTAGGATGAGACGGAAACGGGCGCGGTCTTTGGACAGCGCCCGTTTTCTATTCTGACCGGCTGACAGATGTCCGTCCCCTATCGGTCTGGTCTAGTCATTGAGTCCGTAGCGGTCCTGGCGGTTTTCGGCCCTCTAAAGAGACCGGGTACTGGCCTGTGACTTCAGGCGGTGCGATGCGGTGATTATGTCGCCCCCTGTGCCTTTTCCAAATCCAGCGCTACCGCCACCGGCCCTTGAAAAGGCTCGGGCAGAACTGGCGTTGCTGGATCCCTTGCTTCAGCGTGTGAGTGACCAGATCGCACCCTTTCACTGGCGGCTGCGGCCGGGTGGGTTTGAGGGGCTCCTGCGCATGATTGTGGAGCAGCAGGTCTCTGTGGCGGCAGCGGCCGCTATCTGGAAACGGACCACACAGGGTCTGGAAGGCTGCGTCAGTCCAAAGGCCGTTCTGGGTTGCGGCGAAGACGGCCTTCGCAGTCTGGGACTCTCGCGCCAGAAGGCCCGATATGCCCTGGAGATCGCAACTGCCCAGGTCGAGGGACGGATCGATTTCGCCCAGCTCACGCGACTGGACGACGTTGAGGCGGTAGCCAGGCTGACGGCCATCCGCGGTGTCGGCACCTGGACCGCCCAGACCTATCTGATGTTCTGCGAAGGGCGGACAGACATTTTCCCGGCCGGCGACATTGCCCTGCAGGAAACCCTTCGGTGGGCCGATCGGCTGGATAGACGCCCGTCCGAAGCCGAGGCAGACCGGCGTGCACGGATCTGGAGCCCCTACCGCAGTGTGGCAGCACATATGCTCTGGGAATGGTATGGAGGCGTCAGGCGCGGGGAGATCTCCCTTGAAGGGACCTGAGGCAGGGCTATGACACAGTTGGTTGATGTGGATGCGGCGCGGGTACTCACCGATCCCAGCACCGTGCTGGCGGCACTGGACTTTGCCGGGGTTGCTGTTTTTGCAGCGACCGGAGCCCTGGCGGCCGCGCGGGAAAAGCATGATCTCGTCACCTTTGCCTTCTTTGCCGCCATCACCGGCGTCGGTGGAGGCACATTGAGGGACCTGTTGCTTGGCCTGCCGGTCTTCTGGGTCAATGACTGGCGCTATATAGCGGTCTGTCTCGGGGCGGCTGCGGCCATCTGGCTTGTTGGCCAGAGGAACTGGCGCTTTAGGGCCCTCCTCTGGCTGGATGCCCTTGGCCTGGGGGCCTACGGGGTGATGGGCGCGGCCAAGGCCGAGGCGATCGGAGCGGCCCCCCTGATCTGTATCGTCATGGGGGCTCTGACGGCCTGTTTTGGCGGGATTATCCGTGATCTGCTGGCCGGCCAGCCCTCCATTCTTCTGAGGCGCGAGATCACCATCTCTGCAGCCATCCTGGCCGCCACAACCTATGTGGTTCTCAGGGGGGCCGGGGTTGAAATCTGGCCTGCGGCCATAGTGTCGTCCCTGTTGGGATTTGGTCTGAGGGCGGGAGCCCTGGCCTATGGCTGGAGCCTGCCAGGCTTCCCCGATCGACGCCGCGCCTGAACCGTCATCAAAACTTGCCTTTTTACCGCGTGGCAGGGCGGTCGAATCGGGGTTACGGTGTTGGCATAGATAGGGAAGGAGCCACGTCTTCAGTCCGGTCGTCCAACACCTTTTCCGATGCATCGGGAGAGCCTCATGCAGGTTCTGACCCGACCGCCCAGTGGCTGGCCTGCCCTGGTCCTCAACGCTGATTTCCGGCCCCTGTCCTACTACCCTCTGTCGCTCTGGCCGTGGGAAGAGGCCGTAAAGGCCGTCTATCAGGACCGGGTCGATGTCGTGTCTCATTACGACAAGGTTGTCCGCAGTCCTTCGATGGAGATGGTTCTGCCCAGCGTGATTGCGCTGAAGAACTATGTCGATCAGGACCGAAGCCCGGCCTTTACCCGGTTCAATGTCTTCCTCAGGGACGGCTTCACCTGCCAGTATTGCGGCGACACGTCCGATCTGACGTTTGATCACGTCCTGCCGCGGTCCCAGGGAGGGCGTACGACCTGGGAAAACATTGTCGCGGCCTGCTCCCCCTGCAATCTGCGTAAAGGCGGCCGGACACCGGGCCAGGCCCATATGCCTGTTCGCCGCATGCCCCACCGGCCCAATGCCTGGCAGCTTCAGGACGCGGGACGGCGCTTCCCGCCGCACTATTTGCACCAGAGCTGGCTCGACTACCTGTACTGGGACATAGAGCTCGAACCTTAGGGTCTACCGGTGTTTCCAGTTGTTGATCAAATGCCTGTTTTGATGGCGTAAACTGGGAAAAGGGCGATTGCCCGGGATGACTGCCCTATCCTCCGATTTACTCCGTTCTGGTGACCATTTGGTGAGCAGAAACCGGGCTCAAACTTCGCCGGCGGGACAGAGGAAACCGGTCTGGTGACCATATGGTGACCACGCGTCTGAGGAAGAGGGCAGTCGAGGCTTTGGCCCCTAAATCGGACCGCTACGTGGTCTGGGATACGGAGCTGACGGGTTTTGGCGTGCGCATCACGTCCCAGGGTCGGAAGGCCTATCTGGTGCGATACCGGACAACGGGCGGAGCAGATCGGCGGCTGACCCTGACACCCCCATGGTGTGATGACGACCGAGGTAGCCCGCCAGCAGGCGAGCCTGGCCCTGGCCGATGCGGCCATGGGCGGCGATCCTCAGGGTGCGAAAGCGGAGCGGCGCGCTGAGATGACCACGAAGGAGTTGTATGCGCACTGCAGGGCCAAAGGGGTCGCCACGAAGACGGAGACCACGCTCAGGATCGACCGCATCCATGATCTTCACCACAGCCCTGCCAGCATGAGGCTTGCTGGTGGCGAAGGATTGATTTTGATCGGCTAGCGGCTCGGTCATGAAAACGCGGCGACCACCAACCGATATGCGCACCTTTCCGATGATTCCCTTTCGGTAGCGCCTGATCGCATTGGCGGGCGCGTTGCAGAGGCTTCAGGCATGATTGGGCTCTTTTGATACATAATAGGGGATCTAAAGCGAAGTTCGATGCCTTTAAATAGATCATCTCTGGACCTGCTGTGAGCGGTTTGATATCTAGTGCTGCATCATAGAGACCTAAAGATGCAAAATAAGACATCAAAGCGGTACAATCTGGGGTCGCTCACAGAGCCGATCCGTCAAGCACGGCTGGCCAAAGGCTGGAGCCAGCGTGACCTGAGCGCACGTTCCCATCTGACCCAGGCGCAGATCTCCCGGATCGAAAACGGAGAGGTGGATGTGCAGGTATCGACACTGATCGAACTCGCGCGCTCGCTTGATCTTGATCTGCAGCTCGTGCCCAGATCGGCACTTACCGCCGTAGAGGCGGCTGTCCGCTCCGCCGAGCAACGGGCCGGGGAGCGAAGTGCCAGGAACCTGATTTCTGGCCTTCGTCGCCTTGCTGAAGACGCGCGCAGGTCAGCACCGGAGCGTGAGGACATCGCATCCATCGCTTCCAGCCTTCAGGATCTGGAGACCCTCGCGCCGCACATGCGTGCGACGTTCATAACGGCCGATCTGGAGCGCCTACGGATCAATCTTGAGGGCTTCCTGAATTATCCCCCGGCGGAGCGCCCCAGCCACGCGAAGACCTATCGAGATGCGGCCGCCTGGTTAAAGGCGCTCCGGAACACACTGATGCACACGCCTTATGCGGAGCGTCCGGCATACAGGCTGGATGAGGAGGACTGACTGTGTTCGCCGACGCACTTGAAGTCCTGCTTAATGACCAGAAGGTTGGGGTGATCACCGCCCTTGGTGGCGATCGGTCGATCTTCTCGTTCGATGACGACTACGCGAACGATCCCGATCGTCCCACGCTCAGCCTATCCTTCAAAGGTGAGCGGGGCGGGCTGCTGCGCGATCATCGGCCAACGCAGATCCGGCTGATGCCCTTCTTCTCTAACCTGCTGCCTGAAGGGGCACTGCGAGACTACCTGGCCAAGCGGGCCAGCATTAAGCCGATGCGCGAGTACTCTCTGCTGGAGGTGCTTGGACCGGATCTGCCAGGTGCCGTGACCGTGCGCCCTTTGGGTGAAGGCGTGCTCGGTGATGATGACGAAGAACACCATAAGGCCAAAACCGACAGTGCTGGCGGCCAAGGGGCCCTGAGATTCTCCCTCGCGGGCGTGCAGCTGAAGTTCTCGGCGGTCGAGAAGACGCAGGGAGGGCTGACCATCCCGGCCAGCGGCCGAGGCGGGGACTGGATAATCAAGCTCCCATCCGTTCGGTTCCGCGGCGTGGCGGCCAACGAGTACTCAATGATGAGCCTGGCCAAGGCCATGGGCATGGACATCCCCGACGTGGAGCTGGTCCCGCTCGACCAGATCGAAGGGCTGCCCGAGGGGATCGGCAAATTCGAGGAAGACGCCTTCGCCGTCCGTCGTTTCGACCGCGCTGAAGACGGAAGCCGCATCCACATCGAGGACTTCGCCCAGGTGTTCGGCGTCTACCCAGCCGAAAAGTACGACAAGGGCTCCTACCGCTACCTTGCAAAGGTCCTCTGGCTGGAAACCGGCGAAGCCGGGGTGCGCGAGTTCATCCGCCGGCTGGTGTTCAACACCCTGATCGGCAACGCCGACATGCATCTCAAAAACTGGTCGCTGATCTATCGCGACGGCCGCACGCCCGAATTGTCTCCCGGCTACGACTTCCTTTCAACGACCGTCTACATCCCCGAAGAGAACGCGGCGATGAAGTATACGCGGACAAAGCGGATGGACGAGTTCAGCCTCGATGAGCTCACCTATATGGCCGCCCGAGCCGGACTGCCTGAGGCTTTGGTGCGCGACGAGAGTGTTCAGGCGGTCGATCGTTTTCACCAAGTCTGGGCCACTGAACGCCGAAACCTACCCATAACGGACGATCTCTCTGCCGAGATCGAGCGGCTGCTTGGCGTCGTGCCTGTGGCTCTCAACAGGTAGCTCGGCTCTGTAGCGCGGAGCTTACAATTTAGCCTGCGTCTTTCGTGGGGCCTAGCGGGTGCGTTTGCTAAGCGGGATCGCCTCCTTGAGCGCGTTCTGGACGTCCAGTTCCTTCATGGGAAAGAGGCCGGCCGCGGCGACGATGTGGGCGGTGTTGCCGATGATCCGGCGCAGCACCACAACCCGCGCTGGAAATCGCGCCGGCCCCTCTCTCCATCATCAACAAGAAGGCATGCGGTTGCAGCGGCTAAGCTTGCCAATACGCCCCCTGAGGCCTTGGAAAAAAGCCGAGGGTACCTGCGACATACCGATGTTTCAGCGGCCCTGACTGTAACCATGGTCTTACAGCCACGAATAGGCGACAGGTGCTGACTGCGCCCGTAACAGGATTTCGCCCATGATCGCTCCGGCCCCTCAACTTGCGCTCTCGCTCCTTCTCCTGCGACTGGGCGTTGGACTGGTGATGGTCATGTGGACCATCGATAAACTCATCAATCCCGCTCATGCCGGGGCAGTCTTCTCCAGCTTCTATGGTCTGGACGTCCAGGGCTCTGGGGTGTTCATGGTTCTGGGGCTTGTCCAGGGCGCGGTCGTGATCGCCTTCCTGACGGGTGCGCTGCGCACCCTCTCCTATGGGGCCATCTTGGCTATGCACGCAATCTCCACCCTGGCGTCCTGGCGGCAGTATCTCGATCCGTTCGAGAACCTGCTGTTCTTCGCGGCCTGGCCAATGCTTGCGGCCTGTTTCGCCCTGTTCCTAATGCGGCGCTTTGATACGCGGTTTTCTATCGACCAGCACCGGATACGCCGGCGTGAGACCGGCACTTGAGGACCAAGGGGGGCACCTGTCCGGGAACGCCGTACTCGGGTGCACAATGAGGTCTGCAGCTCAATCCAAGCTTCACGCTGTGCTTGTCGGTGCGGGCCATGCGCACCTGCACCTGCTGCACAGATCGGACCAGCTCAGGCGTTTGGGGGTCCGTCTGACCCTCATCGCGCCCCGGCAGTTTTACTATTCGGGGCTGGCCAGCGGCGTCCTGTCCGGAGCCCTGCCTCGTGAAGCCGCAATGATCGACATCGCCGCCCTGGCCCGGGCCACCGGTGTTGAGTACCGCCCCGACCTGGTCACCGCCCTCGATCCTTCCACACGAAGCCTGCTGCTGGCCTCCGGAGAGAGCCTTGGATTTGATGTGGTCTCCTTCAACGTCGGTAGTGAGGCTTCGATACCCGCCGAGCTCCGCGCAGAGCCTGGCGTATGGACGGTCAAGCCGCTGGATCGATTGCTCGCCCTTCGTGATGAACTTGAGGCGTCGCTCAGTCAGGGCGCCGCCCCTCCGAGCGTGGTCGTTGCGGGCGGAGGGCAGACCGGATTTGAAGTGGCGGCCGCCGTGGCGGGTCTGTTGCGTCGACTGGGTTTGCCACCTCAGGTGACCCTGGCCTCTAAGGACACCCCGAAATGGGGGCCAGCGGGGGCGATCAGCCGGTTGCAGAAGGTCCTGGCCGACCAGGGCGTGGTGTTCGTCAAGGCCTCTGTCCTGGAACGAGGACCGGGCCACTGCCGTCTTTCGGATGGCCAGCAACTGCCCTGCGACCACCTCGTTTGGGCTGGTGGTTTGCGCCCGCCGACGCTGATCTCGGAGCTTGGCCTGCCGCTTTCGCCGGACGGCCGGTTGCGGGTCACGCCGTCGCTCTGTTCAGTCGCAGATGAGACGATCTTCGGCGTCGGGGACTGTGCCGTGCTCGATCACGCGCCAAGACCCGCTGTTGGCGTCTTCGGCGTTCGCGCCGCGCCGGTTTTGTTTAATAACCTGGCCGCTCTGGCCGATGGGCGGCCGGTTCGTCGCTTCGATCCCCAAGGTCGCTGGCTATCGATCATGGACCTCGGCAATGAACAGGGGCTGGCCATCAGGGGTCGGTTCTGGTGGCTTGGGCGACTGGCCTTGAGAGCGAAGCGTTACCTCGACCTTGGCTTTGTCCAGCGCATGCGCGCTTCGGTCCCGGCCGAGATGGACCGACCCAATGACCTTATCTGACGCACTCAAGACAGGCTTGAACATTGCCACCCTGGTGCCCGAGCCCCTTGCATGCAGGAAGGTCTCGGCTAGGCCGGTTGAAACTCGGCCGCCTTCCGGCAGGTCCGAGGGGGTGCACCTTGATCATCCGAACGCGGAGTTTATCTGATCATGACGGCTGTGAATTTCGACTTCCTCAACACGGCCGGGCGCAAGCTGACAGGCGTGCTCGAAACCGGTCGAGGCCCGGTTCGGGCCTGGGCCATCTTCGCCCATTGTTTCACCTGCGATAAGACTTCACTGGCAGCGACCCGGGTCAGCCGGATGCTGGCCGACAGGGGTATCGGGGTGCTTCGCTTCGATTTCACCGGCCTGGGTGAGAGTGAGGGTGAGTTCGGACAGGGGCTGTCCAGCGACGTCCTGGATTTGATCTGTGCCGCCCGGGCCATGGCGGCGCAGGGCATGACACCGCAGCTTCTGATCGGACACAGCTTTGGCGGGGCAGCCGCTCTGGCAGCGGCCGGGGCCCTGGACTCGGTTAAGGCGGTGGCTGTGATCGGGACGCCATTCGATGCTGAACATGTTCTCGCCCATGTCGGCGAGACGCTCGAAGGTCTGGCACCGGGGCAGCGTGTGCCGGTATCGATCGCCGGGAGGGATTTCGAGCTGGGCGCAGACTTTGTCGAGGATATCCGCTCACACAATCAGCGTGAGCGGATCGCCGGACTGAAGCGCGCCCTGCTCGTCCTGCATTCTCCGATCGACGATATCGTCTCGATCGATAACGCCTCAGGTATCTTCCAGGCGGCGCGCCATCCCAAGAGCTTCGTGTCTCTGGAGCAAGCTGATCACCTGCTGACCCGCAAGGCTGACGCTGACTATGCGGCTGGAGTGATCGCCGCCTGGGCCGAGCGCTATGTCGAGAGTGCGGCCGGGGAGGCCAGTCTCTCGCCTCCGGTACAGGGGCTCCGGGTCGAGGAGACCAGCGAGGGTCGGTTCCAGGTCAGGGTCGTAACAGCCTCAGGCGTCTTCTTTGCCGATGAGCCCGTCAGTGTTGGCGGTCTCGGCTCGGGTCCTACACCCTATGATCTGCTCGGCGCGGGTCTCGGTGCCTGTACGGCGATGACCTGTCGTCTCTATGCCAACCGCAAGGGATGGCCATTGGAGGGCATTGTCGTAGAGGTCGGCCATGTCTCCAAGACCGCCTCAGCCCCCGATGTCTTCACCCGCAAGATCGCATTCTCAGGCGCTCTGGACCGCGATCAGAAGGCCCGGCTCATGGAGATTGCCGATCGTTGTCCAGTGCATCGGACCCTGACCGAGAGCGCGGTGGTTGTGACCGAGCCGCTGGCCGTCGGGCAGACGGATGAGGGGGCACTGGACAGTCCCCAGGATCATCTCCATTCGATGCAGGGCCTCGATATGGGTCGAGACGGGAAGGGTGTTTGAGCATGAGCTATTTTCCCTCTCTTGGCCCGGACGCCGCCGTACGCAACGCCATGACCCTCAATCCCGAGGCGTCACGGTTGCTGATCGCCTTCCACACCGCGGTTTTGCGCGGGGAGTCTCCTCTGAGTGCGGGTGAGCGCGAACTGATCGCAGCCTTTGTTTCCGGTCTCAATGCCTGCACCTATTGCCACGGCGTGCATGCCGCAACGGCCCGAGCCTTTGGTATTGAAGAAGAGCTTCTGGAGCGACTGGTCGAGGACGAGACCTGTGCGGCAGCAGGCTCGCGCTTCCAGCCGCTGCTGCGCTATGTGCGCAAACTGACGTTGACGCCCTCGCGCATGGTCAGGGCCGACGCCGAGGCGGTGTTTGCGGCGGGCTGGGACGAGCGCGCCCTGCACGACGCCCTCACCACCTGCGCCCTATTCAATTTTATGAACCGATACGTCGAGGGCCACGGTCTGGTCCTTGAGGACAGCGATCTGGCCGCGCGCGGTGAGGGCCTGGCGCGAGACGGCTACGCGCCGCTGGAGGCCTGGTTGCCCAAGGTCTGAGGCGCGAGAGACCCCGGTCGAATCCGGGCCATGCACCCGCCTGCTGCCCGTCATGCAGAGGGTCTGAGCTGTGTTTTCGGGCAGTGACCCTGTGCAGTATTCCCATGCAGCATCCCCGTGCACAGTACCGCGCGTCCTGACAGGCCATGGCAGACGGGCCCTGGCGTGGCCTCAGGCGAAGCGTTTGAGGATCGAGACCAATGCACGGGTGCGCGCCGAGAAGAGTGCCGGCGTGTACCACTGACCGGCCAGGCGTTTACTGACCTCGCCGCGGGTGGGGTAGGGGGCGATCATGCCGGTCAGTTGGCTGAGCCTGAGACCTGCCGACATTACCAGTGACCAGATGTGGATGTGATCACCGGCATGGCGACCGACCATGGTCACGCCCAGAACCTTGCCCTTACGGGTGGTGATGAGCTTGCCGAAACCGCGCGTATCGGTCTCTGCAACGGCGCGATCGTTCTCCGAAAACGGAAAGACCTCTACCCGGACGTCGTCGCCATACTGCACGCGCGCAGCGGCCTCGCTCAGGCCGATCGAGGCCAGCTCCGGATCGGCATAGGTGACGCGGGGGATCTGAAGGGCATCGGCGTTGACGGGCAGGCCGAACACGGCACGGCGCACGAAGAGGGCGGCGTGGGCACCGGCGAGGTGGGTGAACTGGCCTCGCCCGGCGGCGTCGCCAACAGCGAAAACGCGCGGATTACTGCTGCGCAGCGAGCGGTTCGTAACGATGCCGTTGCGGTCTGTTTTGACCTCGGCCCGCTCAAGGTCCAGCCCATCGAGAGATGGTCGGCGTCCTACGGCGACCAGCAGATGGGATCCAGCTATGCGGACCTCTTCATCATTCTTCTGGAGCACAACCGTCGGCCCCCTCTCGACCCGTATCGCCCTATAGCCCTCCATGATCTCGACGCCGTCCGCGCGAAGCTGGTGAAGGACCACTTCTGCAGCGTCTGAATCCTCCCGGCCAAGGAGGGTTGCGGCCTCGACAAGTACCACTTCGGAACCCAGGCGGCGAAAGGCTTGTCCCAGTTCCACCCCGATTGCCCCACCGCCCAGGACGATCAGGCGTTCAGGACGATCTGTCAGGCCGAAGATGGTTTCATTGGTCAGATAGTCGATGTCCGCCAGACCTTCGATGGGTGGGACAACGGCGCGCGATCCGGTGGCAACCACAATTTTGCGGGCCTGCACCCTGATGCTGTCGCTCACCACGGTCCGGGCATCCTCGAACCTTGCGGCCTCGCGCACGACCTCTACGCCGAGGCCCTCGAAGCGGGTCTGACTGTCGTTAGGCGCAATGGTGGCGATTGCGCCCCTTACATGGTCCATGACCTGGGTGAAATCGACCGACACGGGCCCGGCCATAACCCCCATACGTCCGGCATGCCGCATTTCGTGGGCAACACCAGCCGCCGCGATCAGGGCCTTGGAGGGTACGCATCCATAGTTGAGGCAGTCGCCTCCCATTTCGCCCTTCTCAAACATGACGACCTTGAGGCCGAGCTGGGCTGCGCCGGCAGCGATCGAAAGTCCGCCGGATCCGGCCCCGATGACAACGAGATCGGCCTTGGTGATTGTCTTGGTCAAGATGATTTCCCGGACTTGGCGCGAAGCCGTTGGAAGACGGTGGTGCCGAGTGAAAGCAGGCCGAGGGCCACGAGTGGCAGGAGGACGTTCGGGTCAAAAATGATGCCCAGATCGGGCGACTGTCCACGCGCGACCAGGGCGTCGATGCCGGCCCCAACACCGCTATAGATGAAGGTCGCCGGCATGATTCCGAGAAACGTGGCCAGGGCGTAGGCCTTGAGGGGTGCGTCTGCGAGGGCCGCGGCCACATTGACCAGCCAGAAGGGGGCTACGGGGATCAGACGCAGGGTCAGAATATAGCCAAAGGCACCTTCACGAACACTGTCGATCACCGTTCTGAGCCTTCCGGCGTTGGTCTCGGCCCTTGCCTTAAGGGTTCGGCCCAGTGATGTCTGGACCACATAGAAGACGGCGATCGATCCAAGGGTCGCGCCAATCACTGTCGCCGTGCCTCCGACCCAGGTTCCAAAGAGATATCCGCCTGCCAGGGTCAGGACCACGGCGCCAGGCAGGCTGACGGCTGTCGCGAGCGCATAGACGAGCATGAAGGCAATCAGGGCCAGGGCCAGATTGGCCTCGATATAGCCTCGCAGGGTCGCTTCGTGGGTCTGTAGAGCCTCGAGGCTCAGATAACGGGGCGCACCGCTGGCGAAGACAGCGATGACCACAATGATGAGCAGGACCAGGAGTCCGTGGCGCTTGATGAGATTGATCATGACTGGCTCGCAGGGGTCGCATTGAGCGACCAGTCGTAAGCGTTGCGGTCAATGCGCGTTGCGGCCTGAAGGCGGGCCCTGAGCGGTGCATTGGCGTACCGGGCCAGGTGAGCAATGACCCGGGCGTCGGATCCCCCGAAATCGTCCGCATACCAGTCATAGATCGATGAGACGATGAGGGTCTCCCCGTCGAAGCGGACGGCCCTGGAGTGGTTCACATAGGCGCGGGCAGCCGCCTCGAGTGCGGGTTCCAAGGTGGCTCCGCGGAAGGCGCGCAGTGGCAGGTTGGGGCAGCTGTAGGACGCACAGTTGACCGCATAGTGCACACGCGGATCGCTCCAGCCCTTGCGCATGATGTTGTGCTCTATGTCATCCAAAGAAAGCTCCACTCCCGCGACGGTTACCGCCTTGCGTTTCCAGGGGCCGGCGACAAGGCCAGAGCGGATGTCGCGGATTGAGCGCACCGGCCAGGCGTCAAGCACGACGTCGATGGTCACCGCATTATAAAGATTGGCCCAGAAGGCGTACTGTTCGGGCCGTGTCAGCGTCAGCGGGTTTGTCCGCGAGAGGGTTGCGATATAGGCCTTCAGGGCCGCTCGGTCGGACGTAGAAGCCCTCCAGCCCGCATAGTCTACCCGCACCACGCCATCACTGGACCTGCGGGCGCGCCGCGAGAGCAGGATGTCGAAGGGCCCGTGCTCGGCGGTTGCGCCGCCTGCTCGGTTCGCGGTGAACCCGGCAACGCTCTGTGCGAGAGCGGGGGAGGCCATGAGTATGAGGGTGCCGCCGACGAGAAGGCTTCGTCTTGTAGATCCGGACATCAGAACCTCGCCGTGAGGCGGGTGTAGAGAAACCGGCCGTTGATCCCCACGGGGGAAAGGATGTCATAGGGCAGGTTGCCGAAAAAATTGATGTCGGCATTCGAGCGGTCCGGGTAGTTGTCGAGGACGTTCGACACCCCGGCGGTGAGCACCAGCGCCGAGGTCAGGTTCACGGCACCTTCGAGGTCAAGACTGGTTTCTGCCCCGTATTCCTGGCGCGGTTCGAACCCACCGCCGAAATTGAACACCCGTACGGTTGATCCATAGCCGTTGAGACGGCCGAGCAGGCGATAGTGATCCGTGCTCCATTCCGCCGAGACGAGCGCCTTCCATTTCGGTGCAGCCTCCTCAAGGGTGTTGATCTCCTCGACCCCGATCAGCCGGAAGGTCTGATCCAGGGCGGTCAGGGCTGAAGGTGTGTCCGTGAAGCCGACGATATCGGTCCGGGCATAGCTGTAGGCACCGCCAAGGGTCAGTTGGCCCTTGGCCAGTGGGACCTTCCATTGCGCCACGGCGTCGAAGCCGTCAGTCTCTGTGTCCACGGCATTGGTGAAGAAGCGCACGGACTGCAGGCCCCCACCGCCTGGCTGGGCCCGGACGAAGGCTTCGAGTGCGGATCCAAAGAAGCGGTCGGACAGGGTGATGCGATCATCGACCTCGATGCGGAAGGCATCGATGGAGAGCGTCAGGCCAGGCAGGGGTTCGGCGGTCAGTCCTGCCGAGAGGTTGAAGGCGCGCTCTTCGCTGAGATCCGTCGCACCCAGTGCGCGGGCGATCGGGTCCGAAACAGGCAGGGTACGGGTGCTGGCGAGGGTCCCGCCAACCCCGAAGTTGACGGTCCGGTCGGTAAAGGCAACCTGACCCAGGAAGGGTGCGCGCACACTGTTGGACACTGCGCCGCGCAGGTGAAAGACGGGTGTGACGGCATAGGAGCCTGCCAGCTTTCCGGTCAGGGTCTGGCCGAAATCGCTGTAGGTTTCGGCTCGAAGGGCGGCCTCGACCAGCAGTCGCTCTGTCGGTCGCAGGCCGATCTCGAGGTAGGCGGCCCCTACATCGCGCGAGGCGGATCTTTCGTCTTCTGGGCTGAGCCCCGGTGCCCCCTGGGCCCCGATTGCCAGTGGAAGCGTGCCGGCCACGTAGGAGGCCACCTCGCCGGCGCGGGTCTCATAGGTCTCGTTGCGATATTCGAGACCGGCGGCGAGTTTGGCGTCCAGACCTCCAAGGCGGATCGAGCGTGTCAGATCAAGGTTGGCGCTGGTCTGGTCAAAGACATAGGTCCCGGACCGGAAGGCTCGCGGCGACGTGGTCCCCAGAGAGGCGTTCAGGCTGTTGCGAACGCCATAGGTGAAGGCATTGCGTCCATAGGTAATGCTGAAGTCGGTCGCCCAGGGACCGACCGGTGCGCGCCAGCCTGCCGTCAGGCCCAGGTCATCATCCTGTCCCGTCGTAATCGGGAGGAAGCCATTGCGATAGATCGCGGTCAGGTTGTCGGAACCGTCGGGGTAACGGAAGAAGGTTGCGCCTTCACTGTCACTTTGACCGAGGGTGCCGAAGCCATAGAGCTCACCGCCGGCAAGCGGGATGGCGGTATTGATCCACAGATTGAGGGCCTCGATTGCGGGATCGCCTTCGGCGTAGTTGCGTCTTCCTGCCTGGGCGAGGTTGGCTGGAGTGGCGGCGATGAAGAAGGGGATCTGGTCGAAGCCGGCACGGTTGGTGGCCTTGCGGTTGCGATAGTCCAGGCCGCCACGCAGGAAGCCACCGTCGCCCAGGATCGTGCCGCCTGAGGCTGAAAGGGTGAAGGTCTCGCCATCGGTCAGGGTCTGGTCGATGGGTTCCACGTCTGTGCGATGGACGCCGTAGCTGGTCGAGATGTCCCAGCCGCTGGGCCGCTCATCAAGGATGACATTGATGACGCCGGCAATGGCGTCAGAGCCATAGACGGCACCAGCACCGTCGCGCAGGACTTCAACGCGGGACACCGCACTCAGCGGAATAGTGTTCAGATCAACAGCGGCTGTGCCCCGCCCGATCTTGGTTTCGGTGTTCACGATGGCCGAGGGATGACGGCGTCGACCATTGACCAGAACAAGGGTCTGGTCGGGGCTGAGACCGCGCAGCTGGCCGGCTCGAATATGGTCAGACGTGCCCGAGTTCGATTGCCTGGGGAAGTTGAAGGCGGGGGCCAGAACGCTGATGGCCTGGCCGAGCTCGCCGCCTACCGCGCCTGTGGAAATCAGGGCTTCGCGGCTCAGTACGTCGATCGGCACGGGGGATTCGGTGGTGGTGCGTGTGGGCAGTCGCGATCCGGTGACGACGATCTCCGAAAGCTGGGCAGCGGGATCCCCGGGCTCCTGGACCTGGGCCAGAGCGAGGAAGGCGAGTGACAACATAAAGGTTCCGGGTCTAGATAATGGCAGCTGAGCCGCTGGGTCCCACCTATTCGCTCGGTGTTGGAGTTGGTTACAAAGGCCCTCGCCAGGGCGACGGACTGGAGCGGTCAGTATTGGGCTCCGGATCCGAACAGGGGGCAGCGTGAAGACGTTGGAAGCACGGCTCAAGCCGCTCATGATCGCAGGGCTCGATGGTGAGGCTTCTGCATGGCGCGAGTTTCTCAAGCTCCTGCGTCCGGCCCTTCAGGCCTATTTCAAACGTCGCCAGTTCTATGGCGACGCTGACGTTGAGGACCTTGTTCAAGACGCACTGTTGGCCATCCACGCCAAGCGGGAGACCTGGCGGCGAGCGGATCCTGTTACAGCCTGGTGTTTCACGATCGCCCGTTACAAGCTGATCGATCACCTGAGAAAGTCGGGCCGGGCCAAGCTTGTGCCGCTCGTCGATGACCTGGTGCTTGTCCAGGATGGCGTCGAAGACGGCGCAGTGCGACAGGATCTCGAAAAGCTGCTTGAAACGGCTGGGCCAAAGCAGCGTCAGCTGATCGAGGACGTCCGCCTGTCCGGATATAGCCTGGCCGAGGCCGGCGAGCGGGCCGGTATGACAGAAGGCGCGGCCAAGGTGAGCGTACATCGCGCCATGAAGGCCTTGATGAAACGGGTGTCCGACCGTGAATACTGATGATCTGATCGAGAGCCTTGCCAGCGATCTCAGGCGCGTTCCCGCCGGGCAGGCCGGGCGACGCCTTGCCTGTTTTGCTGGCCTTGGCCTTGTCGCTACAACCCTGGTCGTCTGGCTGACCTTGGGTCTTCGCGAGGACCTTGGGGCTGTTGTGAGTGAGCCCGTCTTCCTGGTGCGTCAGGTCTATACACTCGGCATTGCCGGCTTCGGAGCCCTGCTCCTGCTGCGTCTGGGTCAACCCGGAGCGCCGCTCCGACTGCCATTGCTTGGGCTTGCGGCTACCCTGGTCATGGTCCTTGTCGCGGTTGTGATGGAGCAGGCGTCCCTGTCGGGAGCTGCGCATGTGGAGGCCTGGCTGGGAGAGTCCTGGCGGTCGTGCATGCTGAGGATCGGCGTGATCAGCCTGGCGGCCGGACCCTTCATCTTCCTGGCCGCCCGCAGGCTGGCACCCGGCCGTCCGACCCTGGCGGGCTTTGCTGCTGGCCTGGTGGCTGGCGCACTGGCGGCCACGGGTTATGGTCTCTATTGCGTGGAGGACACGGCATCCTTCACGGCCAGCTGGTATACGCTTGGCATTCTGGCAGCGGGCGCAGTCGGAGCGGCAGGGGGGCGGTATCTGCTGCGCTGGTAAGGCCTCGACCGTCGGCCTGGCTCGGAGCGCCGGACGCTGATGGGTGACCGACAGCCAAGCGCGGGACGACAGGGCGTCCAGCGATCGAATGCCGTCGGCAAGCGGCTCTGCCAGCGCTCTGAAGACCGAAGGGGGTAGTGCCCCGTCTCCAAATCGTATGACGGCCTTGCCTTGTGGCGAAGGATACCCGCCTTGTCTCTGGACAGACCCCTAGGGGGGCGGCTTACCGAGCCGCTGTGTCAGGGCCCTGAGCTTGGGCGTGACGGCTGGAATCGTCAGCATGGTTGAGCCGACGGCCATGAGGAGCAGGGCCGTGAAGGCTTCACTCGTGATGATCTGTTTGTCGAGAAGGATATTGGCAAAGATGATCATGATCAGAGCCTTGGTCTGCAGCATCCAGCCGATGATCGAAGCCTCTCCTTTCTCCCATTTCAGGATCCTGCCGGCGAAGTGCACGCCGATGAGCTTGCCTGATACGGATGCCACCAAAAGGAGGGCGGCCGCTCCGAAGACCGCCAGTCCCCCCATGTCCCATTGCGTGCGCAGGCCCGTGGACAGGAAGAAGACGGGCATGATGGCCAGGAGAATATGGTCGCGGAACAGGTCCATCTTCTTGCGGTCAAACCAGGATCCATCGAGAACGACGCCGGACAGGAAAGCCCCGACCATGAAATGCAGCCCGGCCCAGTCAGAGGCCAGTCCGCAGGCTGCCAGCCAGATCAGGGCTACATACCAGCGATCACGTTCGGGGATGCGGCGCATGAGGGCGCGAATGGCCAGGGTGGCCACGGTGAAGCCGATCAGGAAGGCCCCCTGGCGACCAATGCGTTCCCAATCGAGCAGGACCAGGGCCAGAACACCCCAGATTGCGATATCGTCCAGCGAAGCATAGCGCAGGATCCGCTGGCCCAGGGGTTGGCGCAGGATGTCCAGTCTTTCCATGAAGAGGATCAGGATCGGCAGGGCCGTCACGGCACAGGCCATGCCTATGCCGATGACGACCTGCCAGGGTTCACCGTCCGGCCCTGCCCATCCCGGTTGGGTCAGGAGCACCATCGCCGCAAGACTGCCCATCACAAGCGGGGCGATGAGTGCCGAGGCGGCGGTCAGGCCTGTTTCGCGTCGGTTGATCCAGGCCTGCTTCAGGTCAAGTTCCAGACCGGCAACCCAGACAAAGATCATGACCGCCCACCAGGCGATGCCATTCAGCGCACTGATGACCTGAGGATTGAATACAAAGCTGTAGTAGGCCGGAAAAGCCGCACCCAGGATGCCTGGACCCAGCAGGATGCCACTGACGATCTGCACCACGACGAGCGGGGCATAATAGTCGGTCCCCAGCAGACGCCACACGAGATAGGGCACGGCCAGGATGATCAGCATGGCGATCAGGAATATTTCGACAGTGTTCATTAACAGCGCTCGTCCTTCACTGATCCGTCTTTGCTTCTGCTGTCCGATCTGTGTCCTTCAACACAGCACCGGTCAGGGGCGGTGGAAATGCCTCTGGCCCTGAAGGCCGCCGGTCCTTGCCGTCAACCGGATCCCTTTCCCCTTTGGTCCTGAGGCAGGGCAAGCGCCCCCAGGGCCTGATCGGTATTGGCCCGATCGGTATTGGCCTGTCTTGCCTAATACCTGTGTCGCCTAGTGATTGTCTCTCGGATTGCCAAACCGGTCGATGATGCGGTGGTACTTTACCGCCGGTTCAAGAACACCGCCGGTCGACAGGGGGCCGACCGAGGCGCGCTGCATCTCCTGCCACGGAGTCTGGGAGGCCGGATGGGCAAAACCGCCTGCAGCTTCAAGCGCTGTCCGGCGCCGGGCGAACTCGTCGTCTGAGATGACGGCATTGACGCTGCGGGTCTTCAGATCGACCCGGATCCGATCGCCGGTCTGGAGCAGGGCCAGGTTGCCGCCTGCGGCCGCCTCGGGGGAGGCGTTCAGGATGGAGGGGGAACCGGATGTTCCAGACTGTCGGCCATCACCTATGCAGGCCAGGGCGGATATGCCCTGGGCGAGTAGATGGGCGGGTGGCCGCATGTTGACCACTTCGGCCGAGCCCGGATAGCCGATAGGTCCCGCACCTCGCATGACCAGTATGGAGTGTTCTGTGATGCCCGTGTCGGGCCTGTCGATTGTGGCGTGATAGTGCTCGGGTCCATCGAATACCACGGCTTCGCCCTCGAATGCCTCGGGGTCATCAGGGTTGGACAGGTAGCGTTGGCGGAACTCGGCGGCGATGACGCTGGTTTTCATGATAGCCCCGTCAAAGAGGTTGCCGCTCAGGACAAGAAAGCCGGCATCGGTCAGGAGGGGGGCATCGAAGGTCCGGATCACATCGGGCAGGACGATGGCCTTGTCTCGGCAGTTGTCAGCGATGGTGCGACCGTTGACGGTCATCGCATCCTCCCGGATCAGCCCGGCCCCCATAAGCTGGTTGACCACGGCGGGCAGGCCGCCGGCCTGGTAATAGTCCTCACCCAGATAGGTGCCCGCAGGCTGCAGGTTGACCAGGAGGGGAACCGAATGGCCGATGTCTTCCCACTGCTGCAGGTCAAGCTCGAGACCGGCATGCCTGGCGAGGGCCGTGATATGGATCGGGGCATTGGTCGAGCCGCCAATGGCGGAGTTGACGACAATGGCGTTGTGGAAGGCATCGGGCGTCAGGATGTCTGAGGGTTTCAGGTCCTCATGGACCATCTCGACGATCCGCTTGCCCGTCAGATAGGCGACCTGGGGGCGTTCACGGTAGGGGGCGGGGATGGCTGCGGAGCCGGGCAGGGACATGCCCAGGGCCTCGGCCAGGGTGTTCATGGTCGAGGCTGTTCCCATTGTATTGCAGTAGCCGACCGAGGGGGCAGAGGTGGCGACCAGGTCGATGAAGCCCTCATAGTCAAGCTCGCCGCGCGCCATCATCTCGCGGGCTTTCCAGATGATGGAACCTGACCCTATCCGCTCTCCCTTGAGCCAGCCGTTCAGCATCGGTCCAACCGACAGGGCTATGGCGGGAATGTCCACTGAAGCGGCGGCCATCAGGCAGGCCGGCGTGGTCTTGTCACAGCCAATGGTCAAGACGACCCCATCCAGGGGATAACCATAGAGCAGCTCCACCAGGCCGATATAGGCCAGGTTTCGATCGAGGGCTGCTGTGGGTCGCTTGCCGGTCTCCTGGATCGGGTGGACCGGAAACTCCATGGCGATGCCGCCGGCCTCGCGGATCCCCTCACGGACACGCTTGGCCAGTTCGATATGGTGGCGATTGCAGGGGCTGAGGTCCGAGCCGGTCTGGGCGATACCGATGATGGGCTTGCCTGAGCGCAGCTCTTCCAGGGTCAGGCCATAGTTCAGGTAACGCTCCAGGTAGAGGGCCGTCATGTCCGGGTTATCCGGATTGTCGAACCATGCGCGCGAGCGGAGGGGCTTTTTCGGAGTAACAGACATCAGTTGGGGTCGCCGTCGATGATGGGGGTTGGCCTTGGATGGCGCAGGCAGTGTCAGAGCAGGGCAGTGTCAGAGCAGGGCAGTGTCGGAGCAGGGCAGTGTCAGGGCAGGGTGGGTAAGCGTCGGGCAGGGACCGGCGCACCGCTCCGTCTAAGGGCCCGTGCAAAGGCCCTGGGGCTGGCCATCGCACGCGCGCGCCGGGGAACGCGCCAGTCAGCGCTCCAGTCAGCGTTCCAATCAGCGTTCCAGTCAACGCTCCAGTGAAACCTCGCAAGCGCGCCTCTGCCTGTCCAACCGAGCCTCTCCAACCTTCGGAGCGGGAGGGGTTGGGCGGCAAGGAACTGAGGCTTGAGGTTCACTGTAATCCGGCTATTCCGACAGGCTTGGCGCACACTAGATGGCGACCCCCGGCCCGTCCATATATGGGCCTCATCACTTCCGATTAACGGGATGGTCTTGGTGACCCGACTGGCGCAGGCGTTGACGGTCGCGCTTTTGCCCGGACGCTCAGAATTGATGGGGGTCTGGCGGTTGCATCCACGCCGGCCTCAGGTTCGCAGTTGAGCAGCGCAATGGGCCAGGGCCCGGGTCATCCGCCACTCGACGGTCTTGCGTGTAATGCCGAGCTGGATAGCGATTTCCTGGTGGCTTAGACCTCCAAACCGGCTGAGTACAAAGACGTCACGCAGTTTGACGGGCATGCCCAGAATGATCTCCTGCAGGACCATGGTCTCGAGCTGGCAGGCCAGGGCGCTATTGGACTGAACACAGGCCTGTGGTTCCTCATAGGCTGCCCGCAGGCGATCGCGGCGGTAGCCCGAGATGAAGAGGTTGCGCGCGATCTGAAGCAGGAAGGCCCGGGGTCTTTGGACCTCGACAGGCAGAGCCTGCCGCAGGATGCGGAGGTAGGTTTCCTGGAGGAGATCATCGGCCACCTCGCGTCCAAACCTGCGTCTGAGTGAACGCAGGAGCCAGGGCCCATGGTTTCGGAACAGGGCTTCAGCGTCGCTCCCTTTCGGGAACGCCAGGGAGGGATTCGAACTCCGTCCTCCAGTCGCCACGTCCTCGCCTCCAGTGACCAGGCCGGATCGGGAACCGTCCCGGATCCAGAACTCGGCGTGAGGCAGGCAGGATTCAACCGTCAGGGCGCATGTCGGCGCGCGCAGGTTCACGCGGTCCGGGCCTGAGTGTTTGCCATATCTCAACCGAGGTTCTCACGCCTCGGCGCCGCTCAGCGGCGCAAGATCGAGAATGGTTCACATGCGCGGATCTGGCAAGAGGCTGGACCCGCAGCCGGCGCGCCCGTGATCCTCGCGCCGGGCGTTGAGAACATGGTTGAGCCATGCGCCAAAGCCTTTAGCCGAAGCCTGGACATACGCCGTGGCCACCCGGGCAGGGATGACATTAGACGAGGGTGCATGCGCTGCAAACGCTAAGCCACAGGCGCACGGAGCCCCAAGGCCGGCCAATCCCGCTCAAGCGGTGGATGTCCTGCCCTCAAAGCCTGTGTTCTCAACCCGATCGCACCGTGAAAGACGGATCTGGCCATGCCGAGCGCCCTGACATGGGTACCGCCGGGCAATAAGAAGGAACTGAAATCAACTGAAGCCACGGCGGCCTGAGCGCGGATTTTCCAATCTGGAGGGCCCGGAGCGGTCATGGATTGGCCTCATGTCCAAAAGGCCTGCCGGCCAAAGAAGGGGCCCAGATCTGACGGTCAGTCTGTCTCGGCCTGTTGCCTCAGGGTTTGCAGCTGTTCCTGACAGACGGCATCGACGAGATCGCGAAGGTGAACAGCCGCCTTGGACAGGGCCTGAAGGTCTTCACTGGAAACATCATACGCGTCCGAATACCGGGCCTCGACATAGGCGCGCTTCAAAAGCTCAAAGCGTCGGCGATCGATACGGCTTTCCCTAGGCCAGGCCTGAACCAGTCGCCGGTCAATATCCTCTGCCAGAGATCGCAGGAACTTGATGTTGTGCGAGCGCGGAAAATAGAAGGTGTGGACCAGCAATACACAGGCGTAGGCTGTTTCGACGGCCTGGTGGAGCTGGAAGGCTGCGTTCTTTCTCCGCCTCTGGTCCATGCCCCCCTTCAGCATTGACGATGCATTCTCGAGCCAAAGGTCAATGTTCCCGAAACGACCCTCGAAATGATGCGCGGCCATTGACGCAGCATCCCCTGCGCTCATTGGTTTCGCTATCGCAAACGGATGCCCCGGCACCTCATAGAGGGCCACACCGTCGCGCACGATATCGGCCCAGAAATATTCGCCCCGGCCAAGCGCCTGGTTCACCTCGGCCAGGTCATGGACGATGATGTTGACGTTTCTGCCAATCGCCGGATCGTTGAGGATCCTGTCCTCTGCCACCCACCAGTAGCTGGCGATGTCGGTGAGTTTCTCGTCACTAACGACAATCAGCAGATCAAAGTCCGACAGATAGCCGTTCTCGGGTTCATCGACCCAGTCCTGGCGGGCATAGGAGCCGAACAGGATGATCTTCTGGATATGGCCATTACGCCGCCAGGGCTGGGTGCCGCCGCCTCCACTGTCACGCGCGATCTCGAACTCTGACAGCAGTATCTGGCGGACGCGCGCGAGCTCGTCCTGCTGTTTCTGCGGAAGATGATCGAGGTCTGATTTCACAGGCGTGAGTCTAGCGGGTTCTTGGGATCTGGCGAGGGGCAGCGGACCTGGCGAAG
>JBFZCB010000010.1:0-3527 GCA_041308165.1 Caulobacterales bacterium
TTTTTGATTGACCAGTCTGGGCTGGGGAGGGGCCAACCAGGCCTTCAGGCCCCCTGGCTCGGCCTCGATGATCGAAAGGCTTTGGCGGGCAAGTTCATGTCCACCGCTGGCCGATCTGCGAAGCCATTCGAGGCTTTCGTCGAGATCATGGGGCCTGCCAAGGCCGATGCCCGCCAAAGCCTTTCGGTCATCGAGGCCGAGCCAGGGGGCCTGAAGGCCTGGTTGGCCCCTCCCCAGCCCAGACTGGTCAATCAAAAACCTCACGTCCTGATTGCGGACGATTTCATCTCTCCAGCCGTGTGCGATTGGCTGATGGCAAGGGCAAGACCGCACCTCGAACCGGCACAGGTCTATGACCTTCAGACAGGTCGTGGCCGCATCGAGACCATCCGCTCAAATACCTCCCACGCCTTCGATCTCGCCGGTTCGGATATGGTGCTCGTGCTGTTGCGTGAAAGGATCTCGCGCCTGGCCGGACTTCCTGTCGCCGGCTTCGAAGCTAGCCAGGTCCTTCGCTATGAAGTCGGCCAGGCGTTCGACTGGCACGTCGACTATCTGGATCCCCTTACCCCGGGTCACCGCCAGGATCTGCTGCAGCGGGGCCAGAGGATTGCGACCTGCCTCATCTGCCTTGACGACGACCATGAAGGCGGAGAGACGGCCTTTTCATCACCCGCCCTGACGTTGAAGGGCCATAAGGGCAGTGCCCTGCTCTGGGCCAATGTCACACCGGATGGCCAGGCTGATCCGCTCAGCCGCCACGCAGGGCTACCACCAACGCGCGGCGAGAAATGGGTGCTTTCCCAGTGGATGCGTCCCCACGCCCCTCGCTGGGATCTGAGCTAGAGATCAGGCTCGCCAACGGTCGGCAAGGCCGTCACCGTGCCAAGGCATGCATATTGCGTCTCAGGCTTAAGAAGGAGCCTGACCATGCCCTGGACGGCTTTAGTGGACCGAAATGACACGCCGCCCATCTCGAGAGGGGGATGGCTCGATGCCCTTCGTTTCATCGTGGCCTCGCTGATCATACTGCATCACTTCCAGGCGGCAGGCCCAGCGCCCTTGGCTGAAATCATCAATCCGATATTCGAGCGCGCCGGATTTCTTCTGACCAACTTCTTCCTGATCGACAGTGGATATGTGCTCATGCGGATCTATGGCCGTTCAATGATCGAGGGACGGCTCGCCCCGGGAGACTTCTTCCTGAAGCGTAGTCTTCGGGTATGGCCTGCCCATCTTTTGACCAGTCTGCTCCTGATCGTTTTCGTCGTCGGTGCTGGCTGGCTTGGATTCGCTCCGCGAAACCCGGAATGGTTCAGATGGGATCAGCTTCCTGCACAGGTGACGCTCACACAGGCCTTTGGTGTTTATGGCGGACTCGGCTGGAATGCCCCAACTTGGTCGATCTCGGCACTGATAGGCTGTTACCTGGCCTTTCCCTTCATTCTGCGCGGCCTGAGCAGGCCCGCACCCCTGACGATCTTGATGGGTATGGTCGCCATCTATCTTCTCGCCAATGCCCTCACCCAAGCCCTGCTCGGCTACCCAGTCTATCAGATGCCCATGAAGTTCGGATTCTGGCGCGCCCTGCCCCTTTTTGTGCTCGGCATGGGACTGGCTGTCTTGTCCGAAAGGCTATGGATCAACCCTTGGCTTGCGCGCATCATCGGACTGTCCGCAGGTATCGCGCTCCTTCTATTCCAGCTGTCCGACAAACATGCCCTGGCCTCGCTTGTTCTGATCTGTCTCATAATTCTTGCCGCGGGCGCACTACCGGTTCTGAGGCCCTCAAAGCTGATCGAAAAGCTGTCAGTCGTGTCCTTTGCCATGTTCATTACCAATGAGCCCGTAAGGATCATCTGGTTTGGTGTGGTAAACATTCTGATTGAACACCTTGACCTGGCCGTTTCCCTCCAGTGGGGCCTTTGGGGGCTGGGCGTGATGGCAGCCTTTGGGTTTGCCTTTGCCTTCCATGCCCTGATCGATCAACCGATGCAGGTTGGTATCAAGCGCTGGCTTTCGCGGCGGTCAGATCGGTCATCCGGGGTCAAGATAGGCCACGCGGCTGTGCTTAAACCCTGATGCCGGCACCGACAGGCGGCGTCAGATCGGCATCCGCATGATTTCCTGATAGGCCGATATCACCTGGTCACGAACCGCTATGACGGCCTCAAGAGAAGCTTCGGCGCTTGAAACTGCCGTGACCACGTCGATTAGGCTACCCTGACCCCTGGCGTGGCTGGTCATCTGAGTTTCGGCGATCTTGGTGGTCTGGGTCATGCTGCCCATGACATTCTCAAGCAGCTCCCCGAAACCTGGCGCTGCCGTTGGACTGGTCCCGGCGGCGGGCATTGCCCCCCCCTGGATGGCTTCATAGGCCCGGGTCGCGAGTATCGGATTCATGGGCTAGTGTCTCAACGCTTGAGGATATCGAGGGTGCGCATCTCCATCGATCGCGCAGTCTCGATCACATTCAGATTGGCCTCGTAGGCTCGCTGCGCCTCGCGCATGTCCATCGATTCAATCAGGGTTTCGACATTGGGCCGCAAAACATAGCCTTCGGCATCTGCCGCGGGGTGTGAAGGATCATAGTCTCGCTTGAAGGCGCTCTGGTCAGGACGAACCTCGGCAAGAACAACACCCATCGCGCCATCCAGATTACGCGCCTCGAACACGGGGATCTGACGACGGTAGGGGTTTCCGCCGGGCGTGTCGGCCGTGGACTGCGCATTGGCAATGTTTTCGGCAATCACCCGCATGCGCGACTGCTGCGCCTTCAGGGCACCGGCTGCGACCGCCATGGCGGGATTACGGGGGGGAATGGCGTCGGTCATGGATCAGTTCCTCATGGCCCAGGCTTCTTGGCTGCCAGGCGGAGCATGGTCATCGACTTCTGGTAAAGACTGATGGCAGCATCATAGGCCATGCGGCTCTCGGCCATCTTGAGCATCTGTTCTTCGACCACAACGGAGTTGCCATCGAGGGTCGTCTCTGAATCCGGCGCACTACGGACCGAGAAACGGGCAGCATTGGTGTTGGCAGGTGCGATATGCATCGCGCTCGTGCGCGCCATCTGTAACCCACCGCCAGTCCGCAATGCCTGGGCAAAGTCGGTCGGCGTTCTAAGGTCCCGGGCCGTGTAGCCGGGTGTATCGGCATTGGCGACGTTCTGGGCGACCACACGTTGACGATCATCAAGCCAGGCCAGTCGGCCCTTGATCTGGTTCAGCAGGGGCAGGTCGGCGTAGTTCACGGCGCACCTTCGAAGGAAGACATGGCAGTCGATGGGCAGAAAATGCCGCCTCCATGGTTAATGAGTGATTATCTAAACGACCCGTTAACCACGTTGGTTGAAATATTGCGGCCTCATCCGGGGCAGGCTGCACCATGAACCTACTTGATCTGGCCCGTGCAATTTTTGGCCTGGCCTTTGTGCTCGGCCTGATCGGTGTCGTTGCCTGGGCAGCGCGCCGCTATGCACCGCAGGTAATGGCCAAACTCAGTGCCGAGCGTGGGGAACGTCGTCT
>JBFZCB010000011.1:0-7771 GCA_041308165.1 Caulobacterales bacterium
TTGTCCCGACCGTCAGGATCGCTCCGGCCATTGGCTGGCCGGCGGGTGAGATGCCGACGCCGGCCGAGGGTCTACGCGTCCAGGCCTTCGCTTCGGATCTCGACCATCCCCGCTGGCTCTACCGCCTGCCCAATGGCGACATCCTTGTTGCCGAAAGCAATGCCCCACCCCGGGAAGCGTCTGGCGGGATCAGAGGTTTCGTCCAGGGTCTCGTGATGAAGCGGGCCGGGGCGGCCACTCCGAGCGCCAATCGCATCACACTGCTGCGCGATGCCGACGGCGATGGCGTCGCCGAACTGAAGACCCCCTTCTTGACCGATCTCTATTCACCCTTCGGCATGGCCTTGATCGGAGACGAGCTCTTCATCGCCAATGCCGATGCGCTCGTGAAGGTGCCCTATGTCTCGGGCCAGACAAGCATAGAGGCCCGTCCCGTCAAGGTGACCGACCTGCCATCAGGACGAAATCACCATTGGACCAAGAGCCTCATCGCCTCGCCCGACGGCCGCAGGCTTTATGTCGGCGTGGGCTCAAACTCCAATGTCGCTGAACACGGCATGGACGAGGAAATCGAGCGCGCCGCCGTCCTCGAGATCGATCCCGCAACAGGCCAGAGAACCGTCTATGCCTCGGGTCTGCGCAACCCTGTGGGCATGGACTGGAATCCACAGAGCGGAAAGCTCTGGGTGGCGGTCAATGAACGCGACGAAATCGGCAATGACCTTGTACCCGATTACATGACCTCCATCACACCCGGTGGTTTCTATGGCTGGCCCTGGAGCTATTTTGGCCAGACCGTCGACACTCGCGTAAAGCCCGCAAACCCCGGGCGCGTGGCGGCGGCCATCCGGCCGGATTACGCCCTGGGTTCGCATACAGCCTCCCTTGGGCTGACCTTCTACAAGCAGGATCTGATGCCGTCCCTGAGAGGCGGAGCCCTTATCGGTCAGCACGGCTCATGGAACCGAATCCCGGCCACGGGTTACAAGGTTATCCTCGTACCTTTCGTTGATGGCCGCCCGGCAGGCCCGCCCCAGGACATACTGTCCGACTTTCTGAACACCAGTGGCCGGGCCCGCGGTCGCCCCGTCGGTGTCGAGACCGATGCCCGGGGTGCGATTCTCGTGGCTGATGACGTCGGCAACGTCATCTGGCGCGTGTCACCAGCCCGCTAGGGGGTGGCCTGTCCTCCACCCCGCAATAGCTACGCTCAGGGCCGAGCGCAGGCCCGGCGATCCTTATCGGGGATCAGTTCGGTGCCTGCATGGCGCGGTTGGCGGGGATCCCTTGGGCGACCGGACGCGGGGCCCCCGCCGTTTCGCCGGGCTTCATGAACTTCACCAAGACGCGCTGGCCGATTAGGAGCGGCGCATCCCCTGCCGAGACAACCACTTCGACCACCCGTTCATCCGTACGCTGTGAGGGATCATCGGAGGCAAGCCTGCGGGCTCCAAAGACGGCCGCGCGACGTAACACCTGGCCTACGTAGACCTGTGAAGGGTTGCCCTCAGGTGTGATCTCGACCGACTGTCCTGCCGTGACGTTAGGGATGTCGCTCTCGACGATCTCCGCGCGGGCAATGCGCGGCGAGACCGGCTCAAGATCGAACATGTTGGACACATTCAGGACAGAGGCCCCTGCACCCGGATTGGCGTAGCGGCGAACGATACGTCCATTGCTCGGGGAACGGATGACCGTCAGCTCCACATTGAAAGCGGCCTGATCACGACGGGCACGAGCGGTCTGGACCGATGCCTCCTGAACCCCGAGCCGCGCCTGGGCCTGAGCTATGGCATCGCGGGCCTGGTCCAGACGCTGACCGGCGACAAAGTTGGTATCGGCAAGACGGGCCAGGCGATCATACTCACGCTGGGCGGTCTGGATGTCGACACGGATCAGACGCAGCTGGCTTTCGGCCTGGGCCAGATCGGCAGCGGCCGTCTGCAGGGCCAGACGCGGTTCGTCATCCTCCTGGCGAGCCAGAATCTGACCCTCGACGACCTGGTCGCCCTCCTGCACCAGGACTTCTTCAACCACCCCGCCACGACGGGCTGCGATCTGGATGATGCCACCCTCGATGTCGATCTTGCCGTTGGCAATGGCCGCATAGGGGCTGACCGGCTTGGTCGCCTCGGCGCTTGCTGCCTCTGCCTTCTTGGCCTCGGAACGCTTTGAGGCCACCACGAAAGCGCCCCCCAGCAGGATCACGAGCAGCAGGGCGACCCAGGTACGCTTTTTCTTCAGAAAGCCGGGCATTGTCTTTTTATCCTTAAGGAAGCTCAGTGCGACGCCAGCTGGGCGTCGGGATTGGGAGTGCGGCGCTCGTCGGAAATAATGACGCCGTCTTCGATCTTGATGACCCGGTCGGCCCATTCCTCGAGCCTGGGGTCATGGGTGACGCAGATCACCGCGGCACCGTGTTCGGTGGCCGCCCGCCGCAACAGCCGAATGACGATCTGGCCATTCTCGCCATCCAAAGCCGAGGTCGGCTCATCGGCAAACAGGATCTTGGGATCCTTGGCCAGGGCACGGGCGATGGCCACACGCTGCTTTTCACCGCCCGACAGAATGGACGGGCGCTGATGCAGGCGATGAGACAGTCCCACCTCGACCAGGGCCTCAGTCGCCCGTTTCCTGGCCTGACCAGGTGTCAGCCCCTGAAACTTGAGCACCACCTCGACCTGCTGAAGGGCCGTAAGGGCCGGGAAGAGGTTAAAGCCCTGGAAGATGAACCCGCAATGGGCGAGCCGGAAGCGATCAATGCGCGACAGGGACAGGCCCCAAAGGTCATCCACATCCAGCGCATCCACCCGACCTTCTTCCGGCCGGAGAAGCCCTGACAGGGCCGCGATCAAGGTCGACTTGCCCGAACCCGACGGTCCCATGACCATGGTCAGGTCGCCATGGCGGGCATCGAAGTCGACGCCCTTGAGCACTTCGACAAAGCTCTTGCCGGACTTGAAGCGCTTGACCAGGCCCTTGGCCTCGATGGCAAAGTCGCCATGTTTGCCATGGACCTTCACGTGTTGGGCACTCATCGCAGCAGATCCGCCGGCTGGCTGTTCTTGAGGATGCCCAGGGACAGGGCCCCGGATACGACAGCAATCAGGATCAGACCTCCGCCTACGATCACCAGAAGCATCAGCGGCAGGGCAATGATGACCGCATTGGCCGCAGCCAGGAGCGAGACCAACCAGGTCAGGCCAATAGCGGCGACCACCCCTACACATCCAACCCAGAAGCTGAGCTCCATCACGATGCGGTTGAGCGAGCCCATACCCACACCCAGGGCCCTGAGCGAAGCGAACTCCTTGATATTGGCCATGATGGCTCCACGCAGGGTCTGCCAGGTAATGGCAACACCGATAATGATGCCCAAGACCACGCAGCCGCCGATGATGACCACAAGGATGCCCTCTTCGAACATGCCGGCCGCATTGGCGTCCGCAAGGCCCTGGCGGGTCCAGGCCCTCCACTGGCCGTTACCCATTTCGTTGAGCTGAGCGGCGACAACGGAGGCCCGCGCGGGATCCTTGAGCTTGATCATGAGGGGGCCGACGCGGGTACCGGTATCGGCCTGACCCAGCATGCGCAGGGTGTCACGGCTCATGACCACGCTCGCCTGCATCATGTTGGGATAGCCGCGCAGGATTCCGACCACCGTTACGGTCTGACCGTTGTAAAGGGCCTTATCTCCGAGCTTGACGCCGAGTTGAGGCAAGGCGGTCTCGTCAATCGCGACCGTATAGGGCTGACGAAGGGCATCCACCAGTTCGGGCGAATAATCGGTCGGGATGGTGACGGAGCCGGGTGTGGTGTCGATGATAGAGGCCTGGACGAACTTCTGTCGCGGCGCTCCCTGCCTGGCGCGATCGGCCTGGCTCAAGGTTGGATCGACATTCTTGACCGACTGGAAAGTGCCGCCGGCCCCGTCCAGGGGCTGAACCTCGATGACCTCAGGATGGTTATAGGCCAGGGGGATGAACCGGCGCGGTACGCCCGAAGGACCACCCATGAGGTTCTTTGCACCCGGCTGCATGATGATGATATCGGCGCTGGAGCGCTCGATGATGGCGGTAAAGCCCTTGCCGATGCCTATGAAGACCCCGGTCATGGCCAGGACCAAGAGGCCGGACAAGGCAAGGGCCATTACAGCGGCCATATAACGCCGCCACTCAAACAGTAGCGTGGAAAGTGCGAGCGACATGAAGGAAAGTTTCACCCCTGGTACGGCGCTATCTGACAACCTCATGACCTGCGGCCAAGTTAAATCGGGGTAAGGCGGCGTAGATAACCCCACACTTGACCTGGCCATCGCCCGGCGCGAGGAAGACAGATGCGAGCTAGGCTGCTGCGCGCGGGTCCACGGGTTGGCTGACGGCTTGCCAATGACCCCGTTCGGTCGTTAGCTACATTGTAACAGTCAGGGACGGTCACCCGCCTCCGACACCCCGGGAGAGTTTTCCATGTCTATCCGCCTGACCGCCTCGATGTTCGCTGTAGGGGCCTCCATTGCCGTCCTGTCGGCGGCCGCTGCCTCACCGGCAAAGGCCGATGAGGGTATGTGGACCTTTGACAACTTCCCCATACAGGCCGTGAACGCCAAATATGGCACCTCGATCGACCAGCCCTGGCTGGACCGGGTGCGGAACGCCGCGGTTCGCCTGCGGGGCTGTTCGGCCTCCCTGGTGTCCGGTGAGGGGCTGGTCCTGACCAACCATCACTGCATCATCAGCTGTATCCAGGATCTTTCGGATGCCGAGAACGACTATGTGAAAAACGGCTGGATGCCCGCTACCCGAGAGGGCGAAAAACAGTGCACTGGCCAGACCGCTGAAATCCTGACCGACATCACCGATGTGACCGAGCGGGTGCTTGCCGCCGGCGCCGGCACTGAAGGGACTGCCTTTGTCCAGGCTCGCGGGGCAGAAATCACGCGGATCCAGGACGAGGTCTGCGGTGATGACCGCAAACTGACGTGCCAGGTCATCAGCTTCTATCGTGGAGGCCAGTATGCTCTCTACAAGTTCCGCAAGTACGAGGACGTCCGGCTCGCCTTTGCTCCCGAGTTCCAGGCCGCCTTCTTCGGCGGTGACCCTGACAACTTCAACTTCCCGCGCTATGCCCTCGATGCCGGTTTCCTGCGGATCTACGAGGACGGTAAGCCGGTTTCGACCCCCAATCATCTGACCTGGAACGCCAGTGCGCCCAGCGCCGGAGAGCCGGTATTCGTAGCCGGTAACCCCGGCTCGACCTCACGCCTTCTGACCATCTCCCAACTCGAGCGCCTGCGCGACCAGCAGCTGCAGATCAACCTTCTCCAGGGCTCTGAATTGCGGGGCCGGATCCAGGAATACGCAAACACCTCCGAGGAAGCCAAGCGCGTGAGCGTTGATCCGCTCTTTGGACTGGAAAACAGCTTCAAGGTCTGGTTCGGCCAGCAGGCAGCCCTGGCGGATCCGGCCTTCATGGGCACCAAGCGCGAACAGGAGGCCGAGTTGCGCGCACGCGTGGCCGCCGATCCCGCTGTAGCGGCCCGCATCGGTGATCCCTGGAGTGAACTTGAGGCCGTTCAGACCGCAGCCCGCGACCAGTTCCTGCCCTATCGCCAGCTGGAGACCTCGGCCGGTGGGGGATCAACCCTCTTCAGCTATGCCCGTGCCATTGTGCGTACCGCCAAGGAACGCGCACGGCCCGTCGCTGAGCGTCGTGCCGGCTTCACGGACGCGGCCATCACCCAGACGGGCCGCCGCCTTGGTGAAACCACCCCGATCGATAACGGCCTGGAAGCGCTTTATCTCACCCACTGGCTGCTCAAGACGCGCGAATACCTCACCGTCGACAATGCTCAGGTAAAGGCTCTTCTGGGGCGCGAAGCCCCGGCAGGCCTGGCTGATCGCCTTGTCAGCGGCACACGGCTCGGTGACCCTGCCGAGCGGACGCGGCTGTTTGCCATGACGCCAGAAGAACTGGCGGCCTCGGGCGATCCGATGATTGCCTTCGTCATGGCCAATGATGATGCCGCCCAGACGATCCGTAATCAGTGGGATGCTGCCGTTACGGCCCCGACAGGCCGTGCCGCAGAGAAGATCGCCCAGGCGCGCTTTGCCATCTACGGCTCCAACCAGTATCCGGATGCAACCTTCAGCCTGCGCCTGTCCTATGGGGCCATCGAGGGCTGGACCCACCGCGGCGTCAGCATACCGCCGTTCACTTACATGGGGGGGCTTTATGAGCGGGCTACGGGTGCTGAGCCCTTCAATGCAGCCACTCGCTTCCTGGAAGCCCGGGATCGCATCAACAAGGATGTGATCTACAACTTCGTCTCCACCAATGACATCATCGGCGGCAACTCGGGCTCGCCAGTGATCAATGCGCGTGGTGAAGTCATCGGCACGGCCTTTGATGGAAACATCCATTCGATGGGTGGAGCCTTTGGGTATGACGGTTCGCTGAACCGCACAGTTACCGTCTCAACGGCAGCCATTACCGAAGCCCTGCGGACGGTTTATCAGCAGCCGCGCCTGCTTGAGGAACTGGGCGTCCAGTAAGACACCCGGCCAGGGCGCATCTTTGTCGTCCCTCCGGGGAAGCCAAAAGATGCGCCAGGCCCGGTTGAAGATTGAGCGCCTGCAGACCAGGGGCTGACTACAGCCACGGGCGGTTCCGGATCAGACCCGTTCCAGGGCCAGATGCCGGAACGCCTTCGTTTCGTCGGTCTGTCCGACAAACCCCGTCCGTTCGTCCAGCGATCGGCAATGACAGGATTAGATCATGCGCCACATCCTTGCCCTCAGTGCAGCCCTATCGGCCAGCGTCCTGTTCCTCGGATCGGCCTCAACGGCCCAGGCCGAGGAGGGGATGTGGACCTTCGATAACTTTCCCATCGCACGTGCCAACCAGACGCTGGGCGTAAACATCGACCAGGCCTTCCTCGACCGGGTCCGTCTGTCATCAGCCCGGTTTGGAGGCTGCTCGGCAGGTATCGTCTCGGCCGAAGGGCTTGTGATGACCAACAACCACTGCGTTGCCACCTGTGTTGCCAACCTGTCGACACAGGCCGTCAACTATGCCGAGACCGGCTTCACGCCGCGTACCCGCCAGGAGGAACTGGCCTGTCCCGGCGGATCTGCGGAAATCCTCACCGACATTGCGGATGTCACAGAGCGCATGCACCGCACAGGCGAGGGCCTGACGGGGGCGGCCTTCACCCGGGCCCGTGATGCCGAGGCCGGCCGGATCGAGGCGGAGGCCTGCACCGCACCGGATGGATCCACGATTGCCGATCGGCGTTGCCAGGTGGTCAGTCTCTATCGCGGCGGGCAGTTCAAGCTCTATACCTACAAACGCTACACCGACGTCCGCCTGGCCTGGGCACCCGAGGATCGCGCAGCCACCTTCGGGGGCGATCTGGACAACTTCAGCTTCCCGCGTTTCTCCATCGATGCCGCCTTCGTGCGCCTCTATGAGAACGGCCAGCCTGCCGTCACCCCGCACCACTTCCGCTGGAATGCCTCAAGGCCCATTGAAGGCACACCCGTGTTCGTATCGGGCAGCCCCGGGTCAACCCAGCGCCTACTTACCCAGGATCAGCTGGCAGCGGTGCGCGACGTGGTACTCCCCATGGACCAGCTGATCGCCTCGGAACTGCGCGGACGGCTCATCCGCTTTTCCCAGGAAAGCGAGGAAAACGCCTTCATCGCCATGGATCCCGTGGTTGGGCTGGAAAACACCTTCAAGCGCGGCCTGGGGCGTATGCGGGCGCTGACGG
>JBFZCB010000012.1:0-6551 GCA_041308165.1 Caulobacterales bacterium
GAGACATAATAGACAAAGCCCGAGGTGCGCTGGACGACGATCTTCAATCGGGCATCATCCGATGTCGGTGTCGCGAGCCGGATCAGGGACACCTCTTCCTTATCAAGGGCGTCGGTGAGCGGATCAGCCTCCTCGGGAGGGCAGTCCACAATGATCACTCCATCCACTCCGGCCTCAGCTGCATCACGGGCAAAGGCCTCATGGCCATAGGTCTCGATCGGATTAAGATAACCCATGAGAATCAATGGGGTTGTCGCATCACCCTCGCGAAAGGCTCGCACCAGGTCGAGCGTCCCCTTGAGCGTGAGCCCGGCCTTGAGCCCGCGCAGGGCCGCGCGCTGGATCGGCGGCCCTTCAGCCATCGGATCGGAAAACGGAAAGCCCAGCTCAATGATGTCAGCACCCGCTTCAGGCAGACCCTGGAGGATCTTCAAGGCCTGTTCGCGATTGGGATCGCCGGCCATTACATAGGCCACGAACCCGGCACGGTTCTCGGCTTTCAGGCAGGCAAAGCGGGCGTCAATACGGGCGGTCGTCATGGGCGGGCTCGATCGGGGAGAATGGGCATTGGCAAGAGTGATGTGGTGGCACCGACACACCCGATATCGTCCTGCGTTCGCGTCTTTCAGGGTCAGTCTGGTGGGGTCGGTCTTCTGGTTCTGTCCCTCGGGGAGGGCCTCACCGCTGCTTTCTTTCAGGGATTGCGCAAGACAGTGCAAGTCAGCTCATTCACCAGGAGGCCCCCCCGCCGTCCCCGGACTGGCTGCACAAACATTGCCGGGTACAATACCGAAGGCCAGATATCCCAAGGACGTTGGCGTCGTTGCCTGGGCCGTATTGTAAAAGGCCTGCATCTGCAGTCCCTGGCAGCTTCCATCGGCATCGCGTCGAATAAGCACCACGCGGTTTGCATCGCCTCCTGCGACCAGCCAGCCCCTGGACTTGATATCGGCGACATAGGCATCCGCCAATGTGCCCACCTGTGTCAGAAGGGCAGAGACGCAGAAGGCACGTCCCTGAAGATTATAAAGACCACCACAGTCCGGGGCCACTGTGGACCCGGGCAGGATCGCCAGATCGGCGGGCGGCGTGACAATAGGGGCTAGAGCCGGAGCGTCCGCCTGAGGAGTCTGTGCCATCGCGGGACCTGCCACCATGAGCAGAGCCAGGGCGGCAGCGGCCATCCGGGACCTCAAAGCTCGACACCCAGGTGACGCGCGACAGCGAAGATATCCTTATCACCACGTCCGCACATGTTGAGCACAACGTCTCCGCCCTTGCCGATCTCTCCTGCAATCTCGCCAATGCGGGCCAGGGCATGACTGGGCTCCAGCGCAGGAATAATCCCCTCCAGTTTTGAACAGAGCTGGAAAGCCTCAAGGGCCTCGTGGTCTGTCGCTGCCCGATACTCGGCCCGACCGATGTCGTTCAGCCAAGCATGTTCGGGGCCGATACCGGGGTAGTCGAGACCGGCTGAGATGGAATGTCCTTCCAGAATCTGACCGTCATCGTCCTGCAGAAGATAGGTGCGGTTCCCGTGCAGAACGCCTGGACGACCGCCCTGGATCGAGGCCGCATGATCGGGGCCGTCAAGACCCCGACCGGCCGCTTCTACGCCGATCAGCCTGACTCCCGAATCCTCGATGAAGGGATGAAACAAACCGATGGCATTGGAACCGCCGCCGATGGCGGCCACACAGGCATCAGGCAGCTTGCCTTTGCGGGCCAGCATCTGGGCGCGGGTTTCCTTGCCGATGACGCTCTGGAAATCCCTGACCATGGCGGGATAGGGGTGAGGTCCAGCCGCCGTACCGATCAGATAGTAGGTGTCTTCAACATTGGTGACCCAATCCCGCATGGCTTCATTCATGGCGTCCTTAAGGGTCGCGCGTCCTGATGTGACAGGCACGACCTCGGCGCCCAGGAGTTTCATCCGGAACACATTCGGCATCTGCCGTTCGACATCAGTCGCCCCCATATAGACGACGCACTGCAGCCCGAACCTGGCACAGACCGTCGCCGTCGCGACGCCGTGCTGGCCAGCACCGGTCTCGGCGATAATCCGCTTCTTGCCCATCCGCATGGCCAGGAGGATCTGGCCCATGCAGTTATTGATCTTGTGGGCCCCCGTATGATTCAGCTCATCGCGCTTGAACCAGATATTGGCCTGGCCGAAATGGTCCGTCAGACGCTCAGCGAAATAAAGGGGACTGGGTCGGCCGACATAATCCGTCAGAAAGCCGTCCAGCTCGGCCTGGAATGAAGGGTCTGCCTTTGCGGCCTCATAGGCCGTGTTGAGCTCGAGCACGAGCGGCATGAGGGTCTCGGCGACGAAACGGCCGCCGTAGGGACCAAAGCGGCCCTCTTGATCGGGCATTGCGTATGCATTGGGTAGGATGGCGTTCACGAGCAGGACTTTCACGCAAGGGAGGCGGCAGGCGACAGTTAAACAGACGCTGGACGTCTATATTACGTCCGGCTCGCAGCCTGGATGAAGGCCGCGATCCGCAATGGGTCCTTAACACCCGGCGCACTTTCCACGCCAGAGGAGACATCGACCCCGGATGCCGCAGTCAGTCTAATGGCATCGGCCACATTGTCGGGCGTGAGACCGCCGGCCAGGAACCAGGGCTTGGCAAAGGTGTGGCCGGCCAGGAGCGACCAGTCAAAGGCCAGTCCGTGCCCTCCAGTCCTGGCCGCACCCTTCGGCGGGCGGGCATCCAGCAGGAGATGGTCACTCGCCTCCTCGATAGCCTCAAGCCCCTCAAGGTCAGAGGCCTGGGCTATACCCAGCGCCCGTATGACCGGGACACCTAGAGTGCGCCTTGCGGCCCTGATGTCCTCCAGAGCCTCCTGCCCATGCATCTGTATGAGATCCGGTTCGATCTGCCTGACCAGTCGATCCATGACCGCAAGCGGCGTATCCGCAAATAGAAGGACGGTCCCTGCCCTGCCCCGCGCCTGGTCGACCAAACGGCGGGTCAGCTCCGGGGCCACAAACCGCGGACTGGCTTGAAGCATGACAAATCCGACATAGTCGGCACCCGCCTGAAGGGCCGCTTCGAGCGTGTCGGTCGAACTGAGACCGCAGATCTTGGTTTTGGTCATGCACCCTCTTTATCGGTGCGGACCTTCCGGCCCGCGATCAGCCTTCCCAGGCGCTCGGAGCGTGGGGGTACACAGCATAACTGCTGCAGGTTGAATTTACCCACGTTAGCCAAAACGAGTAACCATGCTAGCATGCCCATCCCTCAAAATGGGGCATAAGTTATCAAGCGGTGATGGCAAGTTTGTTGATCGCCATCTTTTGTTAAGTGCCAAAAACTAGCCCGTACAAAAGGCATAGCCGTTTGCCGGAGCAGTATGTTGGAGTTACCGCGTGATAGCACTAGCGGCCGAAAGGGCCAGGGCAGAGTTACCACCCTTTACTCAGGCCATTCTTGATCGCTACCTGGAAGCCCATGAGCGATTCATTGGCCGCCAACCCGGAGGCCGGCGAGCCGTCGTCAAATATCTGCAAGCCCCTGCACTCGACTTCAAAAAGCGCATCCTCAGCGATGCCGACTTTACAGGCGCAAACTTCGAATCCAGCAATATGGTCAGCACGGTTCTGGAGCGGGCGTCACTCTATTGTGCGAACCTTCGCGGGGTTGATGCCAAGCTCGCCGACTTCAGTCGGGCCGACATCCGCGGAGCCAGCCTGCGAGGAGCCAACCTGTCCGGAGCGAGGCTAGACGATGCTGATATGCGCCAGGCCATGCTGGCACGCACAGATCTGCCAAACGGATTCGAGTTCTGGCTGGCTTCTAAAGACAAGTCGGAGACGTCCGAAAGAAGATTTTCGGTTGATCTCTCCAACTGTTCGATGAAGGGCATCAAACTTAATAACGCTAAGTTGAAATTCGCCAACTTCGCCGGAGCCCTGCTTCAGGGAGCGGACCTGAGCGGTGCCGATCTGACCGGGGCGCAGTTCGAGGGCGCCATTCTGGTCGGTGCCAAGCTGGATCGTCTGAAAGTCGATCCCTCGGCCTTCAAAGGCTGTGTTCTGGACCCATCACAAACAGCTCTTGATCGCGCCGCGCTCCTGGCGGGACGCCTTGAACAGCATTGCCTATGGGTTGAAACCAGCGGGAGGAACGGCAAGCCGGCCTTGCTCGATGAGGAAGATCTGCGCCCCCTGAATCCGACATTCTCGGGCCGGGCCCTCACGGCCATGTCAGCCCGCAAGGTTTGCGCCGTCGGTATGGACTTCAGCAAGGCTCAGCTCCAGGGAGCCTGTTTTGACGGCGCTGATCTTCGCGATGCGGACTTTACCTCGGCCGACCTGCGAGGAGCCTCGTTCAATGGTGCCCTTTTATGGCACGCAAGGTTCGACGAGGCCGATGTTCGCCCCCTGGCCCTGGCCGGAGGACAATATCAGTCCGTGCAGACCGAAGGCGCACAGTTTGTACCCGGCTGCTTTAGAAACTGCATAAAACGCTAAGCCTGCCCCCTCAGACGGCGAGCCATTCAGGCTAAGGCATTGGCCCAGACAGGGGCCAAAGCTTGGCCCTGAAGCTTGGCCCTGAAGATTGGGTCCTGAAGATTGGGTCCTGAAGATTGGGCCCTGGAAACGGGAGCGGGCCTTATGGGCAGGCCCTGTCCTCAAAGATCAGATCAATCTCGGCGGTTGAAAGCAGCCTCCATTGGCCGGGTGCCAATGCCTCGGGAAGGCACAGTCCTCCCATCCGCTCCCTGTGCAGGGCCTCGACATGGTTACCGACCGCGGCAAACATGCGCCGCACCATGTGATAGCGACCCTCGGTCACCGTCAACCTGACCTCTGTGGGAGACAGGACTTCCAGCTCGGCGGGGGCCAGCGGCTTGACCTCTCCTTCAAGGAGCAGGCCTCCAGCCGCAAATCGCTCACCCTCCATTCCTGAAAGGGGCCGGGCCAGAACCGCCCTGTAAACCTTGGCCACATGACGTCTGGGACTGATGATCCGATGCAGCAGGTCTCCATCATCGGTCAAAAGCAGCAGACCCGTCGTCTGCTTGTCCAGCCGCCCGACCGTCGAGATGGCCGGGTCGCGGCGCTTCCAGCGATCCGGCAAGAGGTCATAGACCAGGGCACCATCTTCCTTGCGCGAACAGGTCATCCCCAAGGGCTTGTTCAGGAGCATCACAAGGCCGGAGATGGGATCCAGCGGCTGGCCGTCGACCTCAAGCCGATCCGGCAGGTCTGGCGTAACCGGAATGCGCCGGGACACATCGGTTATATCCTCACCATCAAGGACTATACCGCCCGCCTTGCCCAACCGGGCAATCTCGCTACGCGAGCCATAGCCCATGGAACCGAGAAGCTTGTCGACGCGTGAGGTCCGAGCGGCCTTCATGGTCTACGCTCCCGCCCTGATGGGCCCTGCCCAGTCACTTCATGGCCTCGAAAAGCTTGTAGCCACCCCCATCTCCCAATGGAGTAACACGTCTGAAGGCGGCCTTCAGGTCCGCTTCGTAGGGCAGGTGCCGATTGGCCACCAGCCAGAGGGTGGCTCCCTTTTTCAGAATAGCTGCACCCTTGCGTACAAAGTCCTGACCCAAACGCCGGTCTTCAGCGCCTCCGTCGTGAAAGGGCGGGTTCATGACGACAAAATCGAGATCACCGGTATCGGGCAAGGTTCTTGCGTCTGCCCAAATGAACTCGACCCTCGGGTCCAGGATGTTGCGACGTGCAGCCTCGATGGCTCTTCGGTCCAGATCCACCAGTCTGAGATGGCGAACCGCAGGTGAGCGCAGGACAACACTGGCCAGGGCTCCGTATCCACAGCCGAGATCTGCGCCCGCCCCCTTGAGGGGCGGCAGGGCTTGCGCCAGGAGCGCAGAGCCTGCGTCGATACGGTCCCAGGCAAACACACCCGGCTGGGACCAGGCTTCGAGGCCTGCCACAAGCCGGGCCTCACCACCCGCAATGGCCTCTTCAATACCGCTCAGAACCTCGGGACGGATCACGGTGCAGCGACGATGGTGAGCCTTGGCATCTTCGGCGACCTCAAGGCCAAAAGCGGTCAGCTCCTTCTTCAGGCGCGAACCCCCTCGATCCTTAGGGGCCATGACGGTGAGACGCCCCCCCGGCCTGAGGGAAAGCAGGGCCAGGGCCAGTGTATACCGCCGTTCAAGAACTCCAGGGGGCGCATAGACCATTACCGAGGCCACCGATCCCGGTGCCAGGCTCTCCAGGGCCGTTGACCCCGGGACCAGAGGCGAGGTCTGCAGGGCCTCCGAGGGCGGGTCGAATACAGCCGGTGGGCGGCCAAAAATTACAGTCGTCATCGCGGCCCTATAGCCGCTCGCGCTCGCCTCGCCTATCTATCGCTCATGACCGTTTCAGTTTCCACACCTCCGGGCCCAGACAGCTCAATCCTTTCACAGGCAGGCGCCGATGCGGGCGAGGCCCAATCCATCCTCAATAATGCCCTCGCCGGTGCAGATGACGGGGAGCTCTTTCTTGAACGGACGGAGAGCGAAAGCCTGGTCTTTGATGACGGAAGGCTGAAATCGGCGGCCTATGACGC
>JBFZCB010000013.1:0-6643 GCA_041308165.1 Caulobacterales bacterium
AACAGACCATCGTGGTCGGGCTTTCCGGCCATGAGATCGTCCAGGATCCCACCTTCGGCGTTTAGCAGCAGAGAATACTTCTGCTTGCCTTCTTTCAGGCTGGCATAATCACCCGGAACAAAGCGTTCGAACTGGGCGACCGCGTCTTTACCGGTAATCCGGCACTGGCCCATGTGCGACACGTCAAAAAGACCAGCATGCTCGCGTGTCCAGCGGTGTTCAGCCAGGACCCCCTCATACTGAACCGGCATCTCATAGCCCCCGAAGCCGACCATTCGAGCTCCGCTTGCCCGATGTGCGGCGTTCAGAGCCGTGACCTTGAGGACAGTGTCAGACATGGCAGTCAGCTTTCAGGTTCGCGTTTTGCGGCGATAGCTCCGCCGTCCTCGCGCCCCCGCTGTCCTGATGCCTGAGAGATTCCGACCCCCTCCCCTTCAAATCAAGGAGATGAACGACCTTGCTCCGTCGGCGCGGTCCCAAGGCGCAGGCCTCTGACCGACTTTCCAGCGTCCGAATGTTCTCGCGGTCCTTTTGCCTGAGCGTTTCCGGGGCGGTTGCGCCTTCGGCCTTGGCCACCTCCCTCCCTGGGAAGACGGCAGCCAATCTCTCCCGCGAGAGCGAACGATCTAAGGCCCCGACTCTGAAGCCAAGTCAAGCATCCTCAGGAGGCTTGCCTGCCGGACATTCGAAGGCCAAGAACGGATCCTATCCCAAACGCGTGATGTCAGAGGATCGCAATGAGCGTCACCCCCACAGATTTTGAAGCGTTTATTGGGTCATCGGACATCCCGGACGGTCTCAAGGCGGTGCTGATAACAACCGCCCGAACCTGCTGTGAGATCAGCGAAGTTGTGGCCGGTGGAGCCCTGGCAGGTGCCCTTGGAGCCTCCGGTTCAGTCAACGTACAAGACGAGGAGCAAAAGAAGCTCGACGTCCTGACCAATGACATGCTGACCCTTGCCCTGTCTGAATCCCCCTTTGTTGCGGGCGTCGCTTCCGAAGAGATGGATGTGATCCAGCCAACAGCCAACGCACCTGCAAAGGGCTATTTAGTTCTTTTTGATCCGCTGGATGGGTCCTCCAACATTGACATCAATGCCCCGGTCGGGACGATTTTCTCGATCCTGCCATCCCACTCAGCCGTTCCGGACGAAAGTGACTTCATGCAGCCCGGGCGGGCTCAGGTCGCCGCGGGCTATGCTATCTACGGCCCGCAGACGATGCTCGTCATCACCACGGGCCAAGGCGTCCAGGGATTCACCCTATCGGCCGACAATCGATGGCTGCTCACGCACCCGCAAATCCATATTCCTGTCGATACCAAGGAGTTCGCCATCAACATGTCGAACCAGCGCCATTGGGCTGGCGGGGTGCAGCGATATATCGCAGCCTGCCTAGAGGGCGCTGACGGACCAAGGGGCAAGAACTTCAACATGAGATGGGTCGCCGCCATGGTCGCGGATGTCCACCGCATTCTGATGCGCGGAGGCGTCTTCCTCTATCCCTGGGACCGGCGCGAACCCGAGAAACCCGGCAAACTCCGCCTCATGTACGAGGGCAATCCGATGGCGCTGCTGGTCGAACAGGCTGGCGGCAAGGCCACTCTCGATGGCGTAGCCCCCATCCTCGACATTGTGCCCGATCGCCTGCACCAGCGCATTCCGGTTGCTCTCGGATCGGCAAACGAAGTGGATCACATAGCTGAGGCGTAAGCTCGGACCTCTGCGATGTGGCTGATCTTCTGCTCTTCGGTCAGGAAACTGCCCTCGAAACTGTTCACAGCCATCTGAACCAGCTGCTCACGCGTAAGGTCAGTGGCCTTGGCTAGGCGCACATAGTTGTCATTCAGATAGCCACCAAAGTAGGCTGGATCGTCCGAATTCAAGGTGACGTGAAGTCCCTGCCTCAACATCTCGGGAACGGGGTGGTGCTCGAGATCCGACACAACGCAGAGTTTGAGGTTCGAAAGGGGGCAGACTGTCAGGGTCATCCGTTCATCAGCCAGCCTCTTAACCAGGGCCTGATCCTCCATGGACCGATTACCATGATCGAGCCGGTCAATTCCCAGAAGGTCGAGCGCCTCATGAACATAGGCAGGGGGGCCCTCTTCACCGGCGTGGGCACAAAGCTTCAGGCCCAGCTCACGCGCTGCGCCGAAAACCCGCTCAAACTTGGAAGGCGGATGACCGAGTTCCGAGGAATCCAATCCGACACCGATAAAGTGATGTAGCCAGGGCTTGGCTGCCTCAAGCGTGGCCAGCGCATCGTCTTCGGAAAGATGGCGCAGAAAACTGAGAATAAGTCCCGAACTGACCCCGAGCTCTGCCTTCGCCCGTTCCATGCCTCTGACAAGGCCACGAACAACCACTCCGAAATCGACCCCGCGATCTGTGTGCGTCTGGGGATCGAAGAAGATCTCGGCATGGCGAATACAGTCTTTCGCGGCGCGTTCAAAATAGGCGAAAGCCAGATCCTCGAAGTCCTGTTCAGTCAAAAGGACGTGGGTTCCGGCGTAGTAGATGTCGAGAAAATCCTGAAGATTGGAAAATGCATAGGCCGCCCGCACAGCCTCGACACTCTCGAACGGGATTTGGACACCGTTTCTGCGGGCAAGCTCGAACATCAGTTCCGGCTCAAGCGAGCCTTCGATATGCAAATGCAGCTCGGCCTTGGGTAGTCCGGCGACAAAGGCCTCAAGTTCAACAGACATTCCGCTCTCCGCGAAGTTCTTCATGACAGCCGTGGCGTCTGATCACCTTGGCAGATGACTACATCCGCTCAGGCGTTTCGATTCCCAGAATATCAAGCGCCACGACCAGCTGGTCCAGAGCCGCCCCTGAAAGTGCGAGCCGGGATGATCGCTGTTCCTGATCTGCAGCCACAAGCACAGGACAGGCCGCGTAGAACTTCGAAAAGGACTGGGCCAACCGATAGGCGTGCTCGGCAATCAGGTGAGGCATACGCTTGTCGTAGGCATCGCAAACGGCCTGCTGGAAAGCATCGAGCGTCAGGGCCAGGTCGCGCTCGGCAGGCTCGGTTATTCTTATGGCACCCGCAGTCGCCGCAGTGGCCAGGCCCTGCTCCTCTGCCTTGCGCAACATCGATTTTATGCGCACCGACTGGTAGAGCAGATAGGGACCGGTCTTGCCCTCAAAGCTCATGAAACGATCGAGGTCAAAGACGTAGCTTGTCGTTCTGCTATTGGCCAGATCCGCAAACTTGAGAGCCGCGATGGCCACTTTATGGGCCGTTGCATCAAAGGCTTCAGGTGAGAGATCTTCACCCAATCGGGCTTCCTTCAGCCGTTCACGGGCCTTATCTGTCGCCTGGACGATAAGGTCATGTAGCTTCAGAACCCCTCCGGCCCGGGTCTTGAACGGCTTGCCGTCCGTTCCGTTCATGGTGCCAAAACCCAAGTGTTCCAGCGCCCCGTCATCTGCATAACCGGCCAGACGCGCGGCTCTGAACACCTGCTCGAAATGCTCAGCCTGGCGCTCGTCGACCACATAAAGAATCAGGTCGGGATCGAGCGATTTTCGACGATCAAGGATGGTCGCCAGATCGGTCGTACCGTACATGGCAGACCCTTCTGAAGATATGACGAGCAGAGGCGGAGGACTGGGAACTTCCACGACAGAGCCATCGGGGAGTTTCTTCCTTCGCGTTTCCCCTGGCCCTGCGACGTGCACGACGCGCGCGCCGGCATCATCCACAAGAAGACCCGAACGCTCGAGATGAGCAATCATTTCCGGCATCAGAGGATCTGCGTCAGATTCCCCGTTCCAAAGATCAAAGCTGACCGAAAGCGCTGAAAACTCCCGCTCAAGAGCGGTCCGGCTGACGGCAACGAAATGAGCCCAGAGCGCACGATAGCCTGCCCGGCCAGCCTGCAGTTCTGCGGTCGCCCTACGGGCGCGGTCCCGATAGTCTGCATCTTCCTTGGCCTGAGCGGCAGCCAGAGGATAAAGACGTTCAAGATCTTCAAGCGATACAGGGCTGGTGGTTGGGAAGGGGCCCTCCCCCTCCGCCATGAATGCCTCAGCCTTGCCTTCATCATGGCACGCAACGATCAGCAATCCCATCTGGAAACCCCAGTCTCCGAAATGGGCATCCCCCCAGACCGTATCCCCTCGAAAACGGAAAAGTCTCTTCAGGCTCTCGCCGATGATGGATGAACGCAGGTGACCCACATGCATGGGCTTTGCGACATTTGGGCCTGCATAATCGATAACGACCCTGCGCGCTCGATCCACCAAAGATGCACCGACCATCACGCGGTCTGCAGCCACGGCATTGGCCCGCGCGGCCACAACACCATTATCCAGCTTCAGATTGATGAAGCCGGGGCCTGCAACTTCGACAGAGGCGAATCGTGGATCAGAAGACAGTCGATCTGCCACGCGACTAGCCAGATCACGTGGGTTGGCCTTCAGGCTCTTGGCCGCTGCCAAGGCTCCATTGGATTGGAAATCGGCCAGGTCCGGCCGGTCCGATACGCTGACACGGGCCTGGTCCCCGATCACGCCTTCGGCGGCGAAGGCGGCCGCTACCGCTTCGCCCAGTTCAGACCTCAGGTCACTCATTGGGCGGGCGGGGTTGCCGGAGCTGCAGCGCCAGCGTTCACACGAAAGCGGCTGCCATCACGGTTGAATGCAGCCATATCGGGCGTCACATCAAAGCCGATAAGGATTTCGAAGTTGGACCCACTGACCGTAGTTGTTGCTCGCGGAATGATGACCGTGCGCTCAATCTCGGCTGTAGCCGTCTGACGCCCTTCGAAGTCCACAGGAATCTCGAAATACTGCTTGTCCAGCACCGCAGTGTTGCGCTCGGTAACCGCAACCCAATACCGATAGGTGCGACGGTCTGCTGTCGCCTGCGCGCCGCGCCCGAAGTAGAACAGAGCATCGAACTCAACCCGGATGGGATCATCGTCACGATAGCTGCAGCCGGACGTCACGCCCTGAATCTCGCCCGTATAGCCGATATTGGCCAGGGCCGGCCGATTGTCCGCCATCTCCACATAGCGCGCTGCGTCATAGAGAACCTTGACGAAGGGACAGGGTCCGGCATTGGCACGCTGCCTGAGGACACCTAGCCGGGCAGGACGACGCTCTGGCTCCTCCTCCGCCTGGGGCTGGCCCGGACGCTGACGCTGCTGGCCCTGGGCATCAGCGGACGACGGCACAACAGCTGCGGCTGTGGCAACGGAGAGGATCGCAAGGGCAGAGACTAGGACGCGACGCATCAGGGACGTTTCCAAAAACGAATAGGATCAGCGGGCCAGGACAGGGCTCACGACCCGGTTACGCTGGGTGCTGATAGCGGCTAAAGCGAGGCGCAGCAAACCACCAGAAGCCTGAAGTGCGGTTTCCATGGCCACATCCCCCCATAAACACTAGATTGTGGACATGAACACTGTGTCGTCACCCAAACAACCCCTCACCGTTCGCCTGGCGACCCCGCGGGGGTTCTGCGCAGGCGTCGACCGCGCCATTCAGATCGTTGAGCGCGCCCTCGAGCGGTTCGGCGCACCCGTCTATGTGCGTCACGAGATTGTCCATAACCGACATGTGGTCGAAAGGCTGAAATCGCTGGGTGCGGTCTTTGTGCGAGAACTCGATGAATGCCCTGACGACAGACCCGTCGTTTTCTCCGCACATGGCGTACCCAAGTCGGTACCCGAAGCGGCCCGTCGCAGAGACATGCTGTTTCTAGATGCGACCTGTCCTCTTGTCTCAAAGGTCCATGTGGAGGCCGAGCGCCACCACGCGGCAGGTCGACACATCCTCCTGATCGGTCATGCCGGTCACCCTGAAGTCATCGGGACCATGGGCCAGCTGCCCGAAGGATCAATCACCCTGATCGAAACGGTTGATGACGCCCAGTCCGTTGAGAGACCGGGATCTCAGCCTCTGGCCTATGCAACACAGACAACACTTTCACTGGATGACACCGCCGAGATCGTCCAGGTGCTCAAGACCAGATTCCCCGAGCTGCCTGACCCCCACAAGGAAGACATCTGCTATGCCACGACCAATCGGCAAGAAGCTGTCAAACAACTCGCGGACGGCTCTGACCTGGTCCTGGTCGTGGGATCGCCCAACAGCTCCAACTCGGTACGACTGGTCGAGGTCGCCCTGCGCGCAGGCGCGGGCACGGCCAAGCTGATAGACGATGCAAACCAGGTGGATTGGGGCTGGTTTGAGGGCGTTTCCACTGTCGGCATAACCGCAGGGGCCTCGGCACCTGAACCCCTTATCCAGGCCCTGATACAGGCCATTGGCGAGCGGTTTGACATGACCCTTAGGGATGATCCCGGCGAGCGAGAGACCGTAACCTTCAAGCTGCCGAGGGCCCTAACAGCCTAGTCCAGATCTATCGGTGGGCCCTAAACCAACACTCAAGGCCTGGCGGGACACAGGACAGGCCACTCTCGCTGAACAGGGCTGGCCCAGACCCGTCAGTCTCCGACAAAATCCTGTGCGAACTCGGGCGGATCTACCTCATCAACCGGATCATCATCGTCCAGATCAAGCGCCCTGGCCGGGTCGGGAGCCTCGAAACCGGCCGGTAATGAAAGATCAAGTAGGCCTGCGGCCTTCATTTCGGACACTCCCGGCAGGTCATCCAGCCGGGCCAG
>JBFZCB010000014.1:0-12222 GCA_041308165.1 Caulobacterales bacterium
GCCTTCTGCATGGTCTGCCGTCATGCTGAGCATGGGCTCTGCTGATGCTCCAGGGCAAGAGCACTGGAGAAGGCACCAAAGCCCTGGGCAAAGGCCGTCTTCATGGCCGCAATGGAAAGCGGGGCTACTCCCCTATAGCTGGCAGCATGAGCAAGGGCCGCTTCCAGGGCATTGCCTGTCTCGACCCCCCGGTCGACCAGACCGATACTGACGGCTTCCTCAAGGAGAACGGGACGACCCGTGAACATGATGTCTCGCGCGAGGCTCCGGCCCACGCGTTGCGGCAGAGTCCAGGTCAGCCCACAGTCAGCTGTCAGCCCGATCTTACCAAAGGCAGCACCAAAACGCGCGTCCCCTCCCGCAATCAGGTAGTCACAGCCACAGGAGATGGAGAGACCGGCTCCGAATGCCGCCCCCTCCACAGCAGCAATGACGGGCTTGGGTCCCTCGACGATCAGGGACATGAGGCGATGAAGCGGCTCCAGCCGTCGTCTCGAACGGGCCGGATCAGGTCCACCGGGCAGTCCGAGCTGGCTGATGTCGGCACCTGCCGAGAAATGGCGCCCCGCTCCCGTGATGACGATCGTTCGTATGGCCTGATCGGCCAGTGCAGCCTCCATTTCGACAACGAGCCCCAGCCGCATCAAGTCAGATAGCGGATTGAGCCGCTCGGGGTCGTTCAGAGTGATGATAGCCACATCATCGCGCGTCTCTCGGACAACTGGTTCAGTCATGTGAGCCCATAGGTTTGGCGCAAGGCCAGCTTATCCGTCTTACCCGTATTCTGACGAGGCATCTCATCAACAAAGATGATCGTCTTGGGGCACTTGTATCCAGCCAGCTGGGTGCGCGCGAACACTGAAAGCTCAGCTTCGGTGAGGGTTTCGCCCGGATGCAGCACAATGATCGCACAGACGGTCTCGCCCCATTTGGGGTCGGGCCTGCCGACAACAGCCGTCTCGCGGACTGCCGGATGCCGCTCGAGTGCCTCTTCCACTTCTCGGGAATAGACGTTTTCCCCGCCGCTGATCAGCATGTCCTTCTTGCGATCGACAAGAAAAACATAGCCTTGCTCATCCATATAGCCGAGATCCCCGGTCCGGAATGCTCGACCATGCATAGCCGCTAGAGTGGCATTATGGTTGTTCCAATACCCTCTGAATGTGTGTGAGTTGAGGATACAGACCTCGCCAACGACACCGACGGGGCAGGGATTGCCGTTGTCGTCCAGAATAACGCCGTCTGACTCGGGCTCGAAGTGACCGACCGAAGCCAGCCTCCGGGTCATGGCCTCTCCCCCGTCAAGCCGGACCTCATGGCGCGGGAGGCGACAGACGCCTCCCCCTTCGGTCGAACCGTAGGCCAAGTAGAAGGCCTGGCCAAATCGCTCAAGTGCACGACGCAGGAGATCTGTCGGGATGGCCGTAGAGGCCAGCATCACCTGTTCGAGTGTCGAAAGATCATAGTGATCAATGTCAGGGTGGTCGAGCAGCCCCTGCAGCATCATGGGCACCATGAAGCTCGCATTGATCCGCTCTTCCTGGACCGCCTTCATGAAGGCCGTGGCATCAAACGATTGTTGCAGAACGGTCTTGCCGCCGACCCAGTAACATCCAAGCGAAGGCCCCCTGCCCCCAATATGAAACGCCGGAGAGATCTGCAGAAAGGAGAGCGCCGGATGATTGGCCGTCGATCGCGCACTGATGATCTGGCTGCGATGGGTTATGGGAACCCCCTTCGGCTTTCCCGTCGTGCCACTGGTGTAGAACAGATGGACAATGTCGTCAGGTTCTGAACGTCTGACCGGGCCGGCAGGATCGCCTGCTTCAATCAAGACCTCATAGTCAAGCGCCCAGTCGGGGGCCTTCCCACCGATGCAGACGTAATGGCGCACACCCGGCAGCCGGGGCTTCAGGCCTTCGATGGTGGCCGCAAAGCTGGCTTCAAAGAAGAGTATGCATGTGCCTGAATCGACAACCATGTGTTCGAGTTCTGGAGGGGCCGCGCGGAAACTGAAGGGGGCGGCAATGAAGCCTGCGATCTCTGCTGCGGCGTAGACCTCGAAATACTCGCAACTGTTGGGTGACACGATGCCAATGCGATCCTGTCCGGCCACGCCAAGACCCTCAAGCGCCGCGGCCAGTCTCGAACCTCGCGAGTAAAGATCTGCATAGGTCAGACGCCGATCATCGAGGACGAAAGCATCCCGGTCTGGCCACCAGCGCGCGTTCCGCTCAAGCAGGGAGCCGATCGTCTTAAGCCCATGGTGCTGACAGACCTGCTGGGGCTGGGTCAATGGCGTCAGAGCTGGAAAAGCTAGTAGGGTCAATGGGGCCTCTGGGAACATGGGTACGCTTCGATGACCGCATCGAGGGCAAGCACCCCCTGGCCCTGATCAAGGACCAGGAGAGGGTTGACCTCGATCGTGCGCATGACCGAGGCATTGGCCGCCGCAAGCTGCGAGAGGGCAGAGATTGCCCTCGCAAGCGCGGGGACGTCCGCCTTTGCTCTTCCCCGGAAGCCATCCAGCAGGGGATAACCCTTTACGGACCGGATCATCTCCAAAGCCTCATCTTCGCTCACTGGAGCCATACGGGTCGTGACGTCCTTCATAAGTTCAACGGTCACGCCGCCCAAGCCAAACATGATGACCGGGCCAAGCAGGGGATCATTATGGACCCCCAGGATACATTCCGTCCCGCCAGATACCATGGGTGAAACGAGATAGCCGGAGACGTCAGCTTCCGGCATGGCCTTGGTGACCCTGACGATCATGGCCTCGACACAGAAGGGCGCGTCGTCCGGCGCGACATTCAGGACCACGCCACCGATCTCGGTCTTGTGGAGAATATCTGGAGAGACAACCTTGATGGCAAGCGGTTGCCCTATAGCGGCCGCCGCAGCCCTGGCACCTTCGGCGTCCTGCACCAGAAACTCCGCTGGCGATGCGATGCCAATACCGGTCAGGAGGGCCTTGGCCTGGGCTTCGGAAAACCGACTTTCGGCCTCGATCTTGGGCATATCCACCAGGGCATCGGCATCGGGCAAGGGCCTGTTCCAGGCCGCCGGGAATGTCGCAAGTGCTGAAAGCGCCTTTATGGCCCGTGCGGGCTCGCGATAACAAAGAAAGCCAGCATCAGCATAGGCCTCGACCGTCTCTGAAGAGGCTGTCACCGAGGCCGCTATCGGCAGGGTCGCAAACTGCTCTGCGGTGCGCTGAAGACTTTCCAGCAGCGGAGCCTTGATGAACGGAAGCCCCGCGATCAGGCCGATGTTGAGATAGGCCATGTCGAACTCTCCCGATCCCATGACGGCCTCTACGGCACGGGCATACATGGGAGGGTCATTGGCCACCTGCCCCGTGAGGTCGATGGGATTGAAGGGCGCGCCGTTGGGCGAGATCTCCATCAATCTGTCCTGGACCGGCGATGAGGCCGTTGGAACCTCGAGGTCTTCATCGGCCGCGAAATCGGCAGCCTGAACACCGATACCCCCCGAGTTGGTCAGGATGGCCAGCCGCCTGCCGGCAGGAAACCGTCCCCGGCTGGCGGCATAGGCGACATCAAGCATCTCTTCGGTCGTTCTGGCCCGGTAGACTCCGTAGCGGTCAAAGAGCGCCTGATAAACCCCGTCCGATCCCGCTAGTGAGGCCGTGTGGGAGGCTGCAGCCTTTGCACCCTGTTCGGTGCGCCCGACCTTGAGAACAACAACGGGCTTGCGACGTTCGTGAGCCAGCGAAAGCGCTTCATAAAGGGCGGCAGGATCGCGTACGCCCTCGATATAGCCGACGACCACATCCACATCGTCGCTAAGCGCCATATAGTGCATGGCTTCGCCAAGACCGACATCGGCCTCATTGCCGGTCGTAATCCAGACACCGAAGCCCAGCCCCATCTCTTGGGCCGACTTGACGACCTCGCCTGCATATCCACCGCTCTGGCTCACGAGGCCGAGGCGTCCCGCCGTACCCTTCACATCATCGAACACGCCCGAAAAGGAGAGGAAGGTCTTGGCATGCAGATTGTACAGACCCAGACAGTTGGGGCCGAGCAGTCGCATGTCTGCCGCCTTCGCCGTCTCGACCATCGTTTGCTGAAGGGCGATCCCGGCCTCACCCATTTCCGCAAAGCCGGCACTGAAGATCACTGCAGCCCTGACCCCTTTTCGCGCGCAGGCTTCCAGAGCGCCCTGGACGGCCTCGGTCGGCAGAGCCAGTACGGCACATTCCACAGGTCCGGGGATATCATCGACACTGCGATAGGCCTTGAGACCCTGAACCTCGTCGCGTCCCGGATTGACCGGAAAGATATCCCCAGCAAAACCGACCTCCTTCAGATGCCGCAAAGCGCGACCGCCGATACGGGTGATATCGCTGGAGGCCCCGATCATGGCCACTGAGCGGGGACGCATCAGACTATCAAGACGGCTCGTCATTAGGTTTCCATAGGCCACTGGTCACTCGCGAGTACCGCGGTCATCCTGCCTAGGATGAGCGCCTGCAGGCCTCAACCGACCATGGGCACTTCATCCAGAAAATCACTCATGTGCTAAAGAGCTAGACGTTGCGCTTTTGGGCTGTGAAGCCCCCCACAAAGAGACAAGCTCTTGCCTCGCGTTCCTTCAGGGACCGGAACAGGTTTTGACTTCGGGCCCTCGAAAGCGACCAGAGTGTCGCAAGTGATCAGCAAGAGACAGGCGCACTGGAATGGCCGAGACCTTTACCCGCGGTATCATCCAGTGTTCTGTTCCCCAAGGACCTCCAGAACTTCATCACTTCGTGATCTCCCAGCAAGCCGTAGCCGAGCCGGGGCCGGGAGAGCTGGCGATCACGACCCTGATGGTCTCCGTCGACCCCTACCTGGTCATGCCGATCCGAAACGGGGCCTTCACGGACGGGCGGGTCAGAAGCCGCGTCATCGCACGCGTTGATGCCTCAAGGGCTGAGGGCTTCTCTGCCGGAGATCTGGTACTTGGCTTCTCGCGCTGGCAACTGAGAGACTGTGTCGAGGCTTCCACGATGCGGCGCATTGATCCCATTCTTCCGCTCTCTGCCTATCTCGGGATCGCGGGTCACTCCGGCTTCACAGCCATGATCGGCATGGCCAAACTCGACCCAAAACCGGGTCAGACGCTGGTGGTCAGCTCGGCTGGCGGCATGGTCGGGCTGACCGCCTGTCAGCTCGCCCGTCAGGCCGGGGCGCGGGTGATCGCTGTCGCAGGAGGAGCAAAGGCAGAAAAGGTGGCCACATTACTGGAGCTGGACGGCTATGCCGATCACAGATCTGAAGCCTTTGTCCAGCAACTGGCCCGAGCCTGCCCAGACGGGATAGACAGGCATTTCGAGAATGTCGGTGCCAGCATCCTCGACCCTGTCCTGGGTCTGGCCAATGAAAGGGCCAGGGTGGCGCTTTGCGGACTGGTCCAGCACTACAGCGACGACGCACCTATTGCCCTCGAGCATTTCAGGCGAATACTCGTGAAATCCATCAGCATCCTTCCTTTCAGCATCTATCATCACGAAAGTGACTACCCGCAGGCCCTTGTCCAGCTCGAGCAATGGGTCGCCTCCGGTCAGCTCAGTGCTCCAGAAACCTTCCACTTCGGACTGGAAGCCCTGCCGGGCGCACTCCTGTCCATGCTGGCAGGGGACGGGATCGGCAAACATCTGGTCAGGCTGGATCAATGAGACAAGCCGGACTTGAATCGTTTGCAGCGACCCATTGGCTTTGCGGGTCCCGCTGCACTAACAAACCCCAATCACCCAGTCGTGCGCACAGACAATGACCGAAGCGCTAACCATGTCCTTGCTAGACCCTGCCCCGGACTTCGCGATGGAGAAGTCGCGCCGTGAACACGCCATAGAGGCGGCAGCCCACGTCTTTGCACGGCGCGGCTATCATGGTGCCGGAACACGGGCCATAGCCGATGTCCTGGGCATCAAGGTGGCAAGCCTCTATTTCCATTTCCGATCGAAGGAAGAGGCACTTGAGGAGGTCTGTCGCGCCGGCTTGGAACAGCCCGCCGTCATCCTGAGAGCGGCCTGTGCATCGGAAACATCCTTCGAAGGCCGCATTCTTCGCTTTCTCGCTGACTATACCGAGCACCTTGCCAGTCAGAGTGACTACATCACGGTTTTCATCAATGAGCGACGCTATCTGTCTCCAGAAGCGACTGCTCGTCTGAATGTGGCAGCCCGCAAGCTCAGGCCGGTGTTCGACGGACTGTGTGCCGACGCCAAGGCAGAAGGTGCCATGGACCTCGGCATTCCCTCACGGATGGCCAGGCTAATCCTCATTGGACTGCTGAACAATGTGACCCAGCTCAGTCTCAATGGGCCCATCGCCGACTTCGACCGCTTCATCCACTATTCTGCTGACCATTTCATCAAGGGGATGGCACCTGGAATGAACAAACCGGACAGGGTTGACGGATCGATCCAGAAGAGATGGGCGATCATGGCTGACTGAACCTGATCACCGGCGGGACCAGATCAGAAGCGGCGGGCTCAGCCCCCGGCTTTTGGCAGGCCAGACGATCTGGCGAGCCGACTTTAGTGGGCAGACCTGTTGCTCTCTCCAGCTCCCAACACAGCCGCAGCGGGCTCAATCAGGTCCCGAATGCGTCGGAGATCGTTGCCAACCGGCTTCAGGGTCTCTTCTGTCCATATCGAACTCACACCGCTGCAACTGATGGCCCAGTACCGGCGGCCAGATCCTGCCCCCTCCACAAAAGGCACCGCTATTGCGGCATACTGACCGTCGAACATGCCGGCAAAGATGACGTGACCGTCCGACGCATACTGGGCCGCAGCGCGATCAATCCTGGCCTTGCGCCGAGGCCAGGCCTCGGGATTGCGGCTCTCAATGGCAAGAAGGGCTGCCTGTCTTTCATCTGGCGGCAAAATACACAGGACAGCCAGGCCCGAAGCTGAGGAGGCAGGCGAGGCGCGCCAGCCCACCGGTTGGGCGGGGACCACGAAGCTGCCGATCGTCTGATCAACGGATAGAACCTCGGCACCACTGAACAGGCTAAGAGAGGCCGTCGCGCGGACGCGAGCCGTCAGCTGCTCCAGATAAGGCCTGACAATGGCAGGCAGGTCCTGCCCCTTGATGGCAGCATAGCCCAGGGTCAGGGCCGGAGCCCCTACCCGGAGCGCCGATCCATTGGGAGCTCCGACAAGAAAACCCTTATCCACCAGGGTCTGACACAATCGCCAGGCCGTGGGCTGGCTCAGATCCACACGCCTTGCGATTTCCGAGACCGTCAGTTCGGCTCCAGGTCTGTCAAAGCACTGCAGAATGGACAGGCCACGCGCCAGGGCCGTGACGCCAGTCTTGCCGGCGCTATCACTTGACATAACAACCCTCAGGACCTTAGATAACCACTAAGCGAATATGTTATTCACATAGCGAATAAGTCAAGTCAGTTTACGGAGAAAGCGCCATGGATAATCTGAGAGCGACCTTCAATCAGGACACCCCTATCGAGCCGATCGAATGGCCGATGAACCGCGAGATTCGCGACAATGGATGGCGTCCACCCGCAGGGACGCGGGTGATCTCGGTTGACGACCATGGCATGGAAGAAGAAGGCCTTTGGGAAAAGCGCCTGACAGGTGCTGACAAGGAGCGCGCCCCCAAACTGTGGCAGGACAAGTCAGACAATCGCTGGCACATGACGGTGGACGGCATGGACTACGATGTTCCCGGCATCGAGGGGTTGATAGGCGAGGGTCGTCCAGGGTTCTGGGATCCCAAGGAACGACTGAAGGACATGGATGCCGAGGGCATCGACGTGTCACTGTTCTTCCACTCAAGGGCCATGTCACTGGTCCGCATGCAGGACAAGGAGTTCTTCTCCAGGTGCATGGATGCCTACAATGAATGGCTGGGCGAGCTCTGCTCGGCCAACTCAAGTCGGCTGATCGGTGTCGGCATCCTTCCGACCATCTACAAGCCCGAGGATACCGCGGCCTACATTGAAAAGTTCAAAGGCTGGGGCATCAAGGCACTCGAGATCCCGTCGGCACCAAAGAATGTGCCCTACAACTCATCGGCCATGGAACCCATGTGGGAAGCCATCGCTGACAGCGGAATCCCGGTCATGTTCCATGTCGGGGCCTACCTTGAGTTCCGCGGCAAGGGTGCGCTAGGCGCAAACCTGACCAAGAACCTTGGTCCCTATCGTCCCCTTTGGTCGTTGCTGGCCTTCTCGGGCATATTGGAGCGCCACCCGAACCTCAAGGTCGTCTTCTGCGAAGGCGGGTTTGGCTGGGTGCCCTGGACCCTTCAGGACGCCGACCGCATCTATCAAGTCTATGAGACCGAGATGAAGCCTAAGCTCAAGGAGCTGCCAAGCTACTACTTCCGTCGCCAGTGCTACACCGCCATCATGACGGACGATGTCGGCCTCAAGCTGGCCAAGGACTATGGCATGACCGACAACCTTCTCTGGTCATGCGACTATCCTCATGGGGAAAGCGTATTTGGCGAGACCCGGACCGAGCTGAAGAAGATCTTCGATGTCCTGGGCGAAGAAAAGGGCAAGGACGTCATCGGCCGCAACGCCGCCAAGCTCTGGAACCTCTGAGCCCAGTTGCATTTTTAAAAGCCATAAGGGCCCGGCTGGAATGTTCCCAGCCGGGCCCTTTTCATGCGCTGGTCCTGACAACGGCTTTAGGGTCGCCAGATGGGTTAGCCAGATCCTTCTCGGCCGTCAGGCCAGCCGGGCAAGACGATGCCGGATTTCAGCCTCGACTTCCAAGCCCGCCTGCGAGGGCGTTCGCTGCTCCATACGGACCAGCACAATCTCTATCGGCCTTGCCGGATAGTCCAGGACATCGAGCTCAACCAGACAGGCTTCGTCGCCTCTAGGTGCCAGTGATCGCGAGCTCAGCCAGACGGCATCACTGCCCAGCACGGCCTCGCGAAGAATATGGAAATTCTCACACACGATCGTTGACTGGGGCTCATGGCCACCCAGAAGTCGTCCGCCATAGGAACCCGTCGCCAAAGGATAGGGCTCCAGATCCTTAAGCATCAGCCCCCGGCATCCGGCCAGGGGGTGCCCCGCACGCACAAGGAGAGCCGCCGAAATCTGACCGGCGGGTTGGGTGACGATTCCTCCCCCCAGGAAAAGCCCCTGAGCCAGAAGGCACATTTCAATGCGTCGCTCCGAGAGCGCCACCATCATCTCCTCAGCACTACCCATGAACGGTGTGACCCTGAGCCGAGGGAAGCGCTCCGCCAGCAGGACCAGCAAGTCCGGCAAAAGCAGACTGGCGAGCAATGGACCCATCCCGAAGCTGAGAGTACCGCCTTCCCCTGCCGCCAGTGCCCGAGCGTCAGCTTCGAGCTGGCTGGCCTGGACCAGCAGCCTGCGCGCTTCCCTCAGGAAGTCTGCGCCCATGACCGTGGGAAGGACACGAGAGGGCGCGCGCTCAAAAAGGCTAAAACCCAGATCTGACTCAAGAGCCGCAACACTGCGGCTGAGCGCAGGCTGTGTGATCCCGATCACCTCAGCGGCCCGCGAGAAGTTGCCGGCATCTTCAAGAACCGTGACGTGACGAAGATGTCTGAGATCAAATGCCATAACTAGAAAGCATGGATACCAGCATTATTATGCATTTCAAGTTCGATTCCAAAGCCGCTAACACTCGGCTCAAGGAGGAAACAATGACGCTTGCATATCTGTATCTAGCCACCCTCATGGTCCTGGCGCTTGAGATCGTCATGGGTCGATATCGCGGCCTTATGACCCGGACCAATGTCCTGAGCAGTGTCGCCAGCATCATTGGGAACAATATCACCCGGCCACTTTCGGCGATCATCATCGCCCTGGCTGTCGGCTTCCTCCTACCTGCCTACAAGGGCGCACTCTCCGATGTCGCCTGGTACATCTCTTTCCCCATCATCTTCGTGATCGCAGAGTTCTGCTTTTACTGGGTTCATCGCTGGGCCCATGAGGCCAAGGACAAGCCGCATGACTGGCTCTGGAAACTCCACCGGACCCATCACTCTGGCAAGTTCATGAATGTGATCGTGACCATGCGTCAGAATATCTTCTGGCCATTCATCGTCCCGACGGGCTGGGTGCTGGGTATTGCCACCTATTTGGGAATGGCCCAGGGGGCAGCCCTTGCTCTGTTCACCATCTATGGCTGGAACCTCATCACCCATGCCGATTTCCGCTGGGACGACGTCATCCGGCGCCAGCCCTACGTCGGCAAGGTCTTCCGCGCCCTTGAACATGTCGTGGTTTCGCCTGGCATCCACCATACGCACCACGGCTATGGCAAGGATGGCGCGGCCTACAGGAACTACGCCGTCACCCTCTCCCTGTTCGACTGGATGTTCGGCACCCTCCACATTCCAAAGGGCCGCCCCTGGAAATATGGCGTTCCGGGACCACAACCCCATTGGGCCGAAGACGTCTTCTTCCCCGTCATCCCGCCTTCACGAAAGTCCCCAGAGGCTGCTAGCCAGCCAGCCGCGGAAAAGGCCTAGATGGCTCCAGAAGGGGCGGACCCCAGGGTCCGCCCCTTCAAGGTTTTCGGGCCAGACTATGAGTGAGCCGAGCCTCTCCGGAGGGCCAGATGAAAGTTCCTGGCACCCCGACAAGCCTCCCTTTGAAGTCAGCCGGTTGCATCGAGGGCTCAGGTGATTGCACAACCACTCCATTAAGCTCTGAGATGCCGGTCACATTGCGGTCGGTGGCAGTCCCGGATCAACACCTAGCGATCCTCAACGGCATCCTCTCTGAACGGCTCTATTTGGCCAAGAGATTCATGACGTCGTGATCCAACATGGCCGCTCCGAATCGGGCGGCATAGGCCGTATTGACAGCCTCGGTCTGGAACCGTGTCTCATTGATCAGAAAGATGAAGAGCCCGTAGGTTATGAGCTGGCGGTACTGTAGCCAGGCCTGTTCCCATCCCGGTACGTCCACGCCCAAAACAGAGAGAGCGTCGAGATAGTGTTGCAGGAGACCCTCTTCCCAGCAACGTCGATCTGCCAGATCCAGTGCAGAGGTGATGTGATAGGCGACCTCCATAAAGGGGGACGCCCTGGCGGGCTGTGAATCAAAGAATCCGGGAGTTCCGTCCGCCTCGACATAGAGGTTGCCCAGATGTGTATCCCCATGAATCAGACACAAGGGCCCCGTCTTTTCGATTTCGCCCAGACGGACCATGGCACTGCGCATCCACTCCCCATCATGAAGACGCACTGAGACGGCCGCTCCTCGCGGACTTTCGCAATAGCCGCGCCAGACGTCCGGCTGGAGGTATCGCTCGACATAGTCCATGGACCAGTCCGTAAAACGACCGACGACCCAATCCCATTGCCCTCCGGGACCAAACCCTGGGCTGTTCCAGCTCGCAGCATGGAAGCGGGCCAGATCAGACAGCCTCCGCTCCACGGCCTCACGCGGCTGTGGCTCCAGAGCGCGGAGAAAGCGGACATTTTTTTCAGCCAGATCCTCCATGACCACAATGGACTGATGGCTCCCCGGATCAGATCCGGCAAACCAAGAGCGCGGCGTGTTGATGGGCAAGACAGGTGCCACACGGTCATAGAAGGCGACCTCATTGGCATACATGTCCTTCATCAGCGGACTGTGATCCTCAAAGCCTCCCTTCACGATGAGTGAGCGAGGCAATCGCCCCTGGCTTTCAATGCGTATGCGCACCTTGGTGGATGTGCCCATGATGACATCCACGACGTCCAGTCGGTCGACCAGAGTTCCCGTTGCGGCCGTCAACCATCCCGCCGTTATGTCCTCTGGCAGAAGCGGCAACGGCAGGACCTGAGGGTCAGACATGTCTAGGCCTCAATGAACTGGACGCCTGATGGAGCTGAACCGTGGCTTCAACAGGCCCAAACGGTCAGGAACGCCCGACCAAGCGCAGGTGAAAGTCGAGGTCACCACCGGTTTTTTCGAGAACAAGCAGATGCCGGTAGTGATGGCTGATCTCGTACTCATCTGTGACACCGTATCCGCCATGCAGCTGAATTCCTTGCCTGGAAACCAGCTGTCCGGCCTCATGAATCGTAATGGCCGCAAGAGAAATGGCACGGCTGCGTTCCCCCGGTTCCCGGTCCATATGGGCCAGGGCCTGATAAAGCGCTGACCGGGACTGGTGGGTCACCACAAACATGTCTGCCATGATGTGCTGGAGGCTCTGGAACTTGCCGATGGGCTGACCAAACTGCTTGCGCTCCT
>JBFZCB010000015.1:0-12000 GCA_041308165.1 Caulobacterales bacterium
CGCTCCTTTCACGAAGCCTGTCCGGGTCAGCCCCCCAGGTCAGGTCTCGTCCTGGCGGCCTGCTCGACCATGGCGATCACCTCAGCGCGCCGGTTTCCAACCAGGGGTTGGCGCGGAGGCAGCACGCGCTCGCTGCCTCGTCCCATAACATGTTCGGCAAGCTTGATGGACTGAACCAGGTCATGCTCAGCATCAAGATGAAGAAGCGGCATGAACCAGCGATAGATTTCCAGCGCCTTGGCATGATCACCCCGCTGAACGGCCTCGACCATAGCCACAGACTCCCTTGGAAAGGCATTGGTCAGACCTGAGACCCAACCCCGTGCACCCAGCCAAAGCCCTTCCAGTGCTACATCATCAAGTCCCGCAAACAGCACATAACGATTGCCGAAAGCATTCAGGAAGTCGGTGAAGCGACGCGTATCGGGCGAGGACTCCTTGATGGCAACAATGGTATCGACGTCTTCAAGCATGGCCATGACTTCAGGGTCGATGACCGTTCGGTAGGCTGGCGGGTTATTGTAGAGCATGATCGGTATGCCGACAGCCTCACCTACCCCCCTGAAGTGTGCAGCCAGCTCATGGGGCTTGGGCACATAGACCATGGGCGGCAAAAGCATCAGGCCATCAGCACCGGCCGCCTCAGCGGCCTGCGCATAGCGAACTGCGCGACGGGTATCGAACTCGGAAACACCGGTCACGACAGGCACGCGTCCAGCAGTTACCTCTATGATGGCGGCCAGAACCTTTAGCTTTTCATCCGGCTCGAGAGAGTTGTTCTCTCCAACAGTACCCAGAGCAATGAGACCATTGACCCCGTCACGGATCAGGCCGTCCACGACGGTCTGTGTGGCCTCAAGATCAATTTCCAGGGTCTCAGTGACCTGGGTAGTCACAGCAGGGAACACGCCCTTCCAATCAACACTCATGGTTCAACTTGGCCTTCCCAACGATTGTGAATATCGTATACGAAATCATCCGCCTGGTGCCAATGGCAGAATAGGAGCCCCGGTCTGTGGCGAACGTCGGTATCATTGGCGGGGGCATCGTAGGCCTTGCATCGAGCGTGGCCCTGTCTAGGGCAGGCCATAGGGTTACCCTGTTCGATCGCCCCTTTCAGAGATTGGAACCGTCCTGGGCCAACGCTGGTCATATTGCCTGCGAACAGGTCACCCCCCTGGCCAGCATGGATCAGCTCAAGTCTGTCCCCTGGCGACTCTTTGCCTTTGGAGGGGCATTGGATCTGCCCTTCTCGGCCATTGGACTTTGGGCACCCTTTGCACTCGACTATGTGAAAGCCTGCATGCCTGGTCGAAGCCAGAGGGGAGAGGCCGCGCTCTCAACCCTTCTCGAACAGGCCCTTACAGCCTGGCAGACGCTGGCCAATGACATCCAATATCCAGATCTGGTCCGAGATAGCGGGCACTATGTCGTCTGGGAAAGCCCCGCCTCAACCCGTCGCGGGCGCGCCTACTGGTCCACTGCCAATATCGGATGCACCAGGTTCGATACCGTCACTTCAGAGGATTTGGGCCAGCTGGTAGCCCTGACGGCGGCTCCCATCAAAGACGCCATCAGGTTTTCCGGGAGTGGACAGATTGCCGATCTAGAGCGGCTCCGGATCGTTCTCGAAGATGCCTTCGCCAACAGCGGCGGCTATCTTGTTAAGGCCGATGCCGACCTTGTTGTTGAGGGCAGGCGAGCTCTGATTGGGGGGAAGGACTTTGACGAAGTTCTGGTGTCTGCAGGTGCGAACTCGGCAAACCTACTCAAGCCCGTGGGCCATCGTGTACCTCTGATTGCCGAACGCGGATATCATCTTCGTGCAAGCCTGGATCTCGCCAGCGCCAATCCCTGGCCAACGGATCTGCCTCCGATTGTGTTCGAAGACCGTTCCCTGATTGTCACCCGATACGAGAAGGCGGTTCAGGTCTCTAGCTTTGTGGAGTTCAATGCCCAGGACGCCCCTCCAGACGCAAGAAAATGGACCCGGCTGGAAAAACACATCCGCGAACTTGGTCTCCCGATCGTCGGACCCTTTGACCGGTGGTTTGGTGCCAGACCCACACTGCCTGACTACCTGCCCGCAATAGGTCGCTCCGAGCGAGCGGAGAACCTTATCTACGCTTTTGGCCATCAGCATCTTGGCCTGACCCTGGCCGCCATTACGAGCAGACTGATGGTGGCCCTCGTTCAGCATGACAGGCCAGAAGTCGAACTGGCTCCCTTTTCGCTCAACCGCTTCGCCCGGAACCATCAACCATGATCGCAGACTCAACGGCAGAAGCCGAGCTCGAAGGCCTGCATGCGCTTTTCAGGTCAGGCACCTTTGCACCTGTCGCCCCAATAGGCGCAGACGAGTATGCTGGCCGACTAGACCGGGCAAGACAGGCAACCGAGCACCTCGGTGCTCAGGCATTGATCGTCAATGCCGGAGCCAGCCTGCGCTATTTCACCGGCATTGGATGGACTGCGACCGAGCGGCTCGTCGCGCTTGTTCTTCCTGTCTCGGGTGCCCCGTTCCTGATCTGCCCCGCATTTGAAAAGGGCTCGCTTGAGGCAGCGCTGGCCCTGCCCTTTGATCTGCGCCTCTGGCAGGAGGACCAAGACCCGCACCGTCTGGTGGCTGACGCCTTGGCAGCGTCAGGACGGCTTGCTGTTGATCCCAGTCTTCCATTCCATCATGCCGAACGCCTGCGCGGTCTTGGACTGGAACTGGTCGACGGAGCCAGGGTCATTGATGGCTGCCGGATGATCAAGTCGGCGGCCGAACTCGCGCTGATGAGCCGGGCCAAGACCATGACCCTCGAGGTCCAGCGAAGGGCTGCGCGCATACTCACTCCCGGGCTTGCGGCCTCCGAAGTCAAGAGTTTCATAGATGCAGGACATCGGGCCCTGGGGGCATCAGGCTCAAGCTTCTGTGCGGTACAGTTTGGCTATGCCACAGCCTTCCCACACGGGCTCCCCCACGACCAGACGCTTGAAGACAACCAGCTCGTCCTGATCGATACGGGATGTACCGTTGAAGGCTATCACAGCGACATCACCCGAACCTATGCCTTTGGCCAGGTCAGCCAGGAGATTCGTGATCTCTGGGATCTCGAGAAATTGGCCCAGGCTACAGCCTTCGCTGCGGTAACCCCCGGAGTGCCTTGCGAGGAAATCGACCGCACAGCGCGTTCGGTCCTCCAAGCTGCGGGGCTCGGCCCAGACTATGCCCTTCCGGGCCTGCCGCACCGAACAGGCCACGGCATCGGCCTTTCAATCCATGAACCGGCCTGGCTTGTAAGAGGTGATCTCACGCCCCTAGCGCCGGGCATGTGCTTTTCCAATGAGCCTATGATCGTTGTGCCGGAACGGTTCGGCATCCGGCTGGAGGATCATTTCCATGTGACCCCGTCAGGGGCTCAGTGGTTCACTCAACCCCAGCATTCAATTGACCGTCCGTTTGCCTGAGCGGGACAGGAGCCTCGAAGAGGTCCCTGAACACACTCGACCAAAGTCGCCCTGACGCACTTCGCCTTCTGGCGCCAGACTGGCTCCATAGGCGCTGGATACAGCGTGGAAAGGTCGAAACCGGCCAAGCTTGGGAGGCTTACTGACATGACAGACAGCACCATCGGTGCACCGATGCCGGCGGATCACAAGGTCGACAAGAAAGACAAGCTTGTAATCCTGGCCTCATCGGTGGGGACCGTGATCGAGTGGTACGATTTCTACCTCTATGGATCACTCGCAGCGATCATAACGGTCCAGTTCTTCTCGGGCGTGAACGAGACAACGGGCTACATCTTTGCCCTGATGGCCTTTGCGGCCGGCTTTGCCGTGCGCCCCTTTGGAGCCATCTTCTTTGGCCGTCTGGGTGATCTCTGGGGCCGCAAGAACACATTCCTGGTCACCATGGTCCTTATGGGTCTGTCGACCTTTGTCGTCGGTATCCTGCCCTCCTATGCCGCCATTGGCATCGCCGCACCGATCATCCTCGTACTGATGCGACTGCTGCAGGGCCTGGCGCTTGGAGGAGAATATGGCGGCGCAGCGGTCTACGTTGCCGAGCACGCCCCTAATGGCAAGCGCGGCTTCTACACCTCGTTTATCCAGATCACGGCAACCGTCGGATTGCTTCTCAGCCTCGCCGTCATTCTGGGTGTTCGCACCCTGGTTGGGGAGGAAGCCTTCCTCGATTGGGGATGGAGAATACCCTTCCTCGTCTCGATCCTGCTGCTGGGCGTTTCTCTCTGGATCCGCCTGAAGCTCAGCGAAAGCCCCTCCTTCAAAAAGATGAAGGCCGAAGGCAAGGGTTCAACAACCCCCCTCAAGGACAGCTTTGGCAAGTGGCCTAACCTCAAGCTGGTACTGATCGCCCTCACCGGTCTTGTCGCTGGCCAGGCCGTGGTCTGGTATGCAGGACAGTTCTATGCGCTGTTCTTTCTGGAGCGTGTGCTCAAGGTTGACGGGGCCCTTACTAACGTCCTGATCGCCGTATCTCTGCTGCTGGCGACACCCTTTTTCATCTTCTTCGGCTGGCTATCAGACAAGATTGGCCGAAAGCCCATCATCCTCGCTGGATGCCTTCTCGCAGCCCTGACCTATTTCCCACTGTTTCAGGCTCTAACGGTTGCGGCCAATCCTCGTCTGGCACAGGCCGTGGCAACGGCACCAATCACTGTCTATGCAGATCCGAGCGACTGTGCTTTCCAGTTCGATCCAGTTGGCAAGACCGTCTTCAACAGCTCCTGCGATGTTGCCAAGACCCACCTAGCAAAGGCTGGCATCAACTACAGCAATGTGGCCGCTCCTGCTGGCTCCATAGCTGAAGTCCGGATCGGAGAGCGGGTGGTAACCAGCTTCCCTGGGGCTACCCTGTCATCAGAGGCGTTCGCTGCGCAGAAGAAGGCCTGGGATGCCAACCTGGCGGCCGCCCTTACAGAAGCCGGCTATCCCGCCAAGGCCGAAAGCAACCTGGTCAACAAGCCCATGGTTGTCGGCATCCTGTTCCTTCTGGTGCTCTATGTGACCATGGTCTACGGGCCGATCGCGGCAGCTCTAGTTGAAATGTTCCCGACGAATATTCGCTACACGTCCATGTCCCTGCCCTACCATATCGGTAATGGATGGTTCGGTGGGTTCCTGCCAACGACGGCCTTCGCCATGGTCGCGGCTACAGGCAATATCTACTACGGGCTCTGGTACCCCGTCGTTGTAGCTCTGATGACCGTCGTGATCGGCATCCTCTTTGTGAAAGAAGGAAAGGACGTCGATATCAACGCCTGACCTCTAAAGTCGGAAAAAGACACCGGCCAGACAAGAGACAGGCCCGACAGAAGACAGGCCAGCCGAACCGGCTGGCCTGTTGGCCTGCACACGAGGCGCTGGTGCCGTTTCGGATACTTGCCTGCCACGATCAGAACGGTTCTAGATGACTTCAATGCTGAGCCTGCTGATCCTTTTACTGATCGCGTCCTACATGGCGGTCCTTTTCTTCGTCGCCTGGCGTGGAGAAAAGACGTCCCGCGCCAGGCGCTACGGTTTTGGCCCGTTTGGTTACGCGCTCTCACTGGCGATCTACTGCACCTCATGGACCTACTACGGAGCTGTGGGGACCGCCGCACGCGATGGCTGGGACTACCTGCCAATCTATATTGGTCCTGTTATCGGACTGGTTCTGCTTTTCCCGATCTGGCGAAGGATAGCTGCAGCCTCCAGACGCGAAAACATCGGCTCAATCGCCGACTTCATTTCCTCGCGCTACGGCAAGAGCCAGTCGCTCGGCGCCTTGGTGGCCATTGTCGCCATTCTGGGCTCCCTGCCCTACATTGCCCTACAGCTCAAATCGCTTTCCATGGCCTGGCAGCTGGTGACGGCAGGGACACCCATAGCGGGCTCAGAGCGGCTGACGGTGACGGTCATCGCCGTGGCACTGGCCGGGTTTACGCTGCTGTTCGGTGCCAGGCGTCCCGATCTGACTGAGCATAACCGGGGCCTGATCCAGGCCATTGCCCTTGAATCCGTGGTTAAGCTTGCAGCCTTGCTGGCCGTGGCGGGATTTGCGGTTTTTCTTTTGCTGAATGCCGCATCGACACCCTCGGTGATGGCGGCTTTGGGCAGCCTGGCCCATCCTCCGGTCCTTGACAGTCGCTTCATCGCTATCCTGATCCTGGCTACGCTCGCCATCTTCTGTCTGCCGCGTCAGTTTCATGTCGGCTTCGTCGAGGGGGGATCGCCGTCAGATATCCGACGCGCCCGCTGGGCGTTTCCCGCCTACCTGTTTCTGACCAGCCTTGCCGTTCTGCCTCTCTTAGCCGCCGGCAGCCTCTTTTCAGGTCAGGTTGATCCGGACCTGCTGGTTCTCGACATCCCGTTCCGCGCCGAGGCTGGCATCCTGACCGCTTTTGTCTTTGTCGGAGGCTTCTCAGCGGCAACCGCAATGGTCATTGTCGAGACCGTAGCGCTGTCAGCCATGGCCTCAAACAGCCTGATACTCCCCCTGATTGCCCGTGAACGGTGGCGCACAGGCGCCGGAGCACCCGACATGGCCGGAGCCATTCTGCAGACCCGCCGAATAGCGATCTGTGGTGTCCTGTTTCTGTCCCTGATCTACTTCCAGGCCATTGACCGTTCCGAAGGTCTGGCCTCGATCGGGCTGATATCCTTTGCGGGACTGGCTCAATTGGCACCCGCGCTCTTTGGCGCTGTTCTTTGGCGCAGGGGACACGCCAGTGGTGCCATCGCCGGTATCCTGTCAGGAACAGTCATCTGGGCCATTCTTCTGGCCCTGCCCCAGGTGGGAGCCACATTTGGGCTCGTCAACTTTCTGTTCCTGGGGCTCGCAGATCCCTTGCCTGCAGGCGTGTTTCTGAGCCTGTGTATCAATACTCTTGTCTATGTCCTCGTTTCGAAGGCTGCGCGACCGCGTCTTATTGATCGTATTCAGGCTCGCGCCTTTGTAGACCGCCAGACGCCGGAATGGCGCGAACAAAGCAGTGGACCCTCGGGCGCTTCCGTAGGGGACCTACGTACCCTGGTGTCACGCTTTGTCGGTGACGCCGGTGCCAACCGCGCCTTTGAGGCCTTTGGTCGTGAAACCGATCGGAAATTCAAGGACGCAGACCCTGCCGATACAGGGCTGGCCCGTGCAGCCGAAAGAATGCTGGCCGGTGCAGTCGGGGCATCATCGGCACGGCGGGTTATAGCGGCAGCGCTTGCCGGCGGAGGGCGGGCCCCAGAGGACGTCGTGCGTATGCTCGATGAGGCCTCTCAGGCCGTACAGTTCAACCGTGACCTGCTGCAGGCGACCCTGGATAACATCGATCAGGGTGTCAGTGTTGTCGACGAAGACCTCAGGCTGATTGCCTGGAACGCACGCTACATCGAAATGTTCGATCTTCCGGCTGGGTTCATCCACGTGGGTCAGCCGATTGCAGAGGTCTATCGGCTCAACGCAGAGCGCGGCGAGGTCGACCTAGCCAGTCTCGGGCCCTGGATCGAGCGTCGTGTTGAGGCCCTGCGGCGTCGCGTACCCCATGACCATGAACGCGCCCAGCCTAATGGGAGGATTCTGCGTTCAACCGGTGCCCCAATGGCCGGAGGCGGCTATGTCACCAGCTATAGCGATATCACTGAGCTCCGTAAGGCCGCTCAGGCCCTGGAAGATGCCAATGAGCAGCTCGAAGCCCGGGTCGCTGACCGCACTGAACGCCTTGAGGAATCCCGCCGGATTGCAGAGGCGGCCGTCGACTCAAAAACCCGCTTTCTCGCTGCCGCAAGTCATGACCTGCTCCAACCACTTCACGCGGCTCGCCTCTTCATTGCTGCGCTTCGTGAAGGATCAGACAACTCCCCAGAGCAGGCTCGCCTCCTGGCAGAGAATGCAGATCGGTCTATAGAAAGCGCCCACGGACTGTTGAGAGCCCTTCTGAACCTCTCACGGCTAGAAGCCGGTGGGGTCAGTCCTTCGGTTAGTCCGCTGTCGATCGAACAGCTCTTTTCGGATCTTCGGCTCGAATTCATACCCCTTGCCAAGGCCAAGGGACTGAAGTTGCGGATCGTGCAGTCGCATCTGTGGGTGATGTCTGATCGGGACCTTTTGCGCTCTATGCTTCAGAATCTCATCGGAAATGCGGTTCGCTACACGGATAAGGGGGGTATCGTTGTCGGGGTTCGCAGAAGCTCCCAAGGCCCGCTGGACCTTGTGAGCATAGAGGTTGCAGACACGGGTCGAGGCATTGCTCCGGATCAGCAGCAAGCTGTCTTCAAAGAATTCTCCCGTCTCCCCGGTCTCAATGGTGATGAGCCCGGTGCGGGCCTGGGTCTTGCCATCGTCCAGCGCGTTGCCGGCCTTCTGGGACACCGGCTGGAGCTTCGCTCAGAACCTGGACGCGGGTCCTGCTTTTCAATCATCCTGCCACGAAGCTCAGCGGCTCAAGGACCAGAGGCCGGAAATGAGGGACCCAGCCCAGTGTCCGGCCCCGTGCCGCGGAGGGTTCTGTGCGTTGATAATGACCCTTCCATCCTGCATGGCCTGACACTGCTTCTGACACGCTGGGGGCTCGAGGTCGTGACCGCCTCGAATGCCGTTGAAGCCTTGGCCGCCAAGGGGAGTTTTGACGCCGCGCTTGTCGACTATCACCTAGGAGACGGGCCTGACGGGTTGTCAGTCGTCAAAGCCCTGAGGGACCTTGGACAGGGTCGTGTTGCCCTCATAACCGCTGACGACAGTGACGAACTTGTCACCCGGGCCCAGGGGGCGGGTATCACGCTCATGTCGAAGCCCGTTCGGCCGGCCTCCCTCAAAGCCTTCCTGACCAGTCCTGGTGACCAGGACTAGGAGGTCATCCGCCATCCAGCTCGAGTGCCTTGGCGGCAATGACGGCCTGGGTCCGGTTGAAGACACCCAGTTTTCTGAAAACGCCGGTGAGATGGGCCTTGATCGTGGCCTCGGTGACGCCGAGATCATAGGCAATCTGTTTGTTCAGCCTACCCTGTTTGAGACCAACCAGAATTCTAAGCTGAGACGGTGTCAGGCTTGCAATCCTGGCTTCCATGCCTCCGTCGTTCTGGGACTCATCCCCCACCAGGCCCACCGGTGTCCAGGTATCTCCGGCCAGGACGCTCCCCAAGGCTTCGACCATTTCCTCAAGCGCCGCCGATTTGGGGATGAACCCAGAGGCCCCGAAGGCACAGGCGCGGCGAATGGTTCCAGCATCTTCACTGGCCGAGACCACAACGACGGGCACAGCCGGAAAGTCCGCCCTGATACCGCTGAGGCCGGCAAAGCCCTCGCTATCCGTCAGCTTCAGGTCCAGCAACAACAGTTCAACGGGGCCGACACCGCGTTCAGCCAGCGCCTGGCGTGCGCCGGATAGGCTCGAGGTCTCTATGATGGTGCGGCCAGGTGCCGCCCGTTCGAGCGCTGCAACGAGTGCAGTGCGGAATAGTGGATGATCATCTGCGACTACAATCCGCTCCATCAGTCCCTCCCGTGGCCTTACCGAACTGACGCCGGCTGCTTCACCACCATTCCAATGTGCCACCCCCCGACCTTGGTCGAAACTAGACCTTAGCCCAATGGCTTCGGTGGACAGGTCTGCCGGACATTAGTCGCATCGGAGGTCCGCACAAGATGGACACCTTGCGACCCGGAGGAGACCTTGATGAACCGGAAACGGACTTTGCTGGCCGGCATGGCCTTGAGCTGGCTGATCTGCCAACCCGCCCTGGCACAGAGCACCGCAGATGTGCCATCCCTCGAAGCGCGCATAGCCGCACTCGAGGCCCAAATCAGCGCTCTGAAGAACGAGGTCGCAACATCGAACCGTATCTCCACTGGCCAGCCGGACATCATCCGTCTGCCAGCTCAGCCCCAGCCCCAGCCAGTGGTGTCCGTCAACCCCGTAGCCGTTCAACCAGAGGGTTTTCGTATCGGCCAAAACACGCTCAGAATGGGGGGCTTCATAAAGACCGATTTCATCGCCTCGCGCTATTCGTCTGGCGATCCCTCAAGCGGTGACGCCCTGCGGGATTTCTATCTGCCCGGAGCCATTCCCGTGGGGGGTACGCCTGAGGGAACAACCACTGACTTCAACGCACGACAGACCCGCTTTTGGCTGTCAACGGAGGGGACGATCGCGGGAAGAAAGGTCGCGACGCGCCTGGAACTCGACTTCGAAGTTCTTCCCGGCACTGGAGATCAGAGAATAACGAGCGCCTCGACACCCGGACTAAGGCGCGCCTATGTCAGCATTGACCGCTGGTTGTTTGGGCAGGAGTGGACCAACTTTCAGAACCTGGCCGTTCTTCCAGATACCGCCGACTATGTAGGCTCTTCGGAAGGCACCGTCTTCGCCCGACAAGCCCAGATCCGATACACACAGGGCCCAATCTCCATAGCGATCGAAAATCCAGAGACGACGCTCTCTCCATGGCGAGCATCCACGCGCATCATTGCCGATGACAATGCCCTGCCTGATCTGACCCTACGCTACGCCTTGTCACGGCCCTGGGGCGAAGCCTCGATCGCCGGCCTTTTACGCCAGCTCAAGTATGAAACGACCGGGATCGGAGCGATCAACTCAACGTCGACAGGTTGGGGCCTTTCAGCGGCAGCCAAGCTCAAAATCGGTGAACGGCATGACCTTAGAGTCATGCTGACAACAGGCGAAGGTATTGGCCGCTATGTGGGCCTAAACCTTGCCAATGATGCCGTACTGGATGAGCGCGGGCGTCTTCAACCGATCGCCCTGACGGCGGGCCTGATCAGCTACCGGCATGTCTGGTCTCCCCAATGGCGCTCCAACCTGACGCTTTCGGCACAGGAGGTTGACAATGATGCCCGTCTCGCAAGTCCGTCTTCCAATGCATCTGCCGCAAGTCTTCGCGGTAATCTGATCTGGAGCCCCGTCCCAGCCATGGACGTGGGGACCGAGTTGATGTTCGGTGAGCGCAAACTGGTCTCAGGCCTTTCCGGTGACATGACCAGACTGCAGTTTTTTGCCCGATATGGCTTCTGAAGTTGAGGACAGACGTTTTGAGTGATCCAGCAATCTACCCCGTCAGTGAAGACTGGGCGACACGTTCTCACATGGACCGCAATGCCTATGAAGCCGCCCGGATCGAAGCCCGGGAACGGCCTGAGGCCTTCTGGGCGGACAAGGCCAGAAGGCTCGATTGGATAAGGACCCCTGAGAAGATCAAGGACGTCAGCTTCCACAAGGATGATTTCCATATCCGCTGGTTTGAGGATGGTGTTCTGAACGTTGCCTGGAACTGCGTGGATCGGCATCTGGCTGAACGCGCAGAGCAGACCGCAATCATCTTTGAGGGTGATGATCCTTCTGTCTCGGATCGACTTACCTATAGAGAGCTGCATCTCCAGGTTTGCCGAATGGCCAATGTTCTCAAGGCCATGGGGGTTATGAAAGGCGACCGGGTTACAATCTACCTCCCCATGATCCCGGCCGCTGCCGTTGCCATGCTGGCCTGCGCCCGGATTGGTGCCATCCACTCGGTCGTGTTTGGAGGCTTCTCTCCAGACAGTATCGCAGGCCGGATCGAGGATTGCGGATCACGGTTCGTGATCACGGCTGATGAGGGAAGACGCGGAGGGCGCACGGTTCCCCTGAAAGCCAATGTGGACGAGGCGCTGGCCAAGATCCCCGGAGAGTTCGGGGTCGAAAAGGTTCTTCTGATCACGCACACCGGCAGTGAAGTGGGTTTCATCGATGGCCGTGACGTTCGTTACGAAGAGGCCATCAAGGATGTAGCCGACGATTGCCCTTGCGAGCCCATGAATGCAGAGGACCCCCTCTTCATCCTCTATACGTCGGGTTCTACCGGCAAACCAAAAGGCGTTCTCCATACAACCGGAGGCTATCTTTTTTGGGCTTCCTGGACCCATGAACTCATTTTCGACTACCGTCCGGGCGAGGTCTTCTGGTGCACGGCGGACGTAGGCTGGGTGACAGGTCACACCTATGTCGTCTACGGCTGCCTCGCCAATGG
>JBFZCB010000016.1:0-8375 GCA_041308165.1 Caulobacterales bacterium
GGCTGCTCGGGTGAGAGACGAGCCTTCGCCCGTTGAGGAGTACAAGGGTGTTCCCCACCCCAAGATTGCGCAGGTTGACCGATCCGACATCACCGCGGGCAAAGTTGCTGCTCGTCGCGCCATTGGTCGAGTTGAACGATACATCGCCCATTTGCGGAATGGAGCGGTAGAGATCGTCGCCGCTGATGGCCGCAACAGCATCGATCGTCTCGCGATCCAGACGCGTGACCGGCAGGGCAGCGGTGATCTTGGAACCCTGAATCTGTGAACCGACGACCACAACTTCATCGACCTCTGTCGATTGCTCCGGGCCGGATTGGAGCCCTTGCTGGGCAAAGGCAGCACCTGGCAAGGCCAGCGCTGTAAACGTAAACATCAGGCAGCGAGCGACGGCTCTCGTGGTCATGGAATCCCCTCCATCTGTATGAGACGGGTGCCCGAAAAGCCCTTTGGGTTCTCGTCAGGTTAGCCCCGTGGATCGCTGGCCAGCCACTCTTCCCCTATGCCGAGGCAGCTTCCAGTCCATACAGCCTACGCTATATCTGCGCACGATCATCACCGTTTTTTCGGCATTGGGAGAAAATTTTGGGATGTACATGCGATGTTTTCGAAGGCCTACCGCAACATTTTGCCCAGCCGGGCCAAAACTCCCGTCCTGTTCAGCCAGGATCCAGGCGATCGCCGACAGCACGAGTGATCGTGCCTGCTAAGCCGATCCATGCCAGATTGGCGCGCTCCAAGCCCAAGCACTGTGGTCAGGCCGAAAGGTCAGGCACTGGAGCGGGGTCTGACTATTTGGTCGGCCGTACGGGCACAGCAGTTGTGTAAATGATCTCCTCCATCGAGAACGAGGAGCTGATATCGGTAATCTCAACCTTCGATATGATGGCCTTATAGACCGCATCGTACTCCGAGATGTCCTTGACCCTGATCTTGAGGATGTAATCCACTTCTCCGGCGATACGGTAGAACTCAACCACGTTCTTGATGGATCTGACGACTTCAACCAGCCGCAGCAGCCATTCCTGGGAATGCTCCTTGGCCTTGAGATTGACGAAGACGATCATGGGCATGCCCAAAAGGTCCGGGTTGACCAGTGCGACCCGCCTCTTGATTGCACCGCACTCCTCAAGACGCTTCATGCGCCGCCAGCACGCATTGCTTGAAAGGTGGACCACTTCAGAAAGCGCATTGACGGAAAGACTACCGTCCGCCTGAAGGGCTTCCAGAATACGTACGTCCGCCTCGTCGATGTCGATCACGGCCTGCCTCCAGCCCGCCCAAAAAACCTCCACCCGACCCCAGAGGCGGGTTCGGCGCGGGCCTTGGCGACGAGGCTCATCTTGGACTTCATCGGCCTATTCCCGGCTGGAACGATGGATTGGAAGTCTGAACATCCATTTGTTCCCAGGAACTATCAATCCCAAGCCTGCTGAAATCAATGAGACATTTGTCCCATATTTAGCCGCATGTCTCGAATTTTCGATGAAGTTTTCGTCTCTAACCCCCCCTAGTCTTGGACTGCAGGTCCGGCATTACGTGGGACGGACGACAGGGGTCGCCCGAACACTCGGCTCGCCAGTGCAACGGGTGCCTGCACACCCCTTTTGCTGCCGGATCAGGCCGGCCACGTCTCACGGTTAAAGAATGACAGCGCAGAAATGCGATAACAGGGCCTGGCTGATCGACGCCATTCGCCGGATCAAGACTGACGCAAACAGGGCGTCTGAAGCGGAGCTCATCCGCGTCCCATTAACGGCCTATCCGAATATCGATCTCTACCTGAAGGATGAATCGATCCATCTGACAGGGAGCCTAAAACACAGGCTGGCCCAGTCCCTGTTCATCGATGCCCTGTGCAACGAATGGATAGGGCCAGACACCCCCATCATAGAAGCCTCATCCGGTTCGACAGCTGTATCGGTGTCCTATTTTGCGCGACTTCTGAACCTGCGCTTCATTGCCGTCGTCCCGCGTACCACCGCGCAGCCAAAGCTGGATGCTATCCGGAAATACGGAGGTGAAGTTCATGTGGTGGATCATGGTGGCCTGGCTCACGATGTTGCCAGCAAGCTCTCAACAGAGCTGGGCGGGCATTATCTGGATCAGTTCACCAATGCCGAACGGGCAACAGACTGGCGAGGCAGCAACAACATTGCCAAAAGCCTCTTTGGCCAGATGGCAGCGGAGAGATTTCCCGAACCCACATGGGTCATCTGTGGAGCCGGAACGGGCGGGACCTCGGCAACCCTGGGCCGCTTCATTCGCTACCAGGGCCTGAACGTGGGCCTTTGCGTCGCCGATCCGGACCATTCGGTCTTCCATCGACATCACGCCGATCCCTCGATCCTCCATAACGAGGACGGATGTGGCTCCTGCATAGAAGGCATTGGTCGCCACCGGGTTGAGCCCAGCTTTCTGCCCCGCCTCATAGACCGTATGTGCACCGTCACCGATGCGCAGTCTATTGGTGCCATGCGCTGGGTCAGCGAAAGGCTGGGCCGGCGCGTCGGCGGCTCGACCGGCACGAATATCTGGGCCAGCTCGGTCCTGCTCACCGAGATGGATGCGGCCAAGCAGTCGGGTTCCGTTGCGACTATTCTTTGCGATGGTGGGGAACGTTACGCCGATACCTATTTCAACGATAGCTGGCTGGCTGAACGCGGCATCGACTGGAGGCCCGCTCACGAGATGCTGAGCGCCCGGCTCGACCCTAGGGCACGGCCTAGCTGCGATCGTTGAAAACAGAGCTCTGGATCAGGCTTGGGACTAGGCTGAGGGAGCCGAGGCCGTCGAGACAGTCAACCCGATGATTAATCCAGCAAGACCCTGGAATAATCCTATGGGCCCTTCACCGTCTGCACCCGGTCAGCGCCCTTAAGTAGCTGTGGGCGGAGGGTGGCCACGATCCGGGTGATCGCAGACTGCGCGACGAAGTCCCAAATGATCTCCTCGGTCTGAATGTCCAGATTGGCAGTGCGCTCATCAAGGATCCGGATCTGCGGCTAGCAGGTGCCGGAGTTGGCCGTTTTAAGGACAACCCAGTCCTCGGCATCGTGATGAAGACGCCACGCGGGCTTATGTTTGTGAATAGAGACATGGTTTCACCGTCACGAAGAAGCAGCGCCTATTCGATCGACCGCTTTTCACCGGTTGTGAAGTGCTGGATCAGAACGCGGGCAACCGGCCCGGGACTTATCGACTGAAAGACCGGAGTGCGGCATGCTTTTGATATGAGCCTTGACAGGAACGCGCCTCTACGAGGCTTGTGGCTTGGCGTTCGCCGACCTCATGACGACGATGAACTCGACGTCTCCCGCGTGCGCAACGAAGGACATGGCCAAGACATCAAGGCGCACGCTTCTCATTGAAAGGGTCCCTCCGCATCGGGAGTTGATGACTCTCACCCTCCTTGCTTGGGTCGAAAAGAACGCGCTTGTGAAGGCATACGTCTTTTTGATGAGCTGGAGTTGGACAGGCATGGCCACTAGAGCCTCGAGCCGTCCAACATCTTTCCGAGGCAGATGGTCAGGATTGAAGACACCGATCCTGACGAGCCCGGGAGACTGGTGTTTCATCCTAGTCGACACACAAGGGTGCCTCGGCTTTGCGCGGCTGCAGTCCATAATGAGGTCGCCGAGGCGATCGTGGGTCACAAAACGGGTGACACCCACTCAGGGTAGGGTGCCTGCGACACTGCCATGCGCAAAGCTGCAATCGACAAAGTCAGTGTCCAGGATTTGGTTTGTTCCCCTTACCAAAACCTGAAGTTGCAAGTTCATGAGGAAGTGAACTTCGAGTAGCGACAAAGCACCACTTTGACCAGAACCAGAGAATCGGGTCTTGGTCCAAGCAAGCATTAACCTGACTTCCATACCCTTCAAGCTTTGATAGTTCTGGAATTCTAGAAGACCGTGGGGGGCTTCGCGTGAACAGTATCTTCGTTTGCCTCAAAGGGCTTCTCACGGATAAGCGCGGCTCTATTGCCGTAAAGTTTGCTTTGGCTGTGCCATTCATCGCTCTGTTGAGCGTCGGATCCATCGACCTGATGGCCGTCAGCGCCTCCAAGTCCAGGTTGGAATCAATCGCCGACGGTGCTGCCCTAGCGGGTGCCCGCTCCCTCACCCTTGCAGCGGACAAGATCCTTGCCGAGCAGAGCGCTGAGGATTTCGTCAAGGGCGCAATCAGCGAATGGTCAGGCGCTCCAACCGTCACTGCGACCTATGTCGTGACCGAGGCAACGGATGGCCGCCGTTTACAGGTGACGCTGAACGGCCATCGTCCGTCCTTCTTTGGGAGCATGCTTCCACCCGGCGGGTGGCACTTCTCTGCCGGTGCCACAGCTTCACCTGTCGGCCAAACTCCGCTGTGCGCTATCGGCACAGGTACCGCGAGTGCACTGAACGCCATATCGAGTGTAGGCGCCTCGAGACTGACGGCTCCTGAATGTATGGTGCATTCAAACAGCAACATTCTGACAAGAAATTCGGGTTCGATCCGTGCATCACTGGTCCAGACCGTGCGTGGAGTGACCGGGACCGGGATTACACCGACTGCTGGCCAGGGCGCAGTTCCGATCGAGGATCCCTTTGCCTCGATGGCCTTTCCGTCGCTCAGTTCTTGCAAAGCGAAAAACCCCAACCCTGGTCAGGGCGGTGCAATCGTCTACTCAGACAACAAGACACACTATCTTGCTCCAGGATTTCACTGCTTTCCAATCCGGGTCATGAACGTGACGACCCTGATCCTGCAACCAGGCGTTCACCTGTTCTACAAGGACCTCTCTCTGATCGGCACCGCGAGACTGATTGGCGACGACGTCTTCCTCTTTTTTGACCATGGGTCTGATCCAAGGTTCACAGGGCCATTTATCAGTATCGATCTGGTCGGTCGCAAAAGCGGGACCTACGCAGGGATGGTGATGGCAACAATCGCGGGAAACCAGCCCGACATTTCCATTCCCGGGGGCAGGGTCAAACGCCTGCTTGGCGTCGTCTACGCACGCAACGGATTCCTGAGCGTCAACGGCAACGGCGTGGCCGCGGAGCAAAGTGACTGGACGGTCGTGGTTGCCAAGGAGATCCGGCTGGAACAAGACGCATCTCTCAGGATCAATGCAAACTACGAAGACAGTGACGTCCCTGTCCCTGCAGGTGTCGGCCCCAATGGCGGCATGATGACGGGCACGCGCCTTTCTAACTAAGGGCTGCAGTGGGCGGCGGGAATCGAACCCGCACGAAGAGCTTTGGAAGCTCAAAATATGTCAACTATAACAGATAGATAATCGCAAAACAGGCCTTTTCGGGTTTGAGCGAGATCAATGGGTTACGACCGCAGCACAAAACGTATTCTGGCTTAGCCGTCTCGAGTTTCAGGGTCCAGCTGCTCACATTCCGATGTCGATCATGATGGTGTGCGGAGAATGGAGGCGCTAATCTCCGCATTTAATGCGTCGATTGTCTTGATCATGCGGAGATTAGCGCGCATATTCTCCGCATAATGAGCGGTGAATGATGCCCAAGTACATCCACGATCTCGACGACTGGCCAGAGTTCAGGTGGAACGAAGCCGCGCTGACTGTGCGCCTAGCTGCCATTCGGCATCGTCAGGGTCGCCTGATCGGTCAGATGCAGACACATGGGTTCCCCTTCCAGGAAGAGGCTGTCCTGGTCACCCTGACCGAAGACGTCATCAAGTCCAGCGAGATCGAAGGCGAGATCCTTGACCGGGACCAGGTTCGTTCGTCCATCGCACGCCGCCTCGGAATGGACATCGCCGGCCTCGTACCGTCCGACCGGAACGTCGAAGGCGTTGTCGAGATGATGCTGGACGCCACCCAGAACAATCAGATGCCCCTCACAGCGGATCGCCTATTCGCATGGCACGCCGCCCTCTTCCCGACCGGACGGAGTGGCATGACAAGGATCACCGTCGGTGACTGGCGAACGGCGGCGTCTGGGCCGATGGAGGTTGTCTCGGGTCCGATCGGTCGAGAGTGGGTCCATTATGAAGCCCCAGCAGCCGATCGACTGCCAGGACTGATGAAAGCCTTCCTGCACTGGTTCAACGTGGACCAGTCCATCGACCCGGTGGTCAAGGCGTCCTTGGCTCACCTGTGGTTCGTCACCATCCATCCGTTCGAGGACGGCAACGGCCGGATTGCCCGCGCCATTGCGGACATGGCACTTGCTCGCTCGGAAGGCACGTCGCAGCGGTTCTACAGCATGTCCGCCCAGATCCGGGCCGACCGGAAGGGCTACTATGCCATCCTTGAGGCGACCCAGAAGGGAGATCTGGACGTCACCGGGTGGCTGACGTGGTTCCTTGACTGTCTCGATGCAGCCTTTGACGGAGCGGAACACATCCTCGGTCGGGTCCTAAACAAGGCGCGCTTCTGGAAAGCCGTCGAGAACGAAAGACTGAATGACCGCCAGCACAGGATACTCAACCGGTTGGTCGATGGAATCGAAGGCAAGCTCACTACATCGAAGTGGGCAGCAATGGCCAAGACGTCACCCGATACCGCCTTGCGTGACATCGGAGATCTGGTCGCTAGGGGCATTCTCACGAAGGATCCTGGCGGGGGCCGAAGTACCAGCTATTCGTTGGGCGTAATGACTGAACGATGATCCATGATCTGATGTACAGGTGAAGGCCCTAAGGGCCAATCGTGTCCCCTTGGGAGGGTTTCCGCTGGAGCGGGCGGCGGGAATCGAACCCGCACGAAAAGCTTGGGAAGCTTTATTTTTGTCAATAAAATCCGCTATATAACTACAAAACAAACCCGCAGTGATCTCAAACGGATCAATGGGTTACGGAAAGTCTGAAAAACCGAAATCCGGCAGGACTTGCTGGAATCGGAAAACGATCCACGCGAGCGGAAACGATCCCTTCCTACGCAGGTCGGAGCCCAGCTTGCCGATCCTGATCGGGCAGGATCGACAGGGACCGCAGTGCTTCAAACTGCTTAGTTGGCCTCATCTGGAACCCGTCTTGGCGTCATGATCGTGCGAACTCGATCAAGGGTTCGTAATCGTGATTGTCTGCGGCCTGTAGCGCCGTGACGTAGGCGGTCCGGGTCACGCCTGGATCAACGAGACTGTTGCGCCCCCAAGTGAAGGCCTTTTGGCCAAGCTGCATGGCGAGCCTGTCACCCGCCAATCGAGAGTGCCGTCCGTTGCCGTTTGGAAAAGGATGGATGGCCACAAGCCTATGGCTGAATCGCACAGCGAGTTCGTCGGGCGGATAGCTATCGTGATCTATCTGGAAACGGACATCGCCGAGGAGATGGCGCATTTCTATCGGGATCAGATGGGCGGCGACGCCGATATTGCGTTCAGTAGTGCGGTAGCCACCGGCCCACCGCCACACCTCGCTGAACATGCGGCTATGCAGCTCGCACAGAAAATCTTCGTCGACGACCTCTCTTCTGATCCCTCGAAGCCAAAGCATGGCCTGAGCGATGTTGGCTTGCTCGGCTTCGTTCAACTCTCCGCCTGTCGTGATGTAGGACAGGCGGAGCTGCTGACGCTCCTCGTGGGCGAGGGGTGTATTGGCCCCATCATCGCCGTCGAGAGGCGCGTCGATCATGGCGCATCCCAAAGGCGTCGCGGTGAGCCGGCGAGCAGATCATCAATGAGGCGTTGGCGGGCTTCTTGGAGTTCGTCGCAGCCGACGGCCTGGTTCTCCAGCCTCATCGTATGGTGAAGGCTGATAAGTTCCTGATCCACAATGGCGCCGGCGCGTCCGCGACGGATCGCTTCGAGCGTCGTCTTGGGCACGATGGCGTAGACAAGGGTACAATCCATTGCCTCTGCGGCTTCACGAAGGGAGCGCAGAGTGGTCCCACCCGTCACCTCTGCCTTTTCCAGCGTTGTCACACGGGACGGCGCTGCGCCCATACGCTCTGCCAGTTGGCGCGAGGATAGCCCGAGAGCCTCACGAACAGCGCGAAGCCAGCCGCGCGGCGGTGTGGCAATGCGCGCCTCGCGGATTGCGGCGAAACGTTTGTCGAGGCTCTTGATAGCGAGAGCGGTGTGGGCGGCGACCATGTTCACGTGTCCAATCTGATCGAAGATTTAACACAAATACGTGAGCATTTTCTATGCTTGTGACCACGTAAATATGAGCAGTTTCTGGCTCAGAGCAGGCTGAGATGGCGCGACGCGGCAACATGGGCCTTCCATTCAGGCGTTCGAGCGGCGTCATCTAGCCACTCCGACCTCCGGTTCAATCATCCCGCTCCCGGCCACATAGCCAGGGTGCTCAAGTTCAACTCGGGCAAATGCGGGCCCGGAACCCTCCATCTCTCGAGCCGCACACCGCCAGATGAACACCCGGGTTTTGGATAGGGTGTAGAGGGCTGCCGCCTCGCC
>JBFZCB010000017.1:0-33407 GCA_041308165.1 Caulobacterales bacterium
GACCCGACCCATCCGGGACATCAGAGCCGTAGAAGAAAGGCATAGGGCCCTATGCAGGCCAAACCCGTCTCAAGCTCTGATCAGCCCCGGAAGGGTATTGATCGTCTTAGGCGGAGACTTCCTCAGCTGCAGTACCCTCAGCTTCGGGCGCTGCGTCTTCACCAGAGGCGGCAAGCATTTCCTCGGCTACGGCCTCGGTGCCAGCCGGTGCGACCTCAGCGGCTACCGGAGCAGACGCTTCGGCGAGCATGGGCTCGACCGGATTGACGGCAGCACCAAGATCGATACCCGACTGGGATGCTCCGGCTGCCAGACCATCGAGAACCGCATCTGCGATCAGATCGCAGTAGGTCTGGATCGCGCGGGCCGCATCATCATTTCCCGGGATCGGATAGGTAATGCCATCGGGGTCGGAGTTGGTGTCAAGGATCGCAATGATTGGAATATTGAGCTTGCGGGCTTCCTGGATGGCAATGGCTTCCTTGTTCGTGTCGATCACGAACATGATGTCAGGGATGGAACCCATGTCCTTGATGCCGCCGAGAGACAGTTCGAGCTTGTCCTTCTCCCGCTGCAGATTGAGCAGTTCCTTCTTGACGCGGCCGTCACCACCGGATTCCAAAAGCTGCTCCAGCTCGCGCAGACGAGCAATCGAGCCGGAAACCGTACGCCAGTTCGTCAGGGTGCCCCCGAGCCAGCGGTTGTTCATATAGTACTGTGCGCAGCGCTTGGCGGCTTCGGCGACCGGGTCAGCAGCCTGACGCTTGGTGCCTACGAACAGAACACGACCGCCCTTGGCCGCAACTTCACGAACAGCGACGAGCGCCTGGTGGAACAGCGGAAGCGACTGTGACAGGTCGATGATGTGAATGTTTGAGCGCGATCCAAAGATATAGCGCTCCATCTTCGGGTTCCAGCGATGGGTCTGGTGGCCGAAATGGGCTCCCGCTTCGAGGAGCGAGCGCATGGAAACGTCAGGCAGTGCCATTATGAAAGTCCTTTTTCCGATCAATCCGCCGCAGGCGGGTAAAGTGCCGAATGGCACCTCGGAACGGCCCATACCGGGATGTCTCCCCGATCTGCGCCACGCCTGCGTGTGAAGTGGGCGGTGCAATAGGCGGATTGCCACAAAAAGGCAAGTCAGGGCTTAGATGGAGCCTGGGTCGTTGCAAAACCCCGGCACCCTGCCTCACAGGAGATAGACACTTGCCAAGTGGCTCAGGGACCGACCGCCAGGCTCAAATCAGGGGCAAACCCGATGACCATTGGATAAGGATCGAACGACCGGATCAAAAGCCACTCAACCCGACCAGGCCGTTTTGCAAGCCGTGATCAGGCATCCTCAAGCATGAGGACGCCTGGTGCGGTCTTGAGTGCTCCTCTTAGGGCTGCATCCAGTCGGTACCGTCCCGGAAGTCGCATTTCCACTTCGTGGCGTCCGTCCAGACTGGCAATCAGCATGACCTCCCCGCCCCTTGCCGATGCGTTTGCGTTGGCAAGGCCCGCAGCAGACGCGGCGCGGTCCAGGCGTAGCCTGATGGCGGATGGATCGACGGTCCTGGCGGATACATGCACGCGCAGGGCCGCAGTGGAATCATCGATCACACTGTCCAGGGGGCTGGCCTCATCACCAAAGAAGCGAACCTCTCCATCCGAAGACTTGGCGCGGATCCTGACCATTACGGCAGCCCCCACCTCCAGCACCTCACGGCACTTGCGGAGTTGTTCGGGCGGAAAGAGACATTCGAACTCTCCGGTCGGATCGGAAAAGGCGACGAAGGCAAACTTTTCACCCGTGCGCGCACTGGCGCGCTCCTGCCTACGCCTGACCACACCTGCCATCATGAAGGCTTCATGTCCGGCCTCGGCAAGAGCGGTTGCCTCGGCAACAAAGACAACCCGTTTGCGCTTCAGTGCCGGGATAAGGTCTTCGAGTGGATGGCCCGAAAGATAGAAACCTACCGCCGAAAGCTCATGATCAAGCTGCTCTGGACCAATCCAGGGCTCGACGCTTCTCAGCCTGGGGCGTGCGGCATGCGCCTGGTCTGCACCAAAGAGAGAGACTTGAGCCGAACTGCGATCTGCAGCGACGGACTGGCAGTAGGCCATGAGGACATCAGCCTGTTCGACAATCTGCCTGCGATTGGAGTGGATCGCATCAAAGGCCCCGGCCTTGGCAAGCCCCTCCAGTGCCCTCTTGTTGACAGCCCGAGGATCGACCCGCTCGAGGAAGTCAAAGATGTCGGAAAAACGCCCGCCGGATTCACGAACCTCGACCAGATGTTTCATAGCCTCAAGGCCAACATTGCGAATGGCACCTAAGGCATAAAGCACAGCCCCCTTCTCGCCTTCGTAAGATACATCAAAGTCAGCCGATGAGGAGTTTACGTCAGGTGGGTTGACCTTCACCTCGAACTTGCGTGCATCCTGATAGAAGACCGCCAGCTTGTCGGTGTTTGACAGGTCCAGCGACATTGAGGCTGCAAAAAACTCGACCGGATGGTTCGCCTTGAGCCACCCCGTCTGATAGGAAATCAAAGCATAGGCGGCGGCATGTGACTTGTTGAAACCATAGCCCGCGAACTTGGCCACCAGATCGAAAATTGATCCTGACTGGACGTCGGGGACATCCTTTTCGAGGGCCCCGGCAATAAACCGGGCCCGCTGGAAATCCATCTCCTCCTTCTTCTTCTTTCCCATGGCCCGACGCAGCAGGTCAGCTTCACCCAGGCTATAGCCAGCCAGCACCTGGGCGATCTTCATCACCTGCTCCTGGTAGATGATGACACCATAGGTTTCGGTCAGGACTTCGGTCAGGGAGGGATGAAGATAATCCACCTCCGAGCGACCAAACTTCCTGTCTATATAGGTGTCGATCATCTCCATGGGGCCGGGCCTGTAGAGCGAGATCAGTGCGGTTATCTCCTCAATGGATCCGCATCGCATCTTGCGCAAAGTGTCGCGCATGCCCTGAGATTCAAGCTGGAAGACACCGACCGTCTGGCCTGACGCCATAAGCTCATAGGTTGGAGCATCATCAAGCGGCAGCAGGTTGAAGTCGCGCGCCGCCCCCCGCCGGGCCAGAAACCCGTGAGCGCGATCCAAGACGGTCAGTGTCTTCAGGCCCAGGAAATCGAACTTCACCAGGCCTGCAGGCTCCACCCATTTCATATTGAACTGCGTGGCCGGGATATCTGATCGTGGATCCTTGTAGAGCGGCGTAAGTTCAACCAGCGGCCTGTCGCCAATCACAATCCCAGCCGCATGGGTCGAGGCGTTGCGGTAAAGCCCCTCAAGCTCAAGCGCGGTCGCCAGCAGAGTGGCTACGGAGGCCTCGGCATCCCTCGCCTCCTTGAGACGGGGCTCGAGTTCGATGGCCTGGGCAAGGGTAACCGGATTGGCCGGATTGGCCGGTACCATCTTGGCCAGACGGTCTACCTGACCCAAAGGCATCTGGAGAACACGCCCCACATCCCTCAGGACTGCCCGTGCCTGAAGAGTACCAAACGTTATGATTTGGGCCACACGATCACGCCCATATCGCGCCTGGACGTATTCAATGACCTCCTCACGACGCTCCTGACAGAAGTCGATATCAAAGTCGGGCATCGACACCCGCTCAGGATTAAGGAAGCGCTCGAACAGCAGACCAAAGCGTAAGGGATCGAGATCCGTAATCGTCAAGGCCCAGGCAACAAGCGATCCGGCCCCCGAACCCCGGCCGGGACCAACGGGGATCTGGTGCGACTTTGCCCATTTGATGAAGTCAGCCACGATGAGAAAATAGCCGGGGAACCCCATCTGCTGAATGATGGATACCTCCCACTCTAGCCGCTTCCAATAGTCCTCCTCAGGTGCCGCCGGAGTGACCTGCTTCAATCGCTCAGCCAGACCCTCCCTCGCCTGATGCATCAGCTCATCGGATTCCGAGCGGCCGTCTCCTGTATCAAACCTCGGCAGGATCGGTGGATGCGTCTTGACCAGAAAGGCACAACGCCGGGCAATATCAACTGTGTTGTCGCAAGCTTCTGGGAGGTCGGAAAACAGCTTTCGCATGTCGGCCGATGACTTGAACCAATGCTGGTCCGTAATCCTGCGGCGATCGTCCTGCCCGGTAAAGGCGCCGTCTGCTATGCACAGCAGAGCGTCATGAGAATGGGCCTGGCCGGACTTGGCATAATGAACGTCGTTGGTGGCCACCAGCGGAACACCCCGGTCATAGGCCCAGTCAATCATCCCCCCCTCAGCCACCGACTGTGACGCTAGGCCGTGTCTTTGCAGTTCAACATAGAAGCGATCGCCGAATACGCGCGCCATCTCTTCAAGCGCCTCATGGGCATCCTTTGGTCTTCCCTGAACAAACAGGGGATCCACCGGTCCATCAGAACCGCCGGAAAGAAGGATGAGGCCGCTCGAACGCTCAGATACCAAAGCCCAAGGGACATGCGGTTCGTCCGTAGCCTCGATATCGAGATAGGCCGCAGACGAAAGGGCCGAGAGATTCTGCCATCCCTGCTCGTCCTGAGCTATGAGAACGACGGTCGGCATCTTCGCCCAGCGGTCCGATACACGCCCCCCAATACCCGAAACCGGCAGGCTGCAGGCAATTATGGGCTGAACCCCTAAACCCTTGGCAGCTTCAGAAAACTCGAGCGCCCCAAAGAGATTGGCTCGATCTGCGACTGCAACCGCCGGCATTCCCATCGATTGAGCCAGGAGCGGGACCTTGGCGGCCTTGATGGCACCCTCGAGCAGGGAATAGGCGGACCGGACCCGCAGATGGACGAACCCATCCGAAATCCCGCTCGTATCGACAGCAACAGTAATAGCCCGCTCCTCAAACACAGGCCCGGTACGACTCATGCCGCCAGTTGCGCTACCTGCCAAACCATCCAGACAAACCCACCGCACGATGCAAGCGACAGCATCTCACGCACCAGTCTCAACATCGACTTATCCCCAGTCCAAATGTTTGTTCCGGGTATGTTCTATGTTGGCCTTTTGTTCACGTCAAGCCGCCGAACCCTGTTTGCCCACCAAACGGACAGGCCGGTGTCTTCTCAGCCTATCTCGATGAGGCCAGGCTTCCTTTGGTTCTTCAGTCTCATCGTCGCTAGAGCAGCTGTCCGGCACAGGGGGTCGGGGGCTGACCCTGCACTGAATGCCCATAAGGCCCTAATCTGGGATCCTGAAACCGCTCAGTAGGTATGGCTTTCAGCTGCACGCTGCACCAGCAGCCCGTCCTTGATGGCAAAGACCCGGTCCATATGACCCGCCAGCTCCATATTGTGTGTCGCTATGAGTGCAGCAACGCCCGTGGTGTGGGCCAGGTCCCTCAGAGCCTCGAAGACCGACTGGCTTGTGTTTGGATCCAGGTTTCCGGTCGGCTCATCGGCAAGCAGCAACCGCGGACTGTTGGCAAGGGCGCGCGCAACCGCAACCCGCTGCTGTTCTCCGCCAGAAAGCTGGGCGGGCTGATGTGTGGTTCGCTCACCCAGTCCAAGGGACGTCAGTACAGTCACAGCCCTGCGACGTGCCTCAGTCTCGCCCATGCCGGCAATGCGCATTGGCAGGGCGACATTGTCGCGGGCGTCAAACTCAGGAAGAAGGTGATGGAACTGATAGACAAACCCGATACGATTCAGGCGTATCTGTGTGCGGCTGCGCTCATCCAGACTGCCGACATCCTCTCCATCGATGCAGACGGTTCCTGCACTGGGCCTCTCCAGAAGCCCCGCTGCGTGAAGAAGGCTGGACTTCCCTGAGCCTGAAGGTCCGATCAAACCTACGATCTCACCCGGCATGACATCGAGATCAACCCCCTTCAGAACGGTCAGGGTACCACGCGCGGTCTGGTAGGTGCGCTCAACGCCACGCAAAGAGAGAACAGGACTACTCATAACGCAAGGCCTCGACGGGATCGATGCGCGAGGCATTCCAAGACGGTGGCAGGCTGGCCAGGCAACTCATCAGCAAGGACCAGACGGCTACCCAGCCTACATCAACGGGATCAACAAGCGCCGGTATAGCGTCGAGCTGATAGACATCGGCGTTGAAGAGCTGGACCCCGGTAACCCATTCCAGGAAATGCTGGATCGAACCAATATTGAGACAGAACAGAAGCCCCAAGGCCAGCCCTGCCAAGGTGCCCGCCACACCGATGGAGGCACCGGCCATGAAGAAGATGCGTAGGATTGAAGCCGGGCTGGCGCCAATCGTGCGAAGAATGGCGATATCGCGCCCCTTGTTCTTCACCAGCATCACGATACCGGAGATGATATTCATAGCCGCGATGGCAACGACAAGACCAAGGATTATGCTCATCGCCACGCGCTCGACCTTCAGTGCCCCCCAGAAGGCCGCAAGGCGCTGGCGCCAGTCCGTGACCAGTGATCCCGTGCCTGCAGCCTGCTGAACGGCCAGCAGGTATTGGCCAACATTGTCAGGATCCGCGATCTTCATCTCGATCACATCCCAGACCCCCTCCTTACCGAAGAAAAGCTGAGCCTGTTCGAGCGGCATGAAAACATAGGCGCGGTCGTAGTCGGCCGTCCCTGAAGAATAGGCGCCCTCAATGAAATAGGTTTTCTCAAGCCCCCCAAGGTTCCCAAACGCGCTATCTGCCCCTGTTGGCGAATAGAGGGTTACCGGATCCCCGATCCGCAACCCCATCTGATCCATCAAGGCCTGCCCCATCAGGATGCCATCGCCACCATAGGCTCCCTTTCCGAAGCCTGCGCGCGCTTCAGGCGTGAGGCTGCCGGCCACATACTGCATGGAAGCCAGATCCTCCGGCCTGAGACCTCGCACAAGCGCACCCGTGGTGTAACCACCCCCACGGATCAGACTTTGAGCCTCCACGATCGGGCTAACACTCACAACCCCGGGCACCTGCGCGAGCCGGCCCAGTGCGGCATCGCGATCCTCTGCCGTCAGGACTGCACCCTGAACATACATATGGCCGTTGAATGATAGCATTCGGCCAAGCAGTTCCGCCCGAAAGCCTGCCATGATGCTCATCACACTGATGAGTACGGCCACCGCAAGCATGATCCCGACAAAGCTTATGATCGCAATGAGTGCCACCCCGCCCTCCTTGCGCTTTGCGCGCAGATAGCGGAGCGCAAGACCAACTTCCCAACTGGAAAACGGTCCCGCAGGGCGTCGAGGTGGAGTACCGGTCTCGGTCAACCGATCAGCTCCAGGGCCGCTTCGAGCGAGACCGTCTGTTTCTCGCCCGTCGCACGGCGCTTTACCTCCACAACGCCCTCTGCAAGCCCCTTGGGACCGATCGTGAGTTGCCAGGGCACACCGATCAGATCGGCTGTTGCGAACTTTCCGCCGGGGCGTTCATCCGTATCATCATAGAGTACGTCCCTGCCCTGGGCTTCTAGCCTTGCCACAGCCTGTTCGCAGGCGGCTGAAACAGCCTCATCGTTAGACCGCAGGTTGATCACGACCACATCAAACGGGGCAACAGCGTCTGGCCAGATTATACCCTGACTGTCGTGGCTGGCCTCGATGATGGCTCCCAGCAGCCTTGAGACCCCAACGCCATAGCTGCCCATATGCACATTTGTATCCTGACCATCGGGTCCGGCGACCCGAGCCTTCATGGGAGCCGAGTACTTCTCCCCGAAGTAGAAAATGTGCCCGACCTCAATGCCCCGGGCAGACAGCCGATCAACCTCGCTGGTTTCCGCTTCGAACCGCGCGGGATCATGCATCTCCTCGGTCGCGGCATAAAGAGTGGTCCGCTCATCGACCAGAGCCTGAAGATCGTCCCAATCGACATTGGCTCCCGGAGCCTCCATTTCGACCAGTTTTCGATCGCAGAACACTGCGCTTTCACCCGTCTCAGCGAGCACGATGAACTCGTGGCTGAGATCCCCTCCGATTGGGCCGGTGTCGGCCCGCATGGGCACAGCCTTCAGACCCAACCTTGCGAAGGTGTTCAGGTAGGCAATGAACATCCGGTTATAGGACCGCCGCGCTGAGGCTTCGTCGAGATCGAAGGAATAGGCATCCTTCATGAGGAACTCTCGTCCTCGCATGACCCCGAACCGGGGGCGACGCTCATCGCGGAACTTCCATTGAATGTGAAACAGGTTGAGCGGCAACTGTTTGTAGCTCTTCACAAACCCACGGAAGATGTCGGTGATCATCTCTTCATTGGTTGGGCCATAAAGCAGCTCACGCTCGTGACGATCCGTGATCCTGAGCATTTCCGGGCCATAGGCATCGTACCGCCCGGATTCACGCCAAAGATCGGCCAGCTGAAGGGTTGGCATCAATAGCTCAACCGCCCCTGCCCGCTCCTGCTCCTCGCGCACGATCTGTTCGATCCGCTTCAGAACCCTAAGCCCAAGAGGCAACCAGGCATAGATACCGGCCGCCTCCTGCTTGATCAGACCCGCACGCAGCATAAGCTGATGCGAGACAATCTGGGCGTCGGAAGGCGCTTCTTTGAGCGTCGGAAGGAAGTAGCGCGACAGGCGCATGGCGTGATCCGTTGTTTCAGGCATGGCGCGACCACAGGCCGCAGCAAAGTGGAGCTGCTTTAGCCACCTCTAAGGGGCGAAAGCTAGGCAGTCTTAAAGGCTCAGGCCGATCCCAGATTGGGAAGTGGCATCGCGCCGGTTCCAATAACCACCATTATGACGGCCCAGACGAGGGCAGCAACCCAGGTGGTGGTGATGAACTTTCGCTTCAGATCGGGCTTCGCAGGGGCCCCCCACTGGGCACCGTCCGTTGGGGGCTTCTGATCCTCCTGGGACATACCCAGAGGCAAAACCGCAAACAGCACAGTCCACCAGACAGTCAGGTAGATCGCCACCATTGTAAGTGGTCCGATGGGCATCACAGATGTCCTTTCATCAAAGTCCAGGCGTCATCACAGTCGCAGGATCACGGTCTCAACGATCGGCCTGCGATTCCAATACTGCTGACTGGCCTTTTTAAGCACACGAGCTACGGCTTGTTCGACTGCGACATCGTCGTCCACAGCTTCACGCTTTAGGCTTCTGACCACCTGTTCAACCCGTTCGGCAAGATCATCAAGCGCATCTCCAAGAGGCTGGGCGTCGTCGCCCGGCAGGCCGATACCCCGAACATCGATATCAGACGCAATCTTGCCCATGCGATCCAGAGCAAAGCTAACCACCAGGACACCATTGGTCGATGCATGGCGCCGCTCGCGCAGCGCCTCACCCTGTTCGGTCACGAGCATGCCACCGTCAACATAAAGACGGCCGTTTGGAACCTCATCAATGATGGCCGCCGGACCTGGCGCAAGCCGAACCATGTCGCCATTCCGAGGCGTCACAGTCTCCGTAATCCCCAGCTCCCGAGCCAGGATGGCATGCTCCATCAAATGGCGACGCATACCATGGGTGGGAACAGCGATCTGAGGCCGCGCCCAGGCGTACATCTGACGCAGTTCATCCCTGCAGGGGTGTCCCGACACATGGATGCCCGGATGGTCCTTCTCGGTGTAGATGCGCGTACCGCGATCTGAGAGGCGATCCTGCAATCGGGCAATGGACAGTTCGTTTCCAGGTATGACGCGTGATGAGAAGATACAGTGATCGCCAAGACCCAGCTTGACCACAGGATGCGTCCCGCTGGCCACCCGTGAAAGTGCAGCGTTGGCCTCTCCCTGACTACCGGTACAGAGGTAGAGTATCTGGTCAGGAGGCCATGACCTTGCTTCCTCATCCGACAGAAACTTTTTCGTCCCCTGCAGCAGCCCCACATGTTTCGCCGCTGAGGTTATGCGCCCCATTGAACGGCCAGCGAGGAAGATACGCCGGCCGGCCGCCTCGGCCGCGGCGATGACGCTGTCCATGCGGGCGACGTTGGAGGCAAAGCAGCCCACAGCGATACGGCCCGTCTTCAATCCCCCAATCAGACTGAACAGGGAATCACGGACATCGCTCTCTGAGCCTGCCGATCCCTCGACAAAGACATTGGTTGAATCACAAACCATAGCCAGAATGCCAGCATCACCCAGGGCCTTGATGGCATCGGCATCGGTGTTGCGACCGATGACAGGGCCATCATCAAGCTTCCAGTCGCCCGTGTGCAGAATCGTTCCTAGGGGCGTCTTGATAGCGAGACCGTTTGGCTCGGCAATGGAATGTGCCATTGTGACCATGGTGACTTCAAAAGCCCCCAGCGAAATCGTGCCGCCAAGGGGCACCTCGATGAGGTTCACCTGATCAAGAATCCCGGCCTCACGCAGTTTCTCGCGGATGAGAAACGCTGTGAAAGGCGTCGCATAGAGCGGAGCCTTGATCCGCGTCCATAACCAGCCCAGAGCCCCGATGTGGTCCTCATGGGCATGTGTCAGGATTATGCCGAGCAGTGTCTCGCTTTCGAGATAGGTGGGATCGGGGACGATTACGTCGACACCTGGCGTGGAGAGATCTCCAAAGGTCACGCCGACATCAACGACAATCCACTGGCGGTCTTCCTCAGGCCCATACCCGTAGGCATTCAGATTCATGCCTACCTCCCCTGACCCGCCTAGCGGCAGGAAGACGAGTTCGTCGTTGGCAGATTTTTTCATTCAACTTTCAAATCTTGATTGCGGTGCCAGATTTCCAGCAGCCCGCGGATGGTCAGGTCCGGATCAAACCGGTCAATACTCGTTGTGGCCCCTTCAAACAGGCTGGCAACGCCGCCTGTTCCAATGACCGTCATGGGCTTTCCCCACTCAGCCTTTATTCGCCCCACCAGACCCTCGATCAGGCCGATATAGCCCCAGAAGACACCGGACTGCATGGCGGTCACGGTATCCCTGCCAATCACCCGATCGGGCCTCTGGATCGCGATTCGGGGCAACTTGGCTGCGGCCTCGTGAAGGGCGTGAAGGGAAAGGTTGATACCAGGAGCAATAAGCCCGCCCTCAAAGGCTCCATCACCTGCCACGATGTCGAAGGTGGTGGCGGTGCCGCTGTCGATCAAGAGCAGATCTCCCGGATAGACCAGATGCGCACCGATCGCATTCACCAGTCTGTCGGCTCCAGCCTCGCTTGGCTTGGCTATCCTGACCTCAATGCCGAGCGACGCATTCTCCCCGATCACAAGAGGCTCAACGTTCATATAGCGTCTGGACAGATTTCTCAGATTGAAGATCGACTGCGGAACAACGCTGGACACGATGCAGCCCGTAACGTCTCCGAAACCAAGCCCTCCCATGTGCAGAAGCTGGCTTAGCCAGACGGCATATTCGTCCGCCGTGCGGGATGCCTCTGTTGCAGCACGCCACTGGGCAATCCAGTTCACGCCGTCATGGACGGCAAACAGCGTATTGGTGTTCCCCTGTTCGATTGCCAGAAGCATCAGCCACTCACTCCGAAAAACACATCCCCTGCCGACACCAACCTGACCGTACCGTCAGCCAGGACAAGTCTGAGAGCCCCGTCGGCCTGGACGCCATCGGCTGTGCCCGAAAGGGTTTCGTGATCCAGACGAACCCTACAGGGTCCATACAGTCCCTGAGTACGAGCGGTCCATGCCTGCATGACCGTTCCAAAGCCCAGCCTGTCCCAACGCTCCTGCCAGACCGCAAAACGCGAAGCGAGGATGGAACTGGCGTCCTCCAGGCCCGGAGGAGAGGCCATGTCGCCGCAAAGATGTGCAGCCAGAGACGTCGCAGGCCGCTCGGTCCCAAGAGGCGCGTGGGCCAGGTTTACTCCGATACCGATGGCCAGCCAAAGACGATGAGCCTTAGCTTCAACAACCCCATAATGACCTGACTCAACCAGGATGCCGGAAACCTTGCCCCCCTCAACGAGGACGTCATTTGGCCATTTGATCGAAATCTTTGAGGGCGGCACAAAGGCCTCTGCCAGTTCCGCAACCGCGAGGGAGGCGACAAAGGAAACCTGGGCCGCCTCGGCCGGGGATCTGTGTGTCGTTGTCAGTAGGGTAGCCGCAAGGTTACCCTCGTCACTTATCCACTCGCGCCCCCTTCGCCCGCGTCCTGACGTCTGGGTACGCGCGACGATCCATAAGGGCCCGGTTTGGCCCGCTTCGGCGCGACGACGCGCCTCCGCATTGGTGGAGTCGACGCTATCAAGAACGAGGATTGGAGGTGACGTCACCTATCCTGCGCCGAACCCGGCCGATGCTGCCCGGGTCAATGGCTCAAGCCAGATCAAGGCCACAATCACAAGCGGGAAGGAAAAGGCTGCACAGCCCCAGGCAATCCACCTCGCCTCAATCGGCGCCACGTCTGTGGGCTCGGTGCCTTTCACGGCCTCATCAAACCACATGAGCTTGATCATTCTCAGATAGTAGAAGGCCGACACCACCGAGGCCACAAGACCGGCAGAAGCCGCCATCCAGTAGCCCGCGTTTACGGACGCACCAAAGACGGCCCACTTAGCCCAGAAACCGGAAAACGGGGGCATGCCGAGCACGGACAGGGCAAGGATCGTCAGAGCCACAGCCGTCAGTGGCTTCTCAGCCTTGAGCCCCGCCAGCCCCGAAAGCAGACGAACGGGTTTTCCTTTGCGGGCCAGAGACAGGAGGACGGCGAAAAAGCCAAACTGGTCAATGACATAAAGGGTCATAAACAGCAGCATTGCCTGAATGCCTAGCGCCGAGCCAGCCGCGATGGCCAAAAGCGCATAGCCAATATTGATAATCGAAGAATAGGCCAGAAGCCTCTGGATATTCTTCTGAGCCAGACCGCCAAAAGCTCCCACGACAAAGGACGCCAGGGCAATCAGGATCAGGACCTGCGCCCATTGGTCCTGTATGCCTGCAAAGGGCCCCTCAAGCGTGCGCGCAATCAGGACCATGGCGGCCACCTTGGGGGCTGTTGCAAACAGCGCCACAACCGGTGTGGGAGCCCCCTCATAGACGTCTGGGGTCCACATGTGGAACGGGGCTGCAGAGACCTTGAAGGCCAGACCGGCAATCAGGAAGACGAGGCCGAAGATAAGCCCGGGCCCCACGTCACCCTGTGCAGCAACAACAGCAATATCCTCGAACCTCATGGATCCGGTGAAGCCGTAGATGAGGCTGGCACCGTAAAGCAGAAGACCCGATGAAAGCGCTCCAAGAACGAAGTACTTGAGACCGGCTTCTGAGGCCTTCAGATCATCACGGTGGTAAGCCGCCAGAATGTAGAGGGCGAGTGAATGGAGCTCTATTCCGACATAGAGTGAGATGAGGTCCCCGGACGAGGCCATCATCCCCATGCCCGCCGAGGCGAGCACAATCAGAACCGGGTATTCAAATCGGGCAATCTTCTGACGACCAATCCAGCCCGTGCCCAGGACGATTGCAACCGCCGAACAGCCAAAGATCAGCACCTTGCCGTAGACCGCCAGAGGATCGGCCACATAGGCCCCGTTGAACGCCACCCCCTGAGGCCCGACTGCGGCCAGGATGGCTGCTGCACCCAGTAGAAGCACAGCCCCCAGGGACAAAAGCTTGGTCGCCCGGTCGCCCGCAAAGGCCCCTATGAGCAGGAGCACCATACCGCCCACAACGAGGGTAAGTTCGGGGCTGGTCAGATGAAGGGCAGAAATCAGATCAGGCATGTCGGTCTCACCCGCCGGTCGCGGTGCGGTAGGCACCTACGACCGCGTCAACGGAGGCAGCTGTATAGTTAAGGATCAGGTCGGGCTGGATACCCAGCCAGATCGTTCCCACGATCAGAGGGACAAAGATCAAAAGCTCCCGCCTGTCGATGTCGCTGATGGTCTGCAGGGCGGGATTCGAAATCTCGCCAAACATCACATTGCGATAGAGTGTCAGGGCATAGACGGCCGAGAAGATCACGCCCGAGGCCGCGATCAGAGCCGCCCAGGTTGAAGCCTGATAGGCCCCCGTCATGGTGAGGACCTCCCCGACAAATCCAGACGTACCTGGAAGGCCGACGTTGGCCATCGTGAACAGAAGAAAGATGGCAGCATACCAGGGCATCCGGTTGGTCAGCCCGCCGTAGAAGGCGATCTCACGGGTATGCATTCGATCATAGACCACCCCGACGCACAGGAAGAGGGCTCCAGAAATCAGTCCATGGCTGAGCATCTGGAAGATGGCTCCCTGCATACCGATTTCGTTTCCGGCAAAGATTCCCATCGTCACGAAGCCCATGTGGGCCACCGATGAATAGGCAATGAGCTTCTTTATGTCTGTCTGCCTGAAGGCCACGAGAGACGTATAGACGACCGCGATCACAGACAGCGTCAGAACCATGGGCTGGAACATTTGCGACGCTAGCGGGAACATCGGGACGTTGAACAGAATGAAGCCATAACCTCCAAGCTTGAGGAGAATGCCAGCCAGTATCACCGATCCGGCCGTGGGAGCCTGAACGTGGGCATCGGGCAACCAGGTGTGCACCGGCCACATCGGCATCTTGACGGCAAACGAGGCAAAGAAGGCCAGCCAGAGCAATGGCTGATAGCGAGGGTCAAAGCTGTGCGCCTTGAGTTCAGGAATGCTGGTCGTTCCCGCATCATTGGCCATCCAGAGCATGGCCAGAAGCATCAGGACGGAACCCAACAGGGTGTAGAGAAAAAACTTGTAAGACGCATAGATACGGTTGGCCCCGCCCCAGATCCCGATGATCAGGAACATGGGCACCAGCGTCCCTTCAAAGAAGATATAGAAAAGGAAGAGATCCAGAGCGGTGAAGACACCGATCACAAGTGTTTCCAGCACAAGAAACAGGATCATATACTCGACCACACGGGTCTCGATCGTCTTCCAGCTCGCCAGGATGCAGATTGGCATCAGGAAGGCGGTCAGCAGAACAAAGAGGATGGAAACGCCATCTACCCCAAGGTGGTAGGAGGCCCCGGCGAACCAGCCATGCAATTCGACAAACTGATATCCGGGATTGGCCGGATCGAACTGGGCTACTAGGGCTACCGATACAGCCAGGACAGCCAGGGTGGTTCCCATGGCGATCCATCTCGCCGCCGGAGCGGCAGCATCCTGTGACTTCAGCGCGAACCTGGCGAGAAGGATTGCCAGTGCACCCACCAGAGGCAGGAAGGTGACAATGCTAAGGATAGGCAGCACGGTCACGCTCCAAACTCAGAGATCACGAAGGCAAGCAGGGCGGCCACGCCGATCAGCATCACGAACGCATAGGAATAGACATAGCCGGACTGCAGCTTGGACAGGCGGGCAGCGGATTTCAGTGAGGCCCAAGCCGCCCCGTTCGGACCCAGGCCGTCAATGATCTTCACATCACCGATCTTCCAGAACAGGTCCCCCAGACCCTTGGCCCCGCGAACAAAGACCAGGTCGTAAAGCTCATCAAAATACCACTTGTTGTGCAGGAAACTCCACACCGGGCTCTTTGCATCGGCCATGCGGCGCGCCATCCCCTCGCGGGCAACATAGATCCACCAGGCGCTAAGCAGGCCGATCAGCGTCACGATCAGAGGTGACCATTTCACCCAGAGCGGGACCTTGTGACTGTCGTGGAGAACATGATTGGCCTCAGCCGTGAAGATCGCTCCCCGCCAAAAGTCATGTTCGTAGTAGCCGATAAAGTGCGGTGCAAAGACGATACCCGCAAAGAGAGCCCCCAGTGACAGGACTAGGAGCGGCACGACCATGGTCGGCGGACTCTCATGCGGCTTCAGCGGACCGTGATGACCATGGTCATCGTGGGCATGGTCATCGTGGGTAGCAGCGTCATGAGCGTGAGTGTCATGGGTGTGCTCATCAGCAGCGTGATGGGCACTGCCATGCTCATCGTCTTTCCAGACCGGCTTGTTGTGGAAGGTCATGAAAATCAGACGCCAGGAATAGTAGGACGTCAGAAGGGCAGCCGATATCCCGATGAAGAAGGCAAAATAGCCTGCCGGCGAGTGGCCACTCGTGGCCGCCGCAAATGCACTCTCGATAATCGAATCCTTCGAATAGAAGCCTGCAAAACCGCCAACTCCCGGTATGCCAAGCCCTGTTATGGCCATCGTCCCGATGACCATGACGCCATAGGTCACAGGCAGCAGCTTCCAGAGCCCGCCCATTTTGCGCATATCCTGCTCGTGGTGCATTCCATGGATCACCGAGCCGGCACCCAGGAACAGCAGAGCCTTGAAGAAGGCGTGCGTAAAGAGGTGGAACATCGCGCTCTGATAGGCCCCGACGCCGACCGCAAAGAACATGTAGCCGAGCTGCGAACAGGTCGAATAGGCGATCACACGCTTGATGTCGTTCTGCATCATCCCGACGGTCGCTGCGAACAGGGCCGTAATGCCGCCGATGATGGCAATGAGCAGAGACGCCGTCGGCGCATATTCATAGATCGGCGACAGAAGACAGACCATGTACACGCCCGCGGTAACCATCGTCGCCGCGTGTATGAGGGCCGAGACCGGCGTTGGTCCTTCCATGGCATCCGGGAGCCAGGTGTGAAGGAAGAACTGGGCCGACTTGCCCATTGCACCGATGAACAGAAGGATGCCTGCCAGATCGAGTGCGGACCAGTTATAGCCGAGGAAGGCCCAGGAAGTGCCCGCCTTAGCCTCGATCATTGGGAACAGCTCGGCAAACTGGATCGTACCAAACATCCAGTAGATCGTGATGATCCCCAGGATAAACCCGAAATCACCAACGCGATTGACAACGAAGGCCTTGATGGCGGCCGCGCTGGCTGTCGATTTTTTGAACCAGAATCCGATGAGGAGATAGGAGGCAAGGCCCACACCTTCCCAGCCGAAGAATATCTGCATGAAGTCAGCCGCTGTCACCAGCGCAAGCATCATGAAGGTAAACAGAGACAGGTAAGAGAAGAAGCGCGGCCGGCTATCATCCTCGGCCATGTAGCCCCAGGAATAGAGGTGCACGAGGGATGACACTGTAGTGACCACGATCAGCATGGTGGCTGACAGAGCATCCACACGGATCGACCATACAGACTGGAAATCTCCGACGGTGATGAAGGGAGCCAGGGCAACCGTGAAGGCCTGGAGGTCTCCCCAGGTCCACATGACAAACACGATCCACGACACAGCGCAGGAGAAGAAGAGCAGACCCGTGGTTATGGCCTGGGAACCCAGGTTGCCGATGCGACGACCAAAGAACCCGGCGATCGCCGCGCCGAGGAGAGGCGCAAAGACCCCGAGGGTAACGAGCAGTTCGAGTGTCACGCGATCAGCCCTTCATCACGGAAGCATCATCAACCGCAATATCCCCGCGGTTTCGAAAGAAGGTCACCAGAACCGCAAGACCGACCGCAGCTTCAGCAGCCGCCACAGTCAGGACGAACATCGCCATGATCTGCCCCTGGATGTCATTGAGGTAGGCAGAGAAGGCCACAAAGTTGATGTTTACGGCTAGCAGTATGAGCTCGATCGACATCAGAATGATGATGACATTCTTGCGGTTCACGAAGATGCCAAACACACCAATCGTAAACAGGATCGCGCCCAGGGCCAGATAGTGTTCAAGACCGACGACCATCAGCGAAGCTCCTCGGGGCTGACACCGGCGCCGGTCTCGACGCCCTTTTTGATCTCAATTGCAGACTTGGCGTCGCGTGTGACCTGCTGGTGAATATCCTGCCTGCGCACCCCGGGCTTGTGTCGAAGCGTCAGCACGATGGCCCCGATCATGGCAATCAGCAGCACAATGCCGGAGGCCTGGAAGATATAGACGTAGTCTGTGTAGAGCACGCGCCCGATAGCCTCGATGTTTGACATGTCCGCGCTTGCCACGGCTGGACCTGCAGACCCGGCAGCCGCACCATCGGCGGCAACGGTCACAGAGATCAGGATCATCTCGACCAGAAGGACTGCGGTGATAATGGCGGCAAAAGGAAGGTAGCGGGCATATCCCTCCCGCAACCGGACAAAATCAACGTCGAGCATCATGACGACGAACAGGAAGAGAACCGCGACGGCCCCGACATAGACGACGACAAGGAGCATCGCCAGGAACTCAGCCCCCAGCAGGATGAACAACCCCGCGGCCGAGAAAAAGGTGAGGATCAGGAACAGGACACTGTGCACAGGGTTGCGCACAGTCACGACCAAAAAGGCCGAAACCACGGCGACCGTCGCCAGAAAGTAAAACGCTATGCCTTGCAGCATGGGCGGGACCGAGCCCCCTTCAGTTTCGACCGCGACCCCACCTCGGAATCGACAGCCGGTTTAAGCGAGACGCGCCTTAGCGGTAAGGCGCGTCGAGTTCCAGATTCTTTGCGATCTGCCGTTCCCAGCGGTCGCCATTGTCAAGCAGACGTTGTTTGTCGAAATAGAGTTCTTCCCGGGTCTCCGTCGCATACTCGGAGTTTGGACCTTCAACGATCGCATCCACCGGACAGGCTTCCTGGCAAAGGCCGCAATAGATGCATTTGACCATGTCGATGTCATATCGCGTCGTCCGCCGGCTTCCATCAGCGCGCGGCTCGGCCTCGATGGTGATGGCCTGAGCCGGACAGATCGCTTCACAGAGCTTACAGGCAATACAGCGTTCCTCGCCGTTGGCGTAACGGCGAAGCGCGTGCTCTCCGCGGAATCGCGGTGACTGAGGATTTCTTTCGAAGGGGTAGTTCACGGTCATCTTGGGCCGGAACATTTCCCTTACGGTTAGGCCAACCGCTCCAAAGGCGTCCAGTAGCAGGGCACCCTTTGCGGTCTGGATCAAACGCGCCAACATCAGTTTGGATCTCCCGGACGGCGGCAGTCGCGCTTATAGCGATCACCATCCTTGTTCATCATGCCGCATAGCCGGACGCGCTCTGCCTCGCGTCGCTGGATTTCCTGTTGCCGACGCTCCCACTGATAGACGGAGGTCGGCTCAGCCTCAAAGTTGGGCGCGCAGGCAGCCAGCGAAAGGCCAAGGGTTGAAATCACGACCATCCGGATCATGACCCCACCACAAAAACGCGCCAGGCCGAAACAGCCACAACAGCCAAGAGTGATGTCGGCAGGAAGATCTTCCAGCCCAGGCGCATCAGCTGATCATAGCGGTAGCGGGGCACAAAGCCCTTCACCACAGCGAAAAGGAAAAACCAGATCACGATCTTGGTGAAAAAGGTGAGCAGATAGATCGAATACTCGAGCCAGGCTGGCAGGACATCCATCCATGCCTGAGGCAGCCCAGGGTTCCATCCACCAAAGAACAGGATGGTGATCATGGCACACATGAAGATGATGTTGACGTATTCACCCATCATGAAAAGCAGATAGGGCGTGGAGGAATATTCAACCTGATAGCCCGCAACAAGCTCAGACTCAGCTTCAGGCAGATCAAACGGAGGCCGGTTTGTCTCGGCCAGCGCAGAGACAAAGAAGATGATCATCATCGGAAACATGACGATGATGGTTGGCCAGGTTCCCGCACCGCCACCAAAGACAAACCAGTTCCAGAACCCGCCCTGCTGGGCGTTTACAATCCCCGACAGATTCATCGTGCCGGCCAGTAGAATGACCGTGATGATCACCAGACCGATGGAGACCTCATAGGACACCATCTGGGCTGCCGAACGCAGTGACCCCAGAAAAGGGTATTTCGAGTTCGAGGCCCATCCGCCCATGATGATGCCGTAGACACCCAGCGAACTGATGGCAAAAACGTAGAGAATACCGACATTAAGATCAGAAATAACCCAGCCAGGCGCAAAGGGAATGACGGCCCATGTAATGAAGGCGGTAATGACCGTGATGATCGGTGCCAGAAGAAAGACAGCCTTGTCGGCGCCTGCGGGCACCACAATTTCCTTCAGCACGAACTTGATCATGTCCGCAAAGGACTGAAGCAGGCCAAAGGGGCCCACCACATTGGGGCCCTTGCGCATCTGGATACCTGCCCAGATCTTTCTATCCGCAAGCAACAGGAAGGCTACGGCGATCAAAACGCCAACGGTCACCAGCAGGATCGCGCCCGTCGTGGCGATGAACCAGCCCAGAGGTGTCGTCCAGAACTCCATGACCCCTACTCCGCCGCCATCGCGACCGGCTGGACACGCAAGGCGCTCAGCTCGGCCATTGTCGCGCTGGCGCGCGCGATCGGGTTATTGAGATAGGGGTCCGGTGTTGCAGACACGAATATGACATCCCCAAGGTCGCCCTTCTTGCCCAGTCCAGACACATCAAGTGCACCTGGAGGGGCAAGATAATCGATGCGGCCAAAGGAGGGATGGTCACCCATGAGCCGCGTTCTCAGCTGCTCGAGGCTGTCGTAGGGAAGGGTCTGGCCAACACGCTCAGACAGGGCACGAATGATCGCCCAGTCCTCTCGTGCATCGCCTTTGGGGAAGACAACCCGTTCGGCCATCTGCACCCTGCCCTCTGTATTGACGTAAAGACCCGACTTCTCAGTATAGGCAGCGCCTGGCAGGATCACGTCGGCTCCATGAGCCCCGGCGTCACCATGGCTGCCCAGATAAACCCTAAAGGCGTTCGAAGCGGTTGCATTGACCTCATCGGCACCCAGAAGGAATAGAACATCAAGCGCATCCGGTGCCAGCATCTCAGCGACAGCAAGCCCCCCACTGCCTGGCAGGAAACCCATATCAAGGCCGGCAACACGGGCTGCGGCCGTGTGCAGGACATTAAAGCCATTCCAGCCCTCGGCCACGACACCGTATTTCTTGGCCATCACCCCGAGGGCATTAAGCACTGCAGGACCGGTTTGACCGCGCAATGCTCCCGATCCGACGATAATGGCTGGACGTTCGGCCTTGGAGAGCGCTTCAGTCGCGGCCTTGGGCAGACGGGCCAGGGTCTTTGAACCCGCACCCAGATAGGCATAGCTGTAGGTCAGGTCAGCCTGCTCGCCGATCAATCCGATCTCGGCATGGCCCGAAAGCCATATCTTACGCAGACGCGTATTGAGCAGCGGAGCTTCAGTCCTTGGATTGACCCCTACCAGAAGCACATAGTCAGCGTTCTCAATACCCTGGAGGCTCGAGTTAAACAGCCAGCTTTCACGCGGTCCCTCGCCGAGGGCAACACCGTCCTGCCGGCAATCGGTATTGGCCGACCCCAGGGCTCTAAACAGGTCCAGGGTCGCCTTCATTGACTCAGCGTCCTGCAGATCGCCGGCTATGGCCCCTATGCGGCTGGGAGAGGCGGCCTTGAGCCTTGCCGCCACAGCCGAAAGGGCTTCTTCCCAAGTGGCGGACCTGAGCTTGCCGCCTTCACGGACCCATGGACGGTCAAGACGTCGCTTCTGCAAACCGTCGACAGCGTATCGACTGCGATCAGCCAACCACTCCTCATTGATACCCTCATTCACCCGAGGGAGAATGCGCATCACCTCGGCACCCTTTGCATCGGCGCGAATATTGGAACCGAGCGCGTCCATGACGTCGATCGTCTCGGTCTTTTTCAGTTCCCAGGGTCGGTAATGGAACTGCCAGGGCCGATGGGTCAGGGCACCGACCGGACACAGGTCGTTCACATTGCCAGACAGTTCCGAGTTTACCGCCTGTTCGAGATAGGTGGTGATCTCGGCATCCTCGCCCCGCGAAATCATTCCGATATCCGGAACTCCGGCAATCTCCGAAACAAAACGGACACAGCGCGTGCATTGAATACACCGCGTCATGTAGGTCTTGATGGTCGGCCCCATGTTCTTTTCTTCGACGGCACGCTTGTTCTCGGAATACCGAGACCCATCACGGCCGTAGCCGATAGACTGATCCTGCAGATCGCATTCCCCACCCTGATCGCAGATCGGGCAATCCAGCGGATGATTGATGAGCAGGAACTCCATGACGCCTTCACGGGCCTTCTTGACCATGGGCGTATCGGTGAAGATCTCCTGTCCGTCTGCAGCCGGCAGGGCACATGAGGCTTGAGGCTTTGGTGGGCCGGGCTTGACCTCGACGAGGCACATCCGACAGTTGCCTGCGATCGAGAGCCGCTCATGATAGCAGAAGCGCGGAATCTCCTGACCTGCGCGCTCGGCGACCTGCAGCACGGTCATGCCGGCTTCAAATTCGGTGTCTATGCCGTTGACCTTGGCGACGGGCATCAGCGGGCCTCTTGTTCGACGGATGCGACCGCCTGCTTGGAATTCAAGGATATTGACCGTGCTCGAGACAGCTCCGCACTGTCCCCGTTTGCCCGGCATTCAAAGTTGAGCTTTCCGCCGTCTACCGGAGCGCGCCAGGAAACAGAGGCCCTTCCCTTACCAAGGCGCTCGAACGCGACAGAATCGCCCTCCTGGCCAAACGTCCGGCTGACCGCATCCCGGCACATCGTCTCTAGATCAGCCCTGCCGCCAACCGGCTCGGCCGGACTGGAATCGGAGGTTGCGCCCGCAGCGGTCGCAATGGGTGCCCCCTCACCGGGGTCACCCGAAACAGGCCGACAGCCTGCGAGCGACACGACAAGCCCCAGACCCACCATCGTCATTCCTGGCACTGAACCCAGTATGGACAGGCGAGCTGAAGGTGCCAGAAAACGTCTGCCGCCAAGTCGGCCTAGCCGGTCGCTGCGCCTCGAGCGGGAGGGTAGCGGATCTGAACGAAGGGTTTGCGGACGGATTGTCAGGGGCTGCATTGGCTACTCCGCGGCGATCGCATGACCAACAAAGTTGCCCTTGCGGCTGCGATAGGAGGCAATACGCTCTTCAATCTCATGTCGGAAATGCCGGATAAGCCCCTGGACCGGCCAGGCCGCTGCATCGCCCAGAGCACAGATCGTGTGCCCCTCGACCTGGCCCGCAACATCAAGCAGCAGGTCGATTTCAGAGGGATCAGCCTCTCCGACGGCCATGCGCTCAAGAACCCGCCACATCCAGCCGGTCCCTTCACGACAGGGCGTGCACTGCCCGCAGCTCTCGTGTTTGTAAAAATAGCTGATGCGGGCGATCGCTTTGACGAGATCAGTACTCTCATCCATGACCACGACGGCCGCTGTTCCAAGACCCGAGCGCATCTCGCGAAGAGAATCGAAGTCCATGAGGGCCGTCTCGGCCATGTCACGCGTGATCAGGGGCACTGAAACCCCCCCTGGAATAACAGCCTTGAGGTTACCCCAACCGCCGCGCACACCGCCACAATGCTCTTCCAGCAGTTGGCGCAACGGAATGCTCATGGACTCTTCGATGTTGCATGGCCGGTTCACATGACCGGAAATGCTCATCAGCTTGGTCCCTGTATTGTTGGGGCGACCAAAGCCCGCAAACCAGTCCGCTCCGCGCCTCAGGATCGTGCCGACGACAGCGATGGACTCAACATTGTTCACCGTAGTCGGGCAGCCATAGAGGCCGGCTCCGGCGGGGAAAGGCGGCTTCAGTCGTGGCTGGCCCTTCTTGCCCTCCAGGCTTTCAAGGAGCGCTGTTTCCTCACCGCAGATATAGGCCCCTGCGCCATGATGGATATAGACATCAAAATCCCAGCCGTGGACATTGTCCTTGCCGATCAGGCGGGCCTCATAGGCCTGCTTGACCGCAGCCTCCATACGCTCACGCTCAAGCACATATTCGCCGCGCAGATAGATGTAGCAGGCATGCGCCTGCATGGCGAAAGAGGCGATAAGGCAGCCTTCGATCAGGAGATGGGGATCATGGCGCATGATCTCCCGGTCCTTGCAGGTCCCCGGCTCAGACTCATCGGCATTGACCACGAGATAGTGCGGTCGATCCTTCACTTCCTTGGGCATGAAGGACCATTTTAGCCCGGTCGAGAAACCGGCTCCGCCACGCCCGCGAAGGCCCGACGCCTTCACATTATTGATGAGCCAGTCACGGCCCATGTCCAGCATGTCCTTGGTGGCGTTCCAGCAGCCGCGGGTCTTTGCCCCCTCAAGACCCCAGTCATGGAGCCCGTAGAGGTTGGTAAAGATACGGTCCTTGTCTTCTAGGATGCCGACCATGGTCAGTCCCGTCTCCTGGCGAGGGCATCGCCCTGGCTCATCTTGTTACGCGCCCAAATCACGATGGCTGTCCCCACGAGGGCCAGCAGCGTGCCGAGCGCCAAAAACACTGTCCGGCCTTCGCCCAACAGTCCCAGTGCTCCCGCACCCATTAACCCGAGACCAAGCACAATGTCCGAAACACCGACCCAGGCGATAACACGCCAGTCCATCTTTCTGACGGCTTTCTCCTTGAGCGGGCCCATTACAGCCCCTCTCTCAGACGACGCCGATTATATCGGGTACGCAAGAAGGTGGAGGCCAGAAACAGACCCCAGCCCAGCGCCAGCATCCCGTATCCGACGTTCGTCGTGATCTCCGAGGCCGCTATCCATTGCTCGCGGACCCCTACAATCAGAAGTGCAGCCAGAACGATCAACACAAGTCCACCAAACCTAAGGGGCCAGCCTATGCGCTTCAGTTCACGCCGGTGCGCGGCTCGTCCCTCTTCAGTGGTAAGATCTAGAGGTCTCATGCTGAGGCCTTTACGGCATCGCTGTTAGGGAGTTTCTTGATCTTCTTGGCCGCCGAACCATCATAAAGCTTTGGATCAGTCAGGGTCAGCGGACCCCCTACAGGGGCTGAGTTAACACGATCAATGCGCGTGCCCGGCTTGGGGGATTTGCCGGCAGCAAAATCATCGATGATCTGGTTCATATCGTCGGCGGTCAGATCCTCGAAATAATAGTCATTGATCATGGCCATGGGTGCATTGACGCAGGCCCCGAGGCACTCGACCTCTTCCCAATAGAATTTTCCATCTGCGGAAAGCGTTTGCTTGGGCCCGATCCGGCTCTTGCAGACCTTCATGAGCTCCCCGGAACCCCGCAGCATGCAGGGCGTGGTCCCGCACACCTGGATCAGGGCGGCCGAACCGACCGGCTCCAGCATAAACATGGTATAGAAGGTCGCGACTTCCAGAACCCTGATGTAGGCCATACCCAGAAGATCCGAAATGGCGCGTATGGCGGGCTCCGACACCCAGCCTTCCTGTTTCTGCACCAGCCACAGGATCGGAATCACCGCCGACTGCCGGCGATCCGTTGGATATTTGGCGATCCACCAGTCGCACTTGGCCTTCGTTGCCTTTGAAAAGGCGAAGGTGTCTGGCTGAACCTTGGCGAGACGACGAACAGACATCAGACGTCAAGCTCCGAATCTATAACTATACCTTCGCCGAGCATCTTCTTGCGCAGCACGACGATCTTGTGCTGTCCATTCCGGCGCAACAGCACGCTGTGTTGCCAGGCTGTCCCCGATGAATCCGTCGCGGAATAGCCGGCGATCTCCCAACCCTGTTTGACCAGGCTGCTCAGTGGCCGATCACTCATTGCGCCGGCTCCGTGGCCCGCCGGGCCCGGTCAAAGGTCGAGAGCCGAGCATTGGCACGTCGGCACTGGGGCAACAGGACGCACAAAGCGACCCCAGCAAGTGCAGAGATTCCAAAGCCAAAGAGTCCCAGGGGGCTAGAGCCCACTGAAGGCAAGCCATTGGCCCAAACCAATAGGCCAAAAGAGGGAGCCAGGGGCGCCAGGACGATGCATCTGTCCCTAAAGCGGGCCTTGAGGCCGCCTGGATAATCCGCACCACCTTGCCGGGTGTGGATCCCGATCATGACGACCCCACCGAACATGATCAAACCCAGTCCGACAGACAGAAAGAACCCGACGTTGGATAGCAGCTCGATCAACGGTCCACCTCACCGAATACGATATCAAGCGAGCCGAGGATGGCCGAAACATCCGCCAGCATATGGCCACGATTCAACCAGTCCATTGCCTGCATATGCCTGAACCCTGGGGCCGAGATCTTGACCCGATAGGGTTTGTTCGTTCCGTCTGACACGATGTAGACGCCAAACTCACCCTTGGGTGCCTCGACAGCCGCATAGACCTCTCCAGGCGGCGTCTTGAAGCCCTCCGTGTAGAGTTTGAAATGATGGATGAGGGATTCCATCGAACGCTTCATCTCGGCTCGCCGAGGTGGCACGATCTTGTTGTCTTCAGCCATCACAGGCTCGCCGGGGCGGTTCCGCAGCTCATGGATGCACTGCTCCATGATGTGGATCGACTGCTTCATCTCGGCAATGCGGCAGAGATACCGATCCCAGCAATCGCCATGCTTGCCGACCACCACATCAAAGTCGAGATCAGCATAGCATTCATAGGGCTGGGACTTGCGCAGATCCCAGGCGATGTCGGATCCCCTCAGCATCACGCCGGTAAAGCCCCAGGCCAGGGCCTGTTCCTTTGACACAACCCCGATATCGACGTTGCGCTGCTTATAGATACGGTTCTCGGTGACCAGAGCCTCGATATCGGCCAGCTTGCCGGGGAAGGTCTTGCACCAGACGTCAATGTCATCGATCAGGGCCGGCGGCAGGTCCTGATGCACGCCGCCAGGACGGAAGTAGTTGGCATGTAGCCTCGCACCACAGGCGCGCTCATAGAACACCATAAGCTGCTCGCGCAGCTCAAAGCCCCAGAGCGGAGGCGTCAGAGCCCCTACGTCCAGCGCCTGGGTGGTCACGTTCAGCAGGTGGGAAAGGATGCGTCCGATCTCGGAATAAAGAACCCTGATCAGCTGGCCGCGATAGGGCACCTCAAGCCCAAGAAGGCGCTCCACCGCGAGACAGAAGGCATGCTCCTGGTTCATCGGAGACACATAGTCCAGCCGATCCAGATAGGGCACGTTCTGAAGGTAGGTCCTGGCCTCCATCAGCTTTTCCGTGCCGCGGTGCAACAGACCAATGTGGGGATCAACCCGCTCTACAACCTCACCATCAAGCTCCAGTACGAGCCGCAGAACCCCGTGTGCCGCGGGATGCTGGGGACCGAAATTAATCGTGAACTTGCGGTCGTCCATCTCGCGAGCCTCAGCCGTGCGAGTGTCCAAGACATCGTCAAAAACATCGACATCCATTTCGGGGACCGGGGCTATAGCGGGTTTAGGGTGACCGTCGGCCATCAGGCTTTTCCTCCCGAGGCTGCGGCCTTACCAACCGCAGCCGACTGGGCCGCCTTCTCGTCGCCGGGGAGAACCGAGGCGGGATAGTCTGCACCTTCCCATGGTGACAGGAAATCGAAGTTGCGGAACTCCTGGGTCAGCTTCACCGGCTCGTACACGACCCTTTTGAGCTCATCGTCATACCTCACCTCAACATAGCCGGTCATGGGGAAGTCCTTGCGCAAGGGGTGTCCCTGAAAACCGTAATCCGTGAGCAGGCGACGCATGTCCGGATGGCCTGAAAAAATCATGCCGAACATGTCGAACGCTTCGCGCTCGAACCAGCCTGCAGCGGCATAGACACCAATGGCACTGGCGACCGGCTGCACCTCATCGGTGGACACCTTGACCCGGATGCGCGCGTTACGCGTCAGGGAGAGCAGGTGGTAGACCACCTCAAAGCGCTCAGGACGTTCAGGATAGTCGACGCCACACAGATCAATCAGTTGCTGGAAACCAAACCGGTCGCGCAGCCCCGTCAGAACCTCAATGATCCGATCGCGATGGCAGGTGAGCGTCAGTTCGCCATAGGCAACGTTTGCATCCACCCCCAGTTCGCCGACCATCTCCTGACCCAGCGGGGTCAGGGCGACAGTGTTGGCCTCAAGCTGCTCAACAGTACCCAGAGAGAGTATTTCGCGGCTCATCGCTCGATGGTCCCCGTCCTGCGGATCTTCTTTTGCAACTGCAGCAGGCCATAAACCAGGGCTTCAGCCGTTGGCGGGCAACCGGGTACATAGACGTCAACAGGGACAATCCTGTCGCAGCCCCGCACGACGCTATAACTATAGTGATAGTAGCCGCCGCCATTCGCGCAGGAGCCCATTGAGAGGACGTAGCGGGGGTCGGGCATCTGATCGTAAACCTTGCGCAGAGCCGGAGCCATCTTATTGGTCAGGGTTCCTGCGACGATCATCAGGTCACATTGGCGGGGGCTCGCGCGCGGAGCCATCCCGAACCGCTCGAGATCATAGCGTGGCATGGCCGCCTGGATCATTTCCACCGCGCAGCAGGCAAGACCAAACGTCATCCACATCAATGAGCCGGTCCGGGCCCAGGTGATGACGTCGTCAAGTGGTGCCGTAAGAAAGCCCTTTTCGGCCACTTCCGTATTCACGGCCTCAAAAAACTTGTCATGCAGGGCAGGATCATAGCCCTCGACTGTCGAACGCGCAGCCATCCCGTAACCTGAGGAAAGGGGCAGGCCCGAGGCGCTGACCAGTCCGCTTGGCGCCTTGGCTCCAGTGGGGGCAACTACTCCCATTCAAGTGCGCCTTTCTTCCATTCATAGATGAAGCCAACGGTCAGGACCCCGAGGAAAACCATCATGGACCAGAAGGCGAAGATCATTTCCCCACGTGACAGATCAAACATCGAGACCGCCCAGGGAAAAAGAAAGGCAACCTCCAGGTCAAAAATAATGAAGAGTATCGACACGAGGTAGAAGCGAACGTCGAACTTCATGCGCGCATCGTCGAAGGCATTAAAGCCGCACTCATAGGCGGACAGCTTCTCGGCATCGGGGTTTGAAGGTGCCATGAGCCAGGCAGCGACCATGAACAGCGCACCGATTACGGCCGCTAATCCGATGAAGATCACGATCGGCAGGTATTGTAACAGAAAGTCATTCATTTGAGGGACCTTGCGCACCAACCACGCAGCCCGGGGAGGTCAGCGGATTCGGCGCTTTCTAGACCCAAGCGCGTCACCATTCAAACCCGCCTTTTGCGGTCTGGCCTCATTGAGATTCGTTCGCAGAAAAGTGGAAATTCGACAGACGCTTTCCAGCCTTGCAATAGTCTGTCCATGCAGTCGCAATATGGGGACAAAAAAGCATGGGTGTCGGCACAAAATTCCTGAACGGAGTAGAAAAGGCGGGCAACAAGCTGCCCGATCCCGTTTTCATCTTCGTCTGGCTCATCGTCATATTGATGGCTGTCAGCGTCCTGGCAGCGGGCTTGGGCTGGCAGGTCGTCAATCCTGTCACCCAAGACGTAATACTGGCCCAGAGCCTCTTTTCCGCTGATAACCTGCGTAAACTTTTCGAAGATATGCCCAAGACCCTGACCGGATTTACCCCGTTGGGCTATGTCCTGGTCGTCATGCTGGGCGCTGGGGTCGCAGAAAGAACGGGGCTCTTCAGCTCAGCCATGAAAGCCGGCGTTCGCAAGGCACCGAAGTTCCTGCTGACACCGATCGTGCTTCTTGTCGGCATCATTGCCAACCATGCCGCCGATGCAGCCTATGTCGTGCTTATACCGCTCGCGGCCGCCATCTATGCCGCGGCAGGACGGCATCCCGTTGCAGGTATTGCTGCGGGCTTTGCCGGGGTATCCGGCGGCTTTTCTGCCAATGTGTTCCCAGGGCAACTTGATGCCCTGCTTTTGGGAATCACCCAGCCCGCCGCTCAGCTCATCGATCCTTCGTTCAGCATCAATCTCGCCGGAAACTGGTTTTTCATCGCCGGCATGACGCTTCTGTTTGTTCCACTGGGCTGGTGGGTCACCGACAAGATCGTCGAACCCCGACTTGGAACCTGGACACCCATTGCCGGTGCACCGATCGAGGACGCAGAAAAACCGCTTGAGGCTCGCGAGCGCAAGGGGCTGGTCTGGGCAGGCCTTGCGGCTCTGGTTGTCATCGGCTTCTTTGCCTGGATGGTCCTGTCTCCAGGCGCACCCCTGATTAATCAGGAAGCGGCTACGGGCGCTGCCCGTCTCCAGCCCTTTTACCAGGCCCTTGTCGCCGGCTTCTTCCTTCTTTTTCTGCTTACCGGTGTGGCCTACGGCGTCGCCGCCAGAACGGTGCAGAACCACCGCGATATCGTTCGAATGATGTCGCAGGCCATGTCCGATATGGGCCCCTACATCGTGCTCGCCTTCGTAGCCGCCCACTTTGTTGCCATGTTCAACTGGTCAGGCCTAGGACCTATTCTCGCCGTTGCCGGTGCCGATCAGATCCGCGCCCTTTCAGGCATAGAGGCCGGCTCAACCGATCCCATCGGCGCGGGCCAGCTTTTTGTTCTGCTGGTCACGATCGTCCTCATCTCGGCCCTGATAAACCTGCTTGTTGGTTCCTCATCAGCCAAATGGGCCTTCCTGGCCCCCATACTGGTTCCAATGCTCATGCTGGTGGGTGTCAGCCCCTATATGACAACGGCAGCCTACCGGATGGGAGATTCGACCACCAACATCATCACGCCGCTGATGGTCTATTTCCCACTGATCCTGACCTTTGCTCAGAGGTGGGTAAAAGACTTCGGGCTCGGCAGTCTGATGGCTGTGATGCTGCCCTATTCATTGGCCTTCACCGTTGCAGGCGCGATCCTCACCGGCATCTGGGCGGCAGCGCAGTTGCCGCTCGGGCCTGGTGTGGGCGTCACCTATCAGATGCCCGTGGCCGCAGAAGCAGCGTCCCCAGGCAGTCCTCTGGTGCCAACGGTTCCGGCCGGGGGAGCCGCACCCGTCGTACCCCTGCCAGCACGATGAGAGGTTGAGCATTTTAGTCGTCTGGACCGCTTGACGGAGCCGGGCGGCCCGCCTAAACGACGCCCCTCGCCGCGACGCATTGCTTCGCGGCGAGGAATGCGGGTGTAGCTCAGTTGGTTAGAGTGCCGGCCTGTCACGCCGGAGGTCGCGGGTTCGAGCCCCGTCACTCGCGCCACTTCTTGTGAATGCAAGGAGTGGCGCGTCCGCCCCCCCTCCTCCCAAAAGACTTAGGCTCGAAGACTTAGGCTCGACGAGCTTGATCCATGGTTATGCGACAAGCCCTGCCTGTTGCTTCACTCAGGCCTGCAACCCGGACCGGCCCTAACGGACAGTTGAAGGTCAAGCTGGGGGATCTCATCCGGATGGATGGGCCTAGGACCGCTCTCCTTGACCCGAAAGCGTCCCGGTGGCCGAAGACGTCCCGGCGGCCTCAATGGCCAGTGGGGTCCTTGCGAGGTTGAACGAAGCTCGACCGGCCTGTGACCTCACCATAGACAACACAGAGGTCCTCAAAGACGCGGGACCAGGCGAAATTGTCCACGGCATGAAGGCGTGCAGCACGGCCAACCGCTTCGACGTCCCGAGCAAACAGAGCTTCAATCGCCTCGGCGAAGTCGGCAGGGTCTGCGGACTTGGCAAGCTGGCCGACGCTGGCATCCACTGTCTCAGACACACCACCGGCATTGACACCAACCACCGGGCGCCCACAGGCCATGGCCTCAAGCACGATCAATCCGAAAGGCTCCTTGTCATTGGCATGAACAAAGGCGTCGCAGCTGGCGATAATTTTTGCGACGGCGCGAGGGTCACGTTCATAGGGAAGAGCAATGACCCGGTCCTCGGGAGGCATCCCCGTCCCCGCCCCCACAAGCACCAGATGGTAGGGTGAACCCAGCCTTTGCACAGCCTCGATCAGGACATCGATGTTCTTTTCTTTTGCCGGGCGACCGGCAAAACAAAGCAACCTTGCCTCCGCACCGAGCCCAAGCTTCCTGAGCAAGCCCGCCCTGTCGCGTCGGTCTGGGTGGAAGGTTGCGATCTCCACACCCAGTGGGCGTACGACAATATTGTCGACACCCGCCTCTTCCAGACGACTGGCGATAAAGCGGCTGGGAGATACCACTCTGTCGAACTGGGAGAACAGCCTGGCCCATCGTTTCTCTACCGGCTTTTTGGCCCATTCACCGAAATGAAGGGCCGCAAGGGCCGCAGGATCGGAGTGACAGAAGCCAACAACCGGACAGCCGACCCTCTGGCCCGCCTCAATGGCCCCCTGCCCGGGAGTGTAGGGGTCGCCTGCCTCAATGAGAGCCGGATTCAAGGTCGCAACCCAGGCCCCCCAGCGTCGCACCGACGTGGGCCAACGATATCCATCGCCGAACGGCAGACGTGGCGCACGAAGCTTGACGATACCGTCACCATCCGCCTGATGCCGCGCGCCCGGCACCATGACCGTATGTGCGATCTCAGGCCGCTCAGCTTCCAGCCAGGCCGTCTTGGACATCAAATATCGTTTAACGCCACCGGAACGGGGCGCATAAAGCATGGTTGTATCCACTAGGCGGGGGCGAGGGTCCGCGGACAGGCTCCGTAGGGTTCTGAGTGTGGCAGCCACCTCCTCGTCTAGGCCGGGAATAAGCTGGAGTTCGCTCTCCTGGACATCGAGATCGGTCATACTCATGAGTAGCGACAATTAAACCTTTCAACACCGGGGTCTATTCTCTCCCCAACGACTGGATCAGGGTCAGACATGGGGCCTCCGGCTAGCGCCCTAACCCCGGCGGCCTCCGAGCTCAAGCGCTATCGTCAGGCGTTCCCCGCTCAGTTATGACAATGCCGCGCCGTTCCAGAGCCTCTCGCAGCAAGACCTCCAGCTGTGCGTTGACCGAGCGCAGTTCAGCGCTGGCAAGTCGCTCTACGGCCAACATAACGCCCGAAGACGCACGCATGAGGAAAGGCTTACGTGCCCTGCCCGCCATCAGCCGTATAGGGTTCCGGTGTTGACTACAGGCTGGGCTTCACGGTCCGCACAAAGAACAACCAGCAGGTTGGACACCATCGCCGCCTTGCGGTCCTCATCCAGATCGACCACGCCTCGCGCATTGAGATCCTGCAAAGCGCTCTCGACCATGCTTACGGCCCCCCGAACGATCATGCGCCGAGCAGATAGAACCGCCTCAGCCTGTTGGCGGCGCAACATGGCACCCGCAATCTCTGGCGCATAGGCAAGATGGGCCAAGCGCGCCTCATCTATGGCGATACCCGCTGTTGAAACCCGTTTCGCAAGTTCCTCGCGCAGACGTGCCGCCACATCCTCAGCATCCGCCCTCAGGGTCAGCTCCTGGTGTACGCCCTCTTCTTCCTCACCATGATCGTAAGCATAGTGGGAGGCGATATCGCGAAGGCCAGTGTCGATCTGGATGTTCACGAAGGCCTGATAGTCGTCGACATCGAAAAGGGCCTGCGCCGAATCCTCGACCCGCCAGACGACATTGGCTGCAATCTCGACAGGACTGCCACGCCGGTCATTCACCTTCAGCTTGTCGCTGGTCACATTGCGAGCCCGTAGGGAAATCTTCTTGCGGCTGTACCAGGGCAAGACCCAGCGCAGTCCGGTCTTGCGGTCCGTGCCTCGGTATTCGCCAAACAATAGGATGGCCGAGCCTTCATTGGGCTGGAGAGAATAGAGTCCGCAAAGAATAAGCAGGCCGAAAATACAGGTCAGAACGCCCACGACGACCACGAGCACGGCGTCAGGCGCTTGGGCAACGAATGCCGGTCCGCCCAGGGTCAACGCAATGCCAAGCAGCAACATGAGCACACCGTTCGCCGTATTGGCGGGACGTTCAACCGATCTGGTGGTCTCCATTCGAATCCCCTTTTTCGTCCATTTTGACATCGAAATGATATCACATTGATATGGGGCCTGAAGATGCACGTCAATCAAAACTCTCGCAAAAGAGATGCCTTAGGCCTTGCATTCGCCTCAAATTCGAGAAACTTGAGGCAGGCTCGCTCGGCCCCTGTTAGAGGTCGACGCATCCGTGCGCCTGCGTGT
>JBFZCB010000018.1:0-4695 GCA_041308165.1 Caulobacterales bacterium
TGACGGTCTGTGCAGCTCCGCCCGAATCGAAAGGACGGCTGGTTCTCAGATCAACCGTGGCTCCTAGAGAGCCCTCCTCGACTTCTGCAGAAGTGGTCTTGCGTACCGTGATATTGTTGAAGAGCTCTGATGCAAAGACATTGAAATCAAAGCCGCGTCCCCGGTTTACGCCGCCTGAGGAGTCTGTGGCCGAGGTTGTAGCCTGAGCCTCGATACCGTTGATGCGTGTCCGCGTGAAATCCGAGCTGAGACCCCGGACGGTGATTGAACGGCCCTCGCCAGCATCACGATCGATGGAGACACCGGGAATACGCTGGATCGATTCGGCCAGGTTAGTGTCGGGAAAGTCAGCAATATCTTCCGCCGAGATCGCATCAACGACACCCGCTTCACGGCGTTTGATGCTCAGTGCATTGGCCAGCGAAGCCCGAAATCCGGTCACGACGATCTCGTCAACCTGAGTGGCATCCTGATCATCGGAAGGCGCGGTCTGTGCCATAGCCGGTGTAGTCGCCAGCGCCAGTGTCATGGCGGCTACAGAGGCGGTGGTGATGAGCGCAAGGCGCGCCTGTGACGTATGGGGTTTCATTTTGGCTTCTCTCCCTGGGGTGTGGTTCGGAGGTCTGACCGCCCCCTGTATGCAAGCTCGCCTTGGCGAACGACACCGGTGTCAGGACTGGTTTGCCAGACCTCTGCTACCGGTGTCATCATTTCTACACACAGTTCCCATCCTGTGGCAAGAAGGCGTCTTGGCCAATGTGGCCGTCATCGGACCGATCCGATCCGCATTACACTTGCAGAAAAAAGCGATCGGACGAAAACGTCCGGCCAGAGGAGCTCAGGAATGAACTTTCGCAGCGCCCTTCTGGGCCTGATCATCGCCAGCCAACTGCATTTGACCTCGGCCCTTGCCCAGAGCCCGGGGCAGAACCAGAACGGCCTGCTGTTCAGGCTCTCGGCTGATCAGACGCTCACTGCTGATCAGGCCGGAGGCCTTGACCAGCCCACCTTTGCCGACAAGGTAGCCATCATGCCCACTGGCGGTGCCAGGGGGGGCTATATCAGGGCAGAGGATGACCAGGTCCTGGCCTGGGATGCTCCAGGCAACATCCTGGCCCAGCGCGGGACCCTGGCCTTCTTCTGGCGTAGCCGCACGCCGATTGGAACAAACCCCTTCCCCATTTTCCGTGTCAGCTTCGCTAATCATTCCAGCTGGGACATGGTCTTCCTCAGGATCGACTGGAACGGTGAAGGGTTCGATGCCTTTGTGACCGATACCAATCTGGCGCGCGTGCGTCTGTCCTGGACAGCCCCCTCCCCACCTACCGCAGAGAACTGGACCCATATCGCTTTTGCCTGGGACGAGACGGCAGGCATCCAGCTCTATGTCGATGGACTACCTGTAGCTCGCAAGGAGCAGCCTGCCCTTCTGGACGCAGCCCTGGACCAGTTTGGACCCCACAGTCGCATAATCAGTCCCATGCAGGTCCAGAGCCGCTATAATTTCCTTCGCGGCGGCGACCTCGATGAACTCCACATCTATGATTACGCTCTCCCCGCCCGTGATATCGCCACACTCGCCAGACACGGCGAGCCCATGTCGCGGACCTCAGAACCTGACGGTCGAGCCTTCTGGGCAAGACGGCTGGGATTTGAGGAAGGTTCACCACCCTATCTCGAACAGGCTTCGACGTCTGTGCGCAGGCTTGAGTTCACCGAGCAGCGCGATGTTGCCCAGAGAATGTGGAAGGGAAATGACGGCATTCGCGAGACAACCTGGCCCGGTGTCTATAACCGCTCAGCTCTTCCAGGCAGGCTCGACTATTTCGTCTTGCCAGACTGGAATGTCTATAGCGAGGGCGGGAGGACGGGAACCTGGTATCTGCCTCCAGAGCCCTGGAACCATGTCGAAATCCAGGGAGCTGCCTACGGTCGGCTCCTTGCACAGGCCACCGACAGGCCCGATGTCGCGACATCTCCAGCGACCCTTCCCGGCCAGTTGCTGACGATCCGGCCCAAGGGTCTTGAAAGAAGTACGCTCAGACTTGACCACGAACTGCGAGGCGGGTCCGTCTCCTTTGTGAACGACACTCCGGAAACGCCCATTCAGGAGATCGGCATATACCGGGTCTCTCCAGGCCAGGCACCAGAGGGTATCGGTCGCTTCGACCTGGTCGTACGTTCCCAAGTTGAGGTCGACTTTCCTGCCACTGAAAGCCTCAGGCGCTGGATTGCGGGCCGCTACCCGGTGCTGGAGCGCTCCAGTATTGCAGCCCTGCCGCCTGGAGCTGCGACGCGCAGGCGAACAGAGGCCTTCCATCCTGACGCACGCCCCCTGGTCCACATCCTTATCCCGCAGGACCTGAGGAGACAGCCGCCAGGCCTGGCGCTGTCACGGGGCGCTAACTTCGGCTTCGAGAACTTTGGCGGACTTGACGGTCTGGAACTGCGGCTCCCGGCCATGGATCTGGCTGGTGACACTTCAGGCCTTATTCCACTCAACATCCGCATCAAGGATCCGATCGCACCTGAACGCGATCTGCTCGACATCAATGTCTCCGTTAAACCCGGAGAAGCCAGAACGCTCTGGCTCGACACCCGGGATCGCATACTGCCGCCCGATCGGCCCCTCTACCTGACCCTGGCCTCCTCTGCAGTCCGGTTCGGACCTGCGCACATAGACGGGATGAGGATCGGACTGGTGTTCAAGTCGAGGCACTCGGCTCGTATCGAGCATGAACTCGACCGCTTCCACCAGATACGCGACAACTACGGTTTCCTGGTGGAAGAACGTCAATCCACACGCAATCTGCGCCTCTTCCAGCGCTTCTATGAGGATCTGAGCGATCTGCTCCGCGTGAATCCGGATCATCCCGGTGGACTGGCCTATTGGTCAGAATGGAATCCGCAACAACCCCTGCCCCCCATCGATATCGAACCCTCTCCAGCCCATGTACCCGCCTGGGCCTGGGGTCAGACGAAGGCTCTCGAACAGGCCGCCAGCTTCATCAACTGGTGGATCGACAATCGACAGGTAGACGGAGAGTTTGGCGGAGGGCTTTCGGACGACACGGACCTGACCAACCAATGGCCCGGCGTTGCGCTCATGGGTGTATCGCCCGACAAGATCAGGACTTCTCTCTCTCGCCTGATCGAAGCGACCTACCGCAACGGGATGTGGCGCAACGGGCTGGGAGCCATCGTCACCGATGAGCTTCATGTCTATGAAGAGGGGGTCAATGCCATCAGCCAGCTTTCCTATCTGGCCCCGGATGACCCCCAGAACATCGAACGCCTGATGCAGACCGCTGCCCGGTACTCTGACCTCACACAGGTCAACCCGGCCGGTAACCGTCTTTTCGTGAGCAACTACTATGGAGGCGACCTCATTGTCCGCCAGGACCCCTGGCAATGGTCCAAACCCTATTCCTACCTGATCCTTCATCCCGGCATCCGCCTTGTGGACTACAACGGATCCCCCACTCTCAAGACGCTTTTGCTCGACCTCGCCGACGGCTATCTGGCGCATGCAACTGTAGATACCCGAGGCAACCGGACCTACCCCACAGAGATAAACTGGCCCGATGGAGCAACAAGAGGCTCAGAGGGGCCTCAGCAGACCAATCTACTCATGTGGGCTGCCTATCGCTGGACCGGCGACGAACGGTATCTGGGTCCAATCGAACAGGTCATTCGTCAGGGCGGTCCTCGCGCCCTGACAGGGATCATCAACGGGGATCTGGGCCTTGAGCTTGCTCGACCCGATCTGACCATCGGTTGGGTTCAAGCTGCCGATGACCGCAGGCCTTCATCCATAGCCTTGCACGGGGCCTGGGCGGCGACGGGTAACAAGGCCTATCTGGTCAGACTCTATGACCAGCTAAGACAGTCTGCAGCCCTGAGGATGTCCATGATGACGGAAGATCACTGGTGGACTGACCGGGTGGAGGTACCAACCCAGGAACTGCAACGACAAAGGCTTGGAGGGGTCGCCCTGTCACGCAATGCAATTGTTCAGGGCAACCTTATAAGCTGGCGTTTCAGCGACGAGCGCGATGCTACCAGACTCGCCGTCCTGGTGATCGACCCCAGGCCAACGCGCTTTCGAATCGTTGCCCACAATCTCTCTGATGACCCTATCGATGCGGCCGTCATCGGTGCCCAGATCGCAAGTGGACGATGGACTGTACATCAGGGCCTGGACGACAATGGCGATGATCGCGCGGAAACGGCAACCACCCTTTCATCCCACGCCTTCTCGAGCGGGACGAGTCTAGGCTTTCGCTTCGTGCCCGGAGCTACAACAGTCCTGGACTTCTCCCTGGAAAGCCCTGAACCCGACATCCGGCAACGGGTAGACCTTGGACTGTCGGACCACGGCGTCACAAGAACAGCCGATACAATCGCTGTAACGGTCCATGCCCTTGGTTCAAGGGATTCAGACGAGGCCACACTGCTGCTTGAGACCCTTGACGGGCTGATCCTCGCCCAATCGGTCATCCCGCCTCTGACAGCCCCCAACGATCTGCGGCCCAGTCGCGCTGTCGTCCACATCAGAGCGCCTCAGGTCCACTACCCTGAGGGGCTACGCCTTCGGATCCGCTACACGGGACCAGAAATCTCGACCGACAACAACACCCTTGTCCTGCCCTCGGGGGTCCAATGACCCGCCTGCCCCACCTGACCCGAAGAGGC
>JBFZCB010000019.1:0-9779 GCA_041308165.1 Caulobacterales bacterium
GAACGGCTGGTGCGGATGAGAGGACTCGAACCTCCACGCCTTGCGGCGCTGGAACCTAAATCCAGTGCGTCTACCAGTTCCGCCACATCCGCATAGGTTCTGATGTGCCTCTAGGCTGACAGGCGGTGCCGAGCAAGCGTTTCAAGCCAAGGTATCGAACTTGTGGTCGAATAATCGATGGCTGACGACTGGCAAAATCGATCTGGCGTGTGGATAGTGGCATCTGCACCGCTCGATAACGACTTGGCTGCGGCATTGAACAGTTTATGATTTTGCAGGCCCGCCGGCTTTCCGGAATGGTTGTGCCGGACGGTTTTGAAGCGAGCAGAGTTCAATAAGGTCAGCTATGACCACAAATCGGTTGAGCGGAGGATTTCTGCCTTGGCCACCAAATGGGGAGAATACAGGTGGCAGGTAATCTAGGTTCGCCGGGTCAGGCGCAATGGTCCTCAAAGGCCGCATTCGTGCTTGCCGCAACTGGGTCAGCGGTAGGGCTTGGAAATCTCTGGCGGTTTCCGACAGAGGTTGGCAGCAACGGCGGTGGCGCTTTTGTCCTGCTCTACATCCTTTGCGTTGTCCTGATCGCCTTGCCACTGCTCCTTGCAGAAAGCCTCATCGGCCGCCACGGCCAGCGCTCAACGGTGGCGAGTGCCGCCCACCTCGCACGTCAGTCGAATGCGAGCCCGGCCTGGAGTCTCTTGGCGGTGATCGGCTTGATCGCCAACACCGCAATCCTGACCTTCTACTGTGTTGTTGCTGGATGGGTCGTTTATTTCATTGGCACCAGTATCGCCGATCTGGTCGGCGCAATCGCCGCGGGGCAGCCTTTCAGGGGAGCCTATGGCGATCAGACGGTTCCTGAGATCCAGCAGATGATGCCGGCGCTGTTTGCCAATCCGACGCTTCTGATTGGCCTGCAGTTCAGCTTTGTGGCTGTCACGGTCTGGATTGTCGCCCTTGGCGTCAAGGGAGGTATCGAGCGCGCATCGACTTGGCTGATGCCCGCCTTCTTCTTCCTTCTGGTCGGTATCACCATCTATTCGGCCATCATCGGCGACTTTGCCGCGGCGGTTACCTATCTTTTTACCCCTGACTTCGAGCGGGCTCTTCAGCCTGGCGTTCTGAGTTCCGCGCTCGGGCAGGCCTTTTTCTCCCTAAGCCTTGGGGGCGGGGCCATGATTGCCTACGGGGCTTACGCGTCACGAGAGACCAACCTGTCTCAGACCTCCGGAATGATTGCCTTTGCAGATACCGGCGTTGCCATCATCGCGGGTCTCGCAATCTTCCCGATTGTTTTCAGCGTTGGAATGGCTCCAGATGCAGGCCCCACCCTGATGTTCCAGACCCTGCCAACGGCCTTTCACTCAATGCCTGGCGGCGCAGTCGTCGGGCTTCTGTTTTTCGTTCTCGCTCTCTTTGCAGCGCTGACGTCGTCGGTCTCTCTCCTCGAGATCTCTGTGGGTTGGGTAACTGAGAAGTTTGGTGTCCGCAGGGCCGTGGCCGCGACCCTGCTCGGAGCCTTCATCTTTCTGGTTGGACTTCTTTCAGCGCTTTCCTTCAATGTGCTGGCAGAGCAAAGGCCCATGCCTTTCGTGCCCGGATTCGAGAACGCAACCTGGTTTGATGCGATCGACGGCGTGACCGGCAAGCTTCTCCTGCCGTTGTCTGGCCTGATTACGGCGATCTTTATCGGCTGGGTTGCTGACAAGAAGCTCGTGAACGCAGAAACGGGCCTGAGCGGAGGGTCTCTGCGCATGTGGCGTTTTCTTATTGCCTGGATCTGCCCGATTGCGGTCTTTGCCATTCTCGTGATCGGACTTTTCCCCCAGATCCTCGGCTAGTACTGGAAGACCGTTCCGGACGGCTGCGCTATCTGGCGCTCCGTCCGGGACCCGACCCTTGGTCCTGCCCATGGACTTTTCCGTGTGCGATCGGGGCCGAGTACCAAAACTGGACCACCCAAGCTGCGAGGTTTTGACGGCGCTTGAAGAGACCGGACCGCTAACCTTGATCTTGCCGATACATTCCGTCCTTGATGATCTGCTCTTGGCCATAAGGCGCCACGATGCGGTCGTTCTGGCGGCTCCACCAGGAGCGGGCAAGACAACGGTTGTTCCCCTAGCGCTGCTTGATCAGGACTGGATGGATTCGCTCAGAGTTCTCGTGCTCGAGCCCCGCAGGATCGCCGCACGGGCTGCCGCTGACAGGATGGCTGCCAGTCTGGGAGAGAGTGCAGGTCAGACTGTCGGATACCGGACCCGCCTGCAAAGTCGGATTGGTCCTTCAACTCGCATCGAGGTGGTGACCGAAGGTGTGTTCACCCGGATGATCCTCGACGACCCTGGCCTTGAGGGCATTGGGGCTGTGCTGTTCGATGAATTCCACGAGCGCAGCCTTGATGCTGATCTTGGGCTTGCGCTAGCTCGGGACAGCCAGGCTGTTCTAAGGCCGGATCTCAGGATTCTTGTCATGTCAGCCACACTGGATACGGGTGGCCTGTCACGACTTTTGGCCGATAGAAGCGGTTTACCCGCCCCGCTTATAGAAACGAGTGGTCGTCAGTTCGATGTGGACACCAGATACCTGGGGCGAAGTTCTGCCGAACCGCTTGAGGTCGCGGTAACGCGCGCTGTTCGTCAGGCGATCCAGGACGAGCCAGGGTCGATTCTTGTGTTCCTGCCAGGTCAGGCCGAGATTCGAAGAACGCAAAGCTTGCTCGTCGAACAGCTGGGTCGAGCGGACATCGATATAGTCAGCCTTTATGGTGCGCTTGATAAGGCTGAGCAGGACAGGGCCATCGAGCCCTCTCCCCCGGGGCGCCGCAAAGTGGTGCTCGCTACCTCGGTCGCTGAGACCAGCCTGACCATCGAGGGGGTTCGTGTTGTCGTGGACAGCGGCCTGTCTCGCGTGCCGCGATTTGATCCGTCCAGTGGTTTGACACGGCTCGTGACTGTCAGGCTTAGCAAGTCGTCTGCGCAACAGCGAATGGGCCGGGCAGGGCGTACTGCACCCGGAATCTGTTACCGGCTTTGGGATGAGGAACAGACCCGCGGCCTGGTGGCTCACCAGAACCCCGAGATCAAGGAGGCAAACCTGACCGGGTTTGCACTTGATCTCGCAAGGTGGGGAGCGAGATCGGTTGAAGGGTTGGCATTACTGGATCCGCCGCCGGCGGGTGCCCTGTCCGAGGCCCGAAGGGTTCTCAGTCAACTGGGAGCACTCGATCCGGGGGGCGGTCTCAGTGAACATGGTCATCGCCTGGCCCGAATGCCCCTGTCGCCGCGCCTTGCCCACATGGTTACGCTTGCCGCTGATGACGGCGATGCTCGAACGGGAGCAAGAGTTGCAGCGCTGCTTGCAGAGCCAGGTCTGGGGGGATTGGATCTGGATCTGTCAGAACGGCTAAGAGGTTTCGAGCGCGACCCCTCTATGCGCGCCCGGGATGCAAGACATCTGGCTGATCGCTGGGCCAAAATGGCCGGTGGCGCGCGGAAAGCCGAGCCCGCACAAACTGTAGATCCCGGGCGCCTGATCGCCGCTTCATTCCCTGAACGCGTTGCGCGGGCCCGGGGCAAGCCGGGTGAATTTCTTCTTGCTTCCGGAAGGGGTGCGTTCTTGGACCCCACCAGCCCGCTTGCGCGCGAGACTTGGTTGGCGGTCGCAGAGATGGGAGGAGGCTTCGCAAAGACGGGGCAGGATCAGATTCGGCTCGCCGCCAGGCTGGATCCGGTTCACGTCGAGACGATGATAGAGGAAAAAGATGTCCTGGTCCGCGAGCCTTCGGGCCGGATGAATGTCCGTCGCATCAGGCAGGTTGGAGCCCTTGTTGTTGATCGTGTTCTGATTGGGCCTGCCGATCGAGGCACGATTACAGCAGCCTTGAGAGCCGAGTTCTCTCGTGACGGGATCATAGCGCTGAAATGGGGCTTACGGTCATCCGCCCTCAGGGCAAGGCTGGCCTTCATGGGTAGCCTTGAAGACGAATGGCCAGACGTCTCAGACCAGGGTCTGATGGGTTCTGCTGAAACCTGGCTCTTTCCGCTTTTGGAGCAGGTTCAATCGATTGGGGAGGTTTCGGACAGTTTACTGGAAGGAGGCTTGAGGGCCTTACTGTCATGGGATCAGCTTCGCCGTCTCGATCAGCAGGCTCCAGAACGGTTTGTGACGCCTCTTGGTAGCGCAGCCATTGATTATGCCGCCGAGGGGGGGCCTCGTATTGACATTCGTGTGCAGGAACTTTTCGGCGTCAATATCCATCCGGTAGTCGCTTCAGGTCGGGTACCCCTGACCCTGGCCCTGCTATCGCCCGCAAGACGTCCCTTACAGATTACTCAGGACTTGCCTCGCTTCTGGTCAGGGTCCTGGGCGGCAGTTCGGGCTGAAATGCGAGGTCGCTATCCGCGTCACCCCTGGCCTGAGGCTCCCGCAACAGCCGTCCCAACAACGCGTGTTAAACCGCGCGGTTCATGACTTCGGCTTCTTCCCATCGCTTGACGCAAGAGAGGTCTTCTTTCATCCAGTCATGGCCATGCAAGTCGTACTTCCTGTAGGAACTCAGCCCTCTCATCGTCGAGTTCTGGTCGCAAGCCTCGTTGGCACGACTATTGAGTTCTTTGACTTCTACATCTTCGCTGCGGCCGCAGTGCTTGTGTTCCCGACCTTGTTTTTCCCAGGTGGTGATCCGGCTACAGCGATGCTCAGTTCCTTTGCGACCTTTGCTGTGGCCTTCTTTGCGCGCCCTATAGGGGCGATCGTATTTGGGCATTTTGGGGACCGGGTGGGACGCAAGACCACCCTGGTGGCGGCCTTGATGACCATGGGATTGTCCACTGTGGCCATTGGTCTGCTGCCGACCTACGCTCAGATCGGCTTCATTGCCCCTATTTTGCTAGCGGTTTGCAGGTTCGGACAGGGCTTTGGCCTCGGTGGAGAATGGGGGGGCGCGGTCTTGCTGGCGATGGAAAATGCACCTCGCGGACGCAAGGCCTGGTTTGGGATGTTTCCTCAACTTGGTGCACCCATCGGGTTCATGCTTTCGACCGCCACATTCATTGCTCTGACCGCTGTGCTAAGTGAAGCTGATTTTCTTGACTGGGGTTGGCGCATTCCTTTCCTCGCCAGTGCCATACTGGTCGTGATCGGACTTTGGGTCAGGTTCGGGGTTCAAGAAACCCCAGAATTTGCCCGAGTGATTGCCAGAAATGAGGCAGTGAGAGTCCCCTTCGTGCGTCTCTGCACCCACTTCAAGAGACCTTTGCTTCTGGGGGCTCTAGGCGGGACAGCCACCTTTGTCATCTTCTACCTCCTAACGGTTTGGGCTCTGGCCTGGGCAACCTCGGAGATGGGACTGTCGCGTGCCGACGTCCTGCCCATACAGTTGATCGGGGTCATGTTCTTTGCGGCTTTCATTCCCATAGCAGCCCTGCTTGCGGACCGTTACGGGCCACTCAGGGTCATGATTCTTGCGTCTCTGGGTGCGTCCCTTCTCGGGTTTGCGATCGTCCCTCTCTTTGATCTGGGACTAACAGGACTGTTGATTTTTTCCGCCCTGGGCTTTGCCCTGATGGGCTGCAGCTATGGACCCTTGAGTGCGGCTCTGGCGCAACCGTTCCCGACGACCGTCCGCTATACGGGAGCATCCATGGCCTTCAATCTGTCAGGCATACTGGGTGCATCCATGGCCCCTTCAATAGCAACCGCTCTGGCCCGATCTCAGGGCCTTGGATCTGTGGGGCTTTATCTCACCATAGTAGCCGCCGTGACCTCTTTGGCACTTTGGGCAATGAGCAGGCTCAAGAGTGAAGATCAGGACGATTGAGCCTGAGGCCGTCGGTGACTGCGTAGATCATGATACCGGTTGCGATGGCCAGGTTCAGGCTGTCAGCACGGCCTCGCATCGGAATCTTAACGTTCACATCACAGGCCTTTGCAAGATTATCGCTAAGGCCTGCCTGTTCATTACCCATCAAAACAAGTGCCGGACCGCCCACCGAGGCTTGCCGGTAGTCGGCGGTGGCATCCAGTCGGGTGCCAATAACGCTGCCACCCCAGGCCTTGCGCCATTCCAGAAAAGCTTCGGTCGTCGTCCGTGTAATCGACACAGAAAACACCGAACCCATCGTCGCTCTGACGGCCTCGACCGAATAGGGGTCCACGCAGTCATCAATGAGGATGACACCCTCGCACCCAGCGGCGTCAGCCGTGCGTATGATCGTGCCCAGGTTTCCCGGATCTCGAACCTGCTCAAGTGCGACCCAACATGAATCGCTCCCGGGCTTGAGAGCTTCCAGTGGTGTGTAATTCTGCTCGAACACACCCAGAACCGTTTGTGGATTTTCGCGACGGCTGATTTTTTCGAGGATCGGATGGGTCACCACGACAACCTCTCCCCCGGAATCGAGTGTGCTTGCCCTGGCTCGTTCTAGAACCGAGTGCGGTCGTGCCTCTGTTCCAACCAGTAACGTCCGGGGAATATGCCCCTGATCAATAGCTTCCCCGATAAACTTCAGGCCTTCTGCGAGGAAAAGACCTGTAGCGTCTCTTTCCTTGCGCATGTGCAGAGCACGGACAGCCTTTACCGTCGGGTTCGTCAGAGACGTAACTTCACGAGCGCTCATAGTGATGACCATCGGGCAAAAAAGCTTAGTCCAATGGCGCGCGCGGCACGATCATGGGCATCTGTGTGTTCTGAAAGTGCCAGTTCGCCCCAGTCAATACGCCCCCCTCGTGACGGGCCGCTGCTGGTCGAAAGGGCCTCGGCCATGAGGTGGGCCAGTGAAATGCCAGATATGCGCGAGGCATAGGCATTGAGAAGGAGGAATGAGGCGTCGTCTTCGAGCAGTGCAGCGCAGTCTGCCACCAGTTGAGGCAGATCTTCAAACAGCCTCCAGACCTCCCCGGTAGGTCCTCGCCCGTACTTTGGGGGATCAAGAATTATGCCCTGGTACTTCGAGCCCCGTCGAATTTCCCGGGCGACATATTTGCGGGCATCATCGACGATCCAGCGAATGGGATGTCCTGCCATTCCAGACTGCTCTGCGTTCTCGCGAGCATAGGCGACCGATTTTTTGGACGCATCGACGTGGGTGACCTCGGCCCCTGCTGCAGCCGCGGCAAGGCTGGCGATTCCGGTGTAGCCGAAAAGATTGAGGACGCGAGGCCGCTTTAGTGTCCTGATCCGGCTGTCCAGCCAAAGCCAATTGGCAGCCTGCTCTGGAAAGAATGCCAGGTGACGAAAGGGAGTGAAGCGGCCGGTAAACTTCACGTCGTGCCAGCTCAGCGGAAAACTATCGATGGGTCGCCCGTTAAAGCGCCACCGGCCGTCATCCTCCTCGTCTTGAGGGTCGAATACGGCATCAGCCCGGTCAAAGGCACCCGCGTCCCTAGGAGACCACCAGCACTGTGGTTCGGGGCGCACCACTGTGTAGGGACCGTATCGCTCGAGCTTTCTACCGTGGCCGGAATCCAGCAGGGCATAGTCTGCCCAAGCCAGTGTGGTCAGGATTTCAGGTGTTGGGGAGATTACAGGGGCCATAAAGGCTGCATAAAGGGCAAGGCCTTCGTTGCGAAGACCGTAGTGGCCGGGATCGGCGAGATCGCGATCCTATGGAGGGGGCTCGCAAGCCTTGAAGGTTCCCGCATGGAGTGGTTCCAATCGGTTTGAGCTGATGGCGTGCCATCAAAAAATCGACAGGTACTTGCCACCGTGGATTGTCGCACCTTCTTTTCGTATTGACGATAAGGTCGTGGCAAAACGGTTCCGATGGCCTTATTCAGGCGTTTAAAGCTGGAGTGCTTACCGTGTCCCTGGTGACTTCCGGCCGCGCCGCGGCCGCAACTGAGTCCTGCCGATCGGGGCGTAAGCCCAAGGGAGAGGGGCACTCGCGTCGCGCTGAAATCCTGGCCGCGGCCGAACGCATATTTGTCGATCTAGGCTATGAGGGTGCAACGATCCGAAAGATCGCTGACGAGGTCGGACTTTCGTCCACCGCGCTCTACATGCACTTTTCGGACAAGGGCGAAATCCTGCATGAAATTTGTCGGGAGTCCTTTGAGCGTCTCATCATTGTCAACCAACGCATCATGGCTGAGCCGGGCTCGGCAGATGAGCGCCTGCGGCGTATGCTGGACGCCTACATTGGGTTCGGATTTGAAAATCCCAATGCCTATAGGCTGGTCTATCTGACCCGACCGCTGGAGGCCCGTGAAGGGGCCCAGACTGTCGCTCAGCAACTGGGTGCTGAACTCTTCAGCAGCCTGCAATCCCTCATTGCCCAGATTGAAGACGAGGGGCGACTGGTCAATGAGGATGTAGCTGTGACGGCCCAACTCTTCTGGTCGGGCGTTCACGGCGTGGTCTCCCTGATCATAACCAAACCCTATTTCGACTGGGCAGACCGTGCACTCCTAGGCAGTGCCATGGGAGATGCACTTTACAGGGGTCTTATTCGCTCAATCGATAGCGACACATCCTGCGCCTGATGAACGGGGCTAACTTTCGCTGAGTCTTCAGAATTTGGCGCACGCGCTCCATCCGGATCAGGGGATATAGGGTCGCGGACCACTGGTTGGGGCGAAGGATGCGGGCTGGGGCGAGCCTCGTGCGATGTCGGAAACGGTCGTAAGAGGTGCTGTTCCACCATTCAGGCGAGCCTTGTAGACGGCCATATTCTCCATGACCCGCATCATGTAGTTTCGAGTCTCGGTGAAGGGTACGCATTCGATGAAATCGATGGGATCCACCTGGCCACCACGCGGGTCTCCGCATCGCTCTATCCATTGAGGTGCCCGGCCTGGCCCTGCGTTGTAACCTACCGCCGTCAACAGCATCGAGCCTCCAAAGCGCGTCATCAACTCGCCGAGATGGTAACTTCCAAGGGTCATGTTGTAGTCGGCATCGTAAAGCCGTTCATTTGAGAACGGCATGCCCAGCCTGCGTGCCACTGCAGCGCCAGTTGAAGGCAGGAACTGCATCATCCCACGTGCATCCGCATGGGAGCGTGCCCTGGGATCAAAACTGGATTCCTGGCGTGTGATCGCCAGAGTAAACTCCAGCGGCGCGGCGCCGGCGACAGGGGGCGGCATCCGTATCGGGTACATGCGTTCTGGCATCAGGACCCCGCGCTGGCTTGCCGCGCGCCCCACCATCATTGCGGTGAACTCTTCGCCATACGTGCGCGAGAGGTCCATCAGAAGTGCGAGGTCAGAGGGCAGCGGAAGCGTATCATCAAGATGATAGGCAAAGACGCGAAAGAGGCTCATTTCTCCGGCCTGAGCAAGGATACGCATGGCCTGAACAAGCTCTCGGCCTTCGAATGTCCTTACATCGGCAGGCGTAGGCAGCGGGTCACCTGGCAGGGTGAGGCTTTGGTATCCGGCTTTCTGGGCTGCCAACTGGCCATAGAAGGTCTGTATGTACTGGGCTCCGGATTGATACCACCGCATGGCACCAGCCTCGTCACCAAGGGCCTGGGCGGTCCGTCCCAGCCAGTAGGTAGCGCGGCCCTGAGTTATGGGCGTTGAAGACGCCGTGCGAAGCCGCTCGAAATGTTGAGCTGCCCTCTGGGTGTCGCCCAGCTTTGTGAGGGCGACCCAGCCCGAAAAGAACTCAGCATCAACAAACCTGTCACCAGAGGTAAACCCATGACCATTCATGGCGTCATAGGCCGCCTGCCAGCTCCGATCCTGCAAGGCGTCGAGGAAGTAGTTGCGACGTTCGCTCCAGAGTGTGTCCTGTCCATCCTTGTAGGCGGGTGCAGGCGGAAGGTAGCGCAAAAGGC
>JBFZCB010000020.1:0-4659 GCA_041308165.1 Caulobacterales bacterium
GCTCCGGGATTGGCGGACTTGGTCCGATTGCAGAAACGGCAAACGTGCTTCGCGAACAGGGGCCCCGCCGCGTCAGCCCCTTTTTCATTACATCGGCCCTGATCAATCTCATTTCCGGTCAAGTCTCGATTCGGCATGGCTTGAAAGGGCCCAACCATTCTGTCGTCACGGCCTGTGCCACGGGTGCACATGCCATTGGCGATGCTGCGCGGATGATCAGTTTCGGAGATGCAGACGTCATGGTGGCGGGCGGCGCAGAGAGCTCGATCGTCCCCATTGGCATAGCCGGCTTTCTGGCCTGCAAGGCCCTTTGTACAGCCTACAATGATGCACCCGAAAAAGCTTCCCGGCCTTACGACCGCGAGCATTCGGGCTTCGTCATGGGCGAGGGGGCAGGGGTTGTGGTGCTAGAGGAATATGAACATGCGCTAGCCCGTGGAGCCAAGATCTACGCTGAGGTTGTGGGCTATGGAATGAGCGGAGATGCGCATCATATCACCGCCCCTTCGGAAGACGGTGAAGGCGGGCTCCGGGCCATGAAAACGGCCCTTAAGCGGGCCGGTCTTGAGCCCTCTGATATCGACTATGTGAATACTCACGGTACTTCCACCATGGCCGACTGGATCGAGTTGCGAGCCGTCGAACGCCTTGTCGGTGAACACGCACCCAATGTGTCCGTATCCTCAACCAAATCAATGACGGGACATCTGCTCGGTGCCGCTGGCGCAATCGAAGCCATTTTCTCGATTCTTGCCATTCGCGATCAGATCGCTCCCCCCACCATCAATCTGGACAACCCCGAGCATGAGACCTCAATAGATCTGGTTGCTCACACAGCCCGGCGTCGCAAGATCAATGTGGTCTTGTCCAATAGTTTTGGTTTCGGTGGCACCAACGCTTCACTCGTCATGCGGAAAGTGGATCACACGTGACACGCGGGCCCAGGATGAAGATACCTGCCGGGCCCTCCAGGTCGGGGCTCTTTGTCGGCCTGATGGCTGCGTTGGGGACGTTCAGTATCTTCCTGATCGTGGCTCTGTTCTGGGGATGGAGCGTCTATTATGGACCGGGCCCCTCAGCCCGTTCAAACGATGCAACGATCGTAACCCTGCCCAGTGGATCAAGCGTATCGACTATTGCTGCAACGCTGAAGCAAAGTGGCGTGATACGCTCGATCGACCTGTTCAAAGCCGCTGCCACCCTTACCGGTGCAGACAGACGCCTAAGGGCGGGCGAATATGAAGTGCCTGACAAGGCCTCTCTGCGCGAGGTGCTCCGACTTCTGACCGAGGGGCGCGTTATTCGTCACTTCGTGACGATTCCTGAAGGTTGGTCTTCAGCTCAGGCGGTGGACATTCTGAACGCGGAAACAGTCCTTGTCGGGGAGGTGGCGATTCCGGCAGAGGGCAGCCTTTGGCCCGAAACCTACGAGGTTCTGCGAGGAGAAACCCGTGCCTCTGTGATTGCCCGCATGCAACGGGCCATGACGGAAAACCTGGCCTCGCTCTGGGCCAGCCGTAGCCCCTCGACAGTGGTTACATCACCTGAAGAGGCCCTCATCCTGGCCTCAATCGTGGAGAAGGAAACAGCCATCGCGAATGAGAGGCCCAGGGTTGCAGCCGTTTTCTCAAATCGGATCCGCCTGGGTATGCGTTTGGAGAGTGACCCGACGATAATCTACGGGATCACCCGTGGCCGGCCGCTTGGGCGAGGCATCCGTCGTTCCGAACTCGCGGCCGATACAGGCTATAATACCTATATCATTCCTGGCCTTCCGCCCACACCGATTGCCAACCCCGGTCGTGACGCGATCGCCGCCGTGCTTAGTCCACCGCGATCTGACGATCTCTTCTTTGTTGCGGATGGGACGGGCGGCCACGCCTTTGCTCGGACCTATGATGAGCACCTTGCCAATGTGGCTCGCTGGCGTGAGATCGAGCGCCGTCGGACAGCTGATTCAACGCTTGAGGCCGCTTCCGTTGGAAACCCCTTACAGGGGGCTCCCAATCCGGCTACTGCCGGGACGACAACCGGAGACAGCAGCAAGGCCGGTCAGGGTCAATCCGGCGCAAACAATGGTCAGGCGGTCATAACGATGCTGCCACGCGAAGCCCTTCGGCCCGCCGTTCCGGAGCGCCAATGACGTCCGTTTTTTCAGGCATGACCGGCTTTGGTCGTTCGGATGGTACGCTCGATAGCTGGACCTGGACGGTCGAGGCCCGTTCGGTCAATGGCCGAGCACTTGATGTACGATTTCGGGGACCGCCAGGTTTCGACGCTCTTGAAAGACGAGCACGGTCAGCGACGCAGGCGCGCCTTAACCGGGGCTCAGTGTCGATTGCCATACAGGCCAAGCGTCTGGCTGGCCCTGGCGAGCTGCGTATAAACCAGACCGTACTGGACAGATACCTGGGTCTGGCAAACGCCTTGGCCGAGCAGGGGGCTACGCCACCGTCCGCTGATGGTCTTCTCGGGCTGAAGGGGGTGGTGGATCTTGGTGAAGATGACGAGGATCTCTCTACCCGTGAGCGGGTTGAAAGCGGCATTGTTCATTCCATCGATCTGGCCCTGGATGCTCTGAAGGCATCGCGCGATAGTGAGGGCGAGGCGCTTAAGTCCGTAATCGCTCAATTCATCGAGCAGATTTCTGTTCTGGTCGCCTCTGCTGAGCAGGAGGCCGGTGCCCAGATAGCGGCCATCCAAACCCGTTTTGCGCGCAGAATGTCAGAGTTGGCTCCCGACCTGCCGGGACTAGACGACCGGGTCGTTATGGAAGCGGCAGCGCTGGCGACCAAGGCTGACGTGCGAGAAGAGCTGGATCGGCTTACAGCCCATATCGGCGCCGCCACTAATCTGCTGCAGCAACCGCCATCGGGTAGGAAGCTCGATTTCCTGATGCAGGAGTTTATGCGTGAAGCGAATACGCTTTGCTCCAAATCCGCTACGAGTGCACTGACCGGCATTGCTCTTGAGCTTAAGGCGGTGATCGAACAGCTTCGCGAGCAGGTCCAGAATGTCGAATGAGCGTATGCCCCGTCGGGGTGTTCTCCTGATTGTTGCAAGTCCATCAGGTGCAGGAAAAACCTCACTCTGCCGCAGGTTGATGGCGGACCATGGCAATCTCGAATTATCGATCTCGATGACGACCCGGGGAATCCGGCCTGGAGAGGTGGCGGATCGCGACTATCATTTTGTGACACCTGAAGCGTTTCAGGAGTTGATCGATGCCGATGCATTTCTCGAGTGGGCTGATGTCCACGGGCAGCGATACGGGACCCCAAGGGCCCCTGTCGATAAGGCCCTCTTGGAGGGCCGTGACGTTCTCTTCGACATTGATTGGCAAGGAGCAGCCGAGGTCGCGCGCAAATGTCCTGAGGATGCCGTTCGCGTCTTTATTCTGCCACCAACCCTCGAAGAACTGAGACGGCGTTTGGTAACGCGCTCACAGGATGCTGATGACGTCATCGAGAGACGTATTGCCAATGCCAAGGGGGAAATCGAGCATTGCAATGTTTTTGACTACGTCCTCGTCAATGATGATTTCGATCGGAGCTATGCTGAGTTGGCGCACATCTACCATGCCGAGCGCAGCCGTCGCTTTCGCAACATCTGGATTGACCGCTACCAGGCCGGTCTCCTTGAGGAAAACGTCTAGTCAGTGATCTTCAACAACACCCCGCCAGGCAGCGGGACGTTTCGATGGCGGCCAGTCTGAATGAACCTTGATCTAGAGATTTCACAGGCGGCCAAGATCCGAAGGATTCAGGATGTAGCGGCCTTGGTTGGTATCCGCGACACTGAGCTCGAACTCTACGGTCAGTATATTGCGAAGCTGTCTCGCGCCTGTCTTGAGCGTGTCGCCCGTCAAGCTCCGGGAAAGCTTGTGCTGGTCACGGCCATCAATCCTACGGCGGCCGGCGAGGGAAAAACCACGACCACTATCGGACTGGGAGATGCGCTTAACCGGATTGGTCGCAAAACCGTTATCGCCCTGCGTGAGCCTTCACTTGGCCCCGTGTTCGGCAGGAAGGGCGGTGCAACCGGGGGCGGCTATGCTCAGGTTCTGCCGATGGAGCGTATAAATCTCCACTTCACTGGGGATTTTCACGCCATAACGTCTGCCCATAATCTACTCGCCGCGATGATCGACAATCAGTTGCACTGGGGCGGTCCTGTGGATCTTGATGCTCGGCGCATCAGCTGGAGGCGGGTCCTGGACATGAATGACCGGACCCTGCGACACATTGCTGTTGGCTTAGGTGACGGCAGGAACGGTCCTTTGCGCGAAAGCGGTTTCGACATCACGGTCGCCAGCGAAGTCATGGCCATTCTGTGTTTGGCCGAAGGTCCCGAAGACCTGGTCCAGCGGCTTGGGCGGATTGTTATCGGCCGTTCAAGATCGGGGGTTGCCGTAAAAGCCCAGGATATTGAGGCTGCTGGGGCTATGGCGGTACTTTTGGCGGACGCGGTTCTACCCAACCTGACCCAGACGATTGAAGGCACACCCGCTCTGATCCACGGCGGACCCTTTGCCAATATCGCCCATGGCTGCAATTCCGTAAGCGCTACCCGAACCGCGCTCGGCCTGGCAGAGTTTGCCGTTACCGAGGCCGGTTTCGGGGCCGATCTCGGTGCCGAAAAATTCATCAATATAAAGTG
>JBFZCB010000021.1:0-7341 GCA_041308165.1 Caulobacterales bacterium
GCCCATCTCTCAGAGCCGCCGGCGGTTCTGGTATCTTTGGAACGGCCCAGGATTGCTCCGCCGCTGATAGCCCCGCCCGAAGCACCCCAGTCTAGCCCTCGCCTCAATCGACCGACCTTAAGTCCAGTCCCGGTTGCTGATCCCCTTGTCATCAATGTTCCCGACAGCTCGACACCCACTTCAGGGCTAGTCCTTGATTTCAATGAAGCCCACCCAGAGGCTTTGGGTACTGCGCCAGTTCCCATAGCCTCCAGTGCGCCTGCGTTAATAACGCGTCCAGATTGGATAAGCCGGCCAAGCGCGACGCAGATGTCCCGTGTCTTCCCTCAGCGCGCCCTGACCAACGGGATCGGCGGGGCGGTCAAGCTTCAGTGCCAGGTGCTGACAGGCGGCAATCTCGCCAACTGTTCGGTTACGGACGAGACACCAGGCGACATGGGCTTTGGTCACGCGGCCATGAGACTTACACGCCACTTCAAGCTGAGCCCGCGCACAATCAACGGACAGGCTGTGGATGGTGCGGCGGTCGTGTTCACAGTCAGGTTTGGTGTTGCGCAATAGGCTGAAGATCTGCAAGTGAAGCCTTAGCCGTCCGGTGAAAGCGGCCTTGATCTGGCCGGGGCATCGGTAATGCTGCGCTCTTAAGTCTGGTCTTTAGACCGGGCATAAGAGTGTGCGTAAAATCAGATGAGGCAGATTATGATCTTCCCCCGTAAAAAATGGACGGGGTTAAGCCGCTCTGCGTTCGGCCTCGACGGGGCTGATGTAGCCCAGTGACGAGTGCAGGCGACGGTGATTGTAGAAGCCCTCGATGTATCCGAACAGGTCTCGCCGCGCCTGAACTCTACTGGCGTAGCCGCGGTGATAGACGCCCCCGGTTTTGAGGGTATGGAAGAAGCTCTCCATCGGCCAGCAGTCACCCTTTCGGCTCATAGACGGCGTGATCCCGGATCGGGCCAGCGTAGTGCAATAAGCCTCGGCGACCTACGAGGCCGACATCAACCGTGCCCTCATCTATCGAGGAAACCTCCTGCACTGTGCTCGGTTGGCGAACGCTCCCAATCGCGACCCCGATATCGAGACTGGGCGGCTAACCGTGGCCAGTTTCCTGACCATCAGCTGACCCGCTGGGCGGATCTCAGGGCTTGCCGGCTCGGTCTGGAGCCAGGGTCGTTCGGGTCACGAACACTCGACTTCTGATGCTTAGCCTATCCCAGAAAGCCAGCTGTGAACGCCAGATAGACACCGTAGGCGGCGACAAGAAGAAAGCCTTCAATCCTGCTGAGCCGTCTGCCGGAAAGGGCAAACACCATCACAGTCAACGAAACGGCAACCAGAACCCAGATGTCAAAGGCTAGAATACTGGCAGGTACAACTGTTGGAGCCAGCGCTCCGGTCACGCCACCAATGAACAGCATGTTGTAGATGTTTGACCCAAGCACATTGCCAAGTGCGATGTCTCCCTGCTTGCGGAAGGCCGCGACCGCCGAGGTGACCAGTTCCGGGAAGGAGGTCCCAACGGCCACGATGGTCAAACCGATGATTGTGTCACTGATCCCCAGGGATTCAGCAATGGCGATCGCCGCATTGACGAGGAGAGCCCCGCCACCAACAATCAGCACCAGTCCGCCAAGGAACAAGAGGACGGCACCAAGCAGCTTGCCGACGGGTGTCTCCTGCGGCACGAGTCCTGGATCGACCTCCTCCATCGCCATGGCACGATCGTAGGCTGCAGTATGGGGTGCCCCCACACGCTCCTGACGATAAGCATAATAGATGTAGCCCACCATAAGCGCCAGAAACACCAGTCCGACGCCACGCGACAGACCCACTGTCATACCGGCAGCCAGTAGTGCCAGAACAGCAAACACCCCGAAACCGCCATCGCGCCAGAGCGCCTTTGTGTTGACGGCAATGGGCGCGATCAATGCTGCCACGCCCAGTATGAGAAGCGCATTGGCGATGTTGGAGCCCACAATATTGCCAATGGCGATACCCGGCGAGCCCGCAAGACTGGCCTGCACGCTTGCGGCCAGTTCGGGCATTGAAGTCCCCATTCCCACCACAGTCAGACCAATAAGCATGGGCGAGAGCTTCAATCTCTCGGCAATCCGTACCGCGCCACGGACCAGCAGGTCACCGCCCGCAATCAGCAGAACAAGACCAAGGAGCAGTAGAAGGGCACTGGAGAGCATTGTGGAAACTGAGCCTTTACGAAGTCTATAACCGGCAGGTCCTTAAAGCATCTGTTGTGCCGGCTGAGTCTGCCAGATGGCGGTTCATCTCAAATTGATCATATCGCAAGACCGGCAGGACTGGATAAGCGGACAGTCCTGCCGACCCCTACCTCACTAGCCAGGGGTATAGAATGTAGGCGAACCGGGCCCCACTGGCAGACCGAGCCCGAACACCCACACAAAGAAAAGCAAAGTCCAGGCGATGGTGAAGAAGATCGAATACGGCAGCATCATCGCTATCATGGTTCCAATGCCGATGTTCTTGTCGTAGCGGGAGGCCCAGGCGAGGATCAGACCGAAATAGCTCATCATCGGAGTGATGACATTGGTTGTGGAATCTCCAATGCGATAAGCCGTCTGGATGATTTCCGGGGAGTAGCCGATCAGCATCAACATCGGCACAAAGATCGGTGCGGTTAGGGCCCACTGCGCCGAAGCCGAACCGATCATCAGATTAACCAGGGCGCATATAAGAATAAAACCAATGAAGATTGCTGGACCGGTCAAGCCCGTGTCCTTGAGGAAAATCGCTCCGTTTACGGCTGTGATGGCCCCAAGGTTGGACCAGTTGAAAAAGGCTACAAACTGTGCAGCAAAAAAGACGATGACCAGGTAGAGACCCAGCGTCGAAAGCCCCGATGCCATACCATCAATGATGTCGCGATCATTTCGAACCGTGCCGACGATCCGGCCATAAGCAAATCCGACCGCCAGGAAAAAGATCAGGATCCAGACAGCAAAGCCGCTGAAGAAGGGCGACCTCAACTGATCTCCTGTCACGGGATCGCGCAATACTCCCCACTCCGGAAGGAGGGTCAGCGCCATCAAACCGAGCACCACAAGCAGGGCCAAGCCTGCCGATTTCAGGCCCTTACGCTCTGGTGCTGTAAGGGGGGCGGCCCCATCACTGTTCAGCACGGCAGGGTCCGCGCGCGAGGCGTCATAGGTCCCCAGCTTGGGCTCGACAATGAACAGGCTGACAAGTGCGCCAATGATCGTCACCAGAAAGGTGGAGACGAACATGAAGAAGTAGCTGGCTGTGGCTGTGACCTGGTAGTTGGGATCAATCAGCTGAGCCGCTTCCTCGGTTATGCCTGCCAAAAGCGGATCAATCGTGCCGATAAGCAGGTTGGCGGAATAGCCCCCCGACACACCGGCAAAGGCCGCGGCCATGCCCGCCAGCGGGTGACGTCCTAGAGAATAATAGACAGCACCCGCCAAAGGTATCAGCACGACGTAGCCAACCTCCGATGCCGTATTGGAAACAACACCGGCAAAGACGATCGCAACGGTCACTATGCGCGGGGATGCGCTTAGGACCAGAGCCCGGACAGCGGCTGAGAGCAGGCCTGAACGTTCGGCAACACCAATGCCCAACATGGACACGAGCACCACGCCAAGCGGGGCAAAACCCGTGAAGTTCGAGACAACGCCTGTGAAGATGCGCCGGATACCATCCGGATCCAGCAGGCTTACAGCCCGGATCATTCCATCGTCTGAACGACCTGAGGCACCCAAGGGACGCGGGTCTTCAACAGCGACCCCCATCCATCCGAACAGGGCAGACAGGACCAGCATCAGCAGTGCCAGGAGCGCAAAAAGCGTAACAGGATGCGGCAGGAGATTCCCCAGCCATTCCACTGTATCGAGGAAGCGGGTGAAGGCATTCCGCTTGCCGGGCGGAGTCGCCGGTCCTTCGGGCGGGGTCTGTGCAATGTCGTTCATCGAGGTCCTCATATGAGCCGGGATGTCGCACTGTCAGAGACCAGCAAGCCGGGCTGATACTCACAGTACATTTGGTAGTCTCTTGAGCCCGGCCTGGCCCAAACCGGGACTGGGAGGCCGGACCGGAAGTCCTTGTCTTTCTAACCCAGTCCGTAGGCCACCCAGTAAGACCCACCTTTCCAGCGACGGACCCACCAGGCCCGGCACACTCCCCGGGATCAAGCCTCGTCTTGATGGGTTCGCTCGAGCGGCCCCGTCAGGTGTCAGACCTGGTTCTAACCTGTTCCGGCCGGTTGCAAACTGGCCAGGCAGGACATCTGCATCGCTACAGCCCTCAGTTCTGGATATCCGCGGGCTTATCCTTCTCGTCCTTTGTCTTGAACCACGAATACAGCATGGAACCCCCGATAAGGGCGAGCGTGGCCAGAAGGGACCATTGAGGCTCAAGATAAGGGACTAGAGCCTCGCCCGTGTAGTCCTTCCAGGCTTTGTACAGACCAAAGTTCCAGACAATCTTCACCCCGATGAGGACAAGTACCAGCGACAGGCCGTATTTGAGGTATTTGAACCGGGCTACAGCTTCAGCCAGCATGAAATACATCGAACGCAACCCCAGAATTGCGAAGATGTTCGACGTGTAGACAATGAATGGGTCCTTGGTGACAGCAAAGATCGCAGGCACGGAATCGACCGCAAATATGATGTCCACCACCTCGACCATGATCAGGGCCAGAAAAAGCGGCGTCGCAAACAGTACCAGCCTGCCCGTCCCCTTGGGGTCAGGCCGCTTGACGAAGAAGTTGTGGTTCTCAATCGTATCCGTAACCCGCATCCGCTTCTTGAGAAACTTCAGAACCGGATTCTGGTTGAGATCCATTTCATGATCGCCGCCGAAAATCATCTTCCAGCCGGTGAAGATCAGGAAGGCGGCAAATATGAACAGGACCCACGTAAACTCGTTTACGATAGCAGCCCCGAGAGAAATAAAGATCGCCCGGAATACAATCGCGCCCATGATCCCCCAGAAAAGGACCCTGTGCTGATATTCACGCGGTACAGCAAAGAATGTGAAAACCATCCCAATGACAAATATATTGTCAAAGGCTAGAGCCGTTTCCAGAAGATATCCGGTAAAATACTGAAGAACAGCCTGCTGATTAAGGTTTTCCGCGCTCATATAGTAGCGTGGGTTCGGATCATACACGAAGTAGATGTAGGCCCCGAAGGCGATGGCAAGCGAGGCAAACGAAGCCCACATCGCGGCTGACTTCTTTGCCGAAACGATCCCGTCTTTCCTGTTCACAACCCCAAGGTCGATCCAGAGAAGCAGGCCTATAAAGGCCAGAAAGGCCATCCACAGCCAGATAGGCTGTCCGACATAGGTCGCCGCCAAAAACGGAAGGGATTCAAACATCCCGCATCCTCAAAAAAGAAGTACGCGCTGCGTCTACGCAATCCAAGCGGGGATCCGACATCGCAGCCAACGCCTTGGCTGCCAGAGGGGCCCGGACCCGTGGAGATGGAGTGCAATGACGTCACTTGCTCTCCGCGTCAACGTGTCGTCCTGCACACATGCCACGAGACAGTCACACAGGCATCACGATGGCGTGATCAGGCGGACTATCCAACCGTGGCTCTCGGCAGCCAAAGCCGCCCTCCCGTTCCCCAAATCTGACAAGGGGCCTAGTTACGATGCTCATGCGGCCTCAAAGTTTGTTGACGCTGTGAAAGATGAGAGCGCGCCGTGACAGATTTCCCGGTGATTACAATCAGCCATGATCAATTCTGCGGTCCTTTTCCGCATGGGCAAAAAGGACCGCAGCCGGCTCCTGGCCTAGGGTGAGGTTTGGTCGGCAAGGGCGCTCATGCCTGCGTGGAAGCCGAGCGCAGATGTTTGCAAAGGACGGATGCAGAATCAGACTCTACCCTGCACTTCAAACCCGGCGCACCAGGCACCTTTGTCGATCGCATTCCATCAGGCCTCCTTGGGCCACCAAACACTTCACAAGACCTGTGATGGCGATGACGCCCTGCAGTCCCACACTAGAATCTGGCCGATCATAGCTGATGGCACTCACCTGGACATCTGCAAGCCACCATCGCTTCGACAGGCCGTTCAGTCACTTCCAGTTGCTGGATCACTGTACGTCAATAATCACGCGCCGGTAACGCGTAAGGCGTGGAGTACCATGGTCAGTTACGGCCAGGATGACGTGAATTGTGCCTGTGCCAGGCGCATTGACTCGGTCAGTCTTTACCGTGAGCCAAGCCTTGGGTTGATCGAAGTTCTGAATCTCAAGCTTCACGCCTGATCTGGAACTCATCATACCTCTCGTCCCGGCCTCCTCATAGACGAACCAGTTGTAAGACAATGCATCTCCGTCAGGATCCAATGAGCCAGTCGCGTCGAGATCGACCCGTGCACCAGGGCTGGAGACGATGTAGGAAGGATGGTTCAACCGCGGTCTTGGGGGATGGTTGGCTTCATCATAGGCCTTGATCGTCCAGTCCATTCGCGCTGAGAAATCGTTCTGGTAAGCCTCACGCCAGCGCCAGATCGTTGCATGATTGGTGGTGTGCCAGTGTCCATCATCGCCCAGAACCTCATCCATGACATTTGTCCAGATGGGCCGGGTCTCAGCCTCATAGAACCACTTCTCCCGCCTTGGGGTATAGAGCTCGTATCGCCCACCCCAGCCGCCCCAGTCGGGACGCTCCGGCTCACTCAAGCCATTGTCGATAAGGTTCATGAAGGACGGTGTGTCTCCCTCCATCATGAACTCCCAATGCGGATAGACGGCACCAAGAGGCCCCTTGGATCTGACGTTTCTGTCCAGCCACTCATTGGTTACCAGAGAATAGTCAGCGCCACCAAAGCGTCCGTGAAAATAGTCTCCCCCGATCGCAATCCAGGTCGACTGATGAAAGTTATTCCCAGGACTGACGATGTAGAAAAGCTCGGGAAACTCCCGACGGATCCAGGGGCCGCTGTTGTCCTGATCCGAGATGGCATAGACGCGCAACTTCGAGACGAAGCGATCAACTTCATCCGTAGGCCGGGTATGGCGAACCTTCCAGAGGGCCTGGGCCAGAACGTCGGGCCCTCCCCAAACGACCACCCAGAGTGGTCGTCCATCTGACCGGTCAACGGCCTCAACAAGGCGTTCGGAACCCTCAGAGTCCCTCCCCTCTCCTACGGCTCTCATCCCCCCTTCAGACCTCCCGCTGGTAATGGTCTGCAGAAGGCTTGAGGCCTGGGGGAAACCGGGCTCGTGCAACTCCAGATTGTTGCGAACCTGCCCATAGGCCTGGACCACACTGGTCAGCTGCTCTGGGAAAAGCCCTCGGCTGTTTCGAGTGGCAACCAGACCTTCAATGT
>JBFZCB010000022.1:0-2737 GCA_041308165.1 Caulobacterales bacterium
AGACAGCGCTTGTCCTGCAAGCCGCCGGGCTTTCGCCTTTGGGGCCCCTTGCGGTCAATGTGATGGCCCCTGACGAGGGCAACATGTTCCTTTTGGGTCGCGTTGCCAGTGAGGCGCAGAAAGTACGCTTCCTTGACCCTCTGGTTTCAGGACAGGCCCGGTCGGCCTTCTTCATGACTGAGCCTGCAGTCGATGGTGGGGCCGGCTCCGACCCTTCCATGCTGAAGACAACAGCCAGGCTGGACGGCAACCACTGGGTCATCGATGGCAGAAAAGCATTCATAACCGGAGCGGAAGGCGCGAAGGTGGGTTTGATAATGGCCCGGACCAGCGAAGGCGATCGACCCAAGGCAACACTCTTTCTGGTCGATCTGCCGGATCCGGCCATCCGGATCGAGAGGGTTATTGACACAATCGACTCCTCCATGCCGGGAGGCCATTCCATTGTCAGGATCGAGAGTCTGCGGGTCCCTGCCGATCAGGTGCTCGGTGCCCCACATGAAGGCCTTAGCTATGCACAGATCCGGCTCAGTCCGGCGAGGCTGACCCATTGCATGCGCTGGCTGGGTGCCTGTGTCAGGGCTCAGGAGATTGCGGTGGCCTATGCCACGAGCCGGCAGGCTTTTGGTAAGCCGCTCATTGACCATGAAGGTGTCGGCTTCATGCTGGCGGAGAATCTCATCGATCTGAAACAGTGCGAGCTCATGATCGACTGGTGTGCAGGCGTTCTGGATACCGGGGAACTGGGTACGCGCGAATCCTCAATCGCCAAGGTCGCTGTTTCGGAAGCCCTGTTCCGCATTGCAGACAGATGTGTTCAGGTCATGGGAGGGACGGGGGTATCGCGCGATACCGTTGTTGAACAGGTATTTCGCGAGGTTCGCGCCTTCAGAATCTATGATGGACCGACCGAAGTACACAAATGGAGCCTGGCCAAGTCCATCAAGCGAGCCGCCCGCCAGTAGGGACCTGGATCATACAGTAGGGACCTGGATCATTCTGTTTGCCGGCCGCGATTTGGAGACTGCGGCGAGCTGACTTCAATACCGTGTGGGAGAGGGTGCCGGCGAGCGTTCAGCCGTCCCTTGCCGATGCCGACAGTGGCGTGAGGGAGGTAAGCCACGCGGTTGCGAAGGGATATTCGAAACAGTGCCTATGAAAGCATGCAGTTCCTGACGCCTCGCGTCCCAGAATGCCAAAACTAGCGCTGTCTGGGTATAAAGCGCCGAGTGGCTCCGCGGGTAGGATTCGAACCTACGACCAGCCGATTAACAGTCGGCTGCTCTACCACTGAGCTACCGCGGAACAGGAACTCGGGAGGCGCGCCTATAGCAGCGCCTGCGCGCGTCGTGCAATGGGAAATATGATGTTGGACGTGATCCATATCGATGATCCGGATCATCCGGCGGTTTCAGCCTTTCGGGATGTGCGCGAACGCGACCTGACCGGGAGACAGGGGCTGTTTATCGCGGAAGGAGAGGTGGTCCTTCGCCAGCTGGTTTCGCCCGCCTCTGCCTGCAAGGTCAGATCACTGCTGCTTGCCGAGCAAAGGCTGGCAGGAATGTCTGAAATCATCGCTGCCCTGCCGCAAGGCACACCAGTCTATTGTGCGACACAGGCCATTCTGGACCAGATCGCGGGCTTTCACCTTCATCGGGGGCTTCTTGGGCTCGGTGAGAAGCCGCTTCCTTTGAAGGCCCAAGATCTGTTGTCCGGTCTAGGCGAAGACGCTGTCGTGGTTGCTGCATCCGGGATCGGCAATCACGATAACATCGGAGGCCTGTACCGTAATGCAGCGGCCTTCGGGGCTGAAGGGGTCCTGCTGGATGATCTTTGTGCTGATCCCTTCTATCGCAAGGCCATCCGGGTTTCGGTGGGTGCGGTACTGCGGATGCCAGTGGCAGAGGCTCTGCCGCTGAACGATCTTGTATCGACCCTGGTTGTCCATGGGTTTGAGGTCATTGCCTTGACACCAAATGCAAGGGAGAGGCTTTCAGTACTGAAGCCGGGCGGGCGCCGGGCGCTCTTGCTCGGATCTGAGGGTCACGGCCTGCCGACTGAAGTCATCCGGGGATGCAGGGCGGTTTCTATTCCGATGTCGAATGGATTTGATTCTCTGAATGTCGCTGCGACTTCAGCGATTGCGCTTCACCAGTTGACCCGAACCTGAACCCGGGTTCGCCCGTTTGGCGAAGGTCCAGAGGCGGATGCGCCATAGGCGAGAAAAGGATCGCCTTTTCAATCAGATAAGATTGTCATGCGCCTCAAGCCCAGCTGTGCCGTCTCTTCGGTCAGCCAAACAATCAACGGGAGGCCCGTGAAGCCATGGAATTCTTTTACCGCCGGTCTAGGCCGCTGATCGCTTTGAGCGTCGTGGCAGCCTTTGTAAGCGCTGCTGCAACCATTGGATGGATGACCGCCCCGGTCTGATCGACCACAGGCGGGGATACTCGACAGAAGGGGTCCCGGGGAGCAGGGTCCCCGAGCCCAACCCGAACCTGATCGAGTCGTCCGATATGCCCGTCCAAAACCCATTTTCTCGTGTTCTCAGGCCCACTTTAGTCCTTTGCGCGACTGCGCTTATGGCCGCCTGTGCCACCCAGTCCCAGCCAGAGGCCGCCGTTTGGCGCATAGACGCTGATCGCCTGAATGCCCATATCGAGGTCCTGGCGTCGGATGAAATGGAAGGTCGAGCACCAGCGACCGCCGGCGAAGACAGGGCCGTTGAGTATATAGC
>JBFZCB010000023.1:0-20581 GCA_041308165.1 Caulobacterales bacterium
GCCCATCTCCGCTTCCAATCTCTCTTTGGCCGCCAGACATGCCCCCCTGTCCGCCAGGGGTCAAGAGAATGTTCCCGTTCCGTTTCCCTGCCGGGTGCGCTATCTTTTCGCGGTGTCCGACGAATCCATGACAGAGAGCCGCACGCAAAACCGGCTGATCCAGTTCGACCTGCCTCCTGCCCTGGCCGTACCGCCCGGTTCGGGGGCCGTGTGCGACACTGAGGGCGCGCGCCGGATAGGCAGGGGGGCCGCAGAAGGCCTGTTCACAGGCGGGCCGGTCATGATTGCCCATGCCAGCCTGACGGCGCGGCGTCTTGGCCTTTCTCCGCCCGCACGCTCATCCGATCTTCTGGACGTACTCGAGCTTTACGCCTTTGTCCGGCCCGCCAGATTCTGTGCCCCCTCCCCAAGCGGCCTGGCCCTGGCGCTGGGAATGAATGAACCCAAGGGGGCGGAGGCCCAGGCCTTGGCTCTGCGACAGACCGCCCAGCAGCTTCTTGATGTACTCACAGACCCCTCCTATCCCGGGCGGGAAGAGGCATTCACCCTCAACGAAACCCTGCTCAAGGCCGGCTGGCCCTGGGCCAGCCGGGTCGCACAGGCCCTTCAGGCCTCGCCCTTGCGTGACCGTCAGTACCGCGGATCAGGACTGGATGCCTGGACACGGCTTGAAGAGTGGGAAGACGAGGCCCCGCGCGGCGAGGCGGGTTCGACACCTGTTGATTCCGAGTCTGCTCGCATAAGGCTGGAAAAACTGCTGGAGGCCTCCGGGCTGGATGAGGCGCGTCCGACACAATCAGACTATGCCGCTGAAGCCGCCTATGCGTTTTCCCCGCGCAATGAGGAGGGCAGACCTCGGGTTCTTCTCGCTGAAGCCGGCACGGGGACGGGAAAGACGCTGGGCTACCTGGCCCCCGCCTCGGTCTGGGCCGAACGAAATCAAGGGGCTGCATGGATCTCCACCTACACCCGCGCCCTGCAACGCCAGATCGACCGCGAGGCGCATGCCCTCTGGCCGGACCCTGAAATACGCAAACGCAAGGCCGTGGTCCGCAAGGGCCGCGAGAACTATCTCTGCCTGCTGAACCTTCAGGAGATGGTCCAGGCCTCCCAACTCGGCAATGGCGACCTGATCGGTCTGGCCCTGGCCTCCCGTTGGGCGCTGCATTCCCGCGACGGCGACATGACGGGTGGAGACTATCCAGGGTGGCTGTCGGGCCTGTTTGCCGTCGGCGGTCCGCATCAGGCCTCGGCCGCCAATCTTGTCGATCGACGGGGAGAATGCGTCCACGCTGCCTGTCCACATTACCGCATGTGCTTTGTAGAGAAGACCATCCGGGCCAGCCGTCGTGCCGATCTCGTCGTAGCCAACCACGCCCTGGTCATGACCCAGGCCGCCTTTGACGGGGCCCGCTCTGCACGGGGCCTCAAGCAGGATGGTGAGACCGCCGCCCTCAAGCGGATCGTCTTTGACGAAGGTCATCATCTGTTCGACGCCGCTGACAGCGCCTTTTCTGCCTGCCTTTCCGGTCAGGAGGCCGCTGAACTGAGACGCTGGATTCGGGGACCGGAAGGCCGCGGACGACGGGGGCGTGGACTGGAGCAGCGTCTGGGAGACCTTTGCTCTGACAACGAGGCCGCCAGAAAAGCCCTTACCGATGCCCTCAGGGCCGCAGCGGCCCTGCCCGGGGAAGGCGTGTCCGGCCGCATCGCTCCGCCCTCGGGCGAGGTCAATCCGGTTGGCCCGATCGAACAGTTCCTCATGGCTGCCCTCGAACAGGTCCGCGCCCGTGCGGCAGCCTCGGCTGCAGGGTCCAGTGCGTCAGGCTATGGGGAGTTTGGGGCCGAGTGTTCGGTCCGTCCGGCCACCGAGCCCCTGCTGGAAACAGCCCGAAATGCCGCCCAGGCCCTCGCTGCTCTGGAAGCTCCCTTGCTGGCCCTCTCACGCCATCTCGAGGACATCCTTGATGGCGAAGCCGACGAACTCGATGCCTCCGCTCGCGCCCGCATCGAGGGGGCTTTGCGCGGCCTGGACCGGCGAGCCCGGATGACCCTGCCGGGATGGCGCTCCATGCTGGCCGCTCTCCAGGAAGGCTCCGACGAGCCGGACCCGGATTTTGTCGACTGGCTTTCGGTTGAAACCGCTTTTGGCCGAGTACATGACGTGGCTCTGCGACGCCACTGGATTGATCCGACCGTCCCCCTGGAAGCGGCCGTCATTCTTCCGGCCCACGGGGTACTGGTGACCTCCGCCACCCTGTCCGACGCCGGGTCCGGTTCAGGGAGCAGCGAGGAGGCAGGCCGCGACCGGTTTGATCTGGCCCGGATGCGAACCGGAGCCGCCAGACTCATTGAGCCGGCCCGTACGCTCAAGGTCGACAGCCCCTTCGACTATGCAACCAATACTCGTGTGATCGTCGTCAACGACCTCACCCGGGATGACATGCGCCAGACGGCAGCTGCGATGCGCGAACTGTTCCTGGCCTCCGGAGGCGGGGCTTTAGGACTGTTCACGGCGATCCGGCGGCTCAAGGATGTCTATGAGCGCCTGGGACCGGAACTGGCCCGCTCGGGTATCCCTCTTTATGCCCAGCACGTGGATCCCCTTGAAGTCGGGGCTCTGGTCGACGTCTTCCGGGCCGAACAGGACAGTTGCCTTCTGGGTACGGATGCCGTCAGGGACGGCGTGGACGTACCCGGCCGTTCCTTGCGTCTTCTGGTCTTCGACCGGGTCCCCTGGCCCCGCCCTGACCTGCTGCACAAGGCCCGGCGGGCAAGGTTCGGTGGCGACACCGGTCAGGGCCCTTCCGGCGGCGGCAGAGCCTATGATGATGCCCTCGCCCGCGCTCGCATGGCTCAGGCCTTTGGTCGGCTGATCCGGCGCGCGGACGATAGGGGCGTCTTCGTCATGCTGGATGCCGCCGCCCCTACCCGGCTTTTCGGCGGACTGCCCCCGGGAACCGAAGTCCTGCGCATGAGCCTGGTCGAAGCCATCGAGATGACCGGGCGCTTTTTGGAAACCTCTGGCACTGCAGCGTAAAAAAAACGGCACCTCGCGGTGCCGTTTCTTCACGCTGTTGATGGCGCTGTTCGAACCGATCAGCTGTCCAGGAAGCTGCGCAGCTTCCGCGAACGGCTGGGATGCTTCAGCTTCCTGAGTGCCTTGGCCTCGATCTGACGAATCCGTTCACGGGTTACGGAGAACTGCTGACCGACCTCTTCAAGGGTGTGGTCGGTATTCATGCCGATCCCGAAGCGCATACGAAGGACGCGCTCCTCACGGGGGGTTAGAGACGCCAGCACTCGCGTTGTCGTTTCACGCAGGTTGCTCTGGATTGCCGCATCAATGGGCAGGATCGCATTCTTGTCCTCGATGAAATCACCCAGGTGCGAATCTTCCTCGTCACCGATCGGGGTCTCAAGGCTGATGGGCTCCTTGGCAATCTTGAGGACCTTGCGAACCTTCTCCAGGGGCATGGCCAGCTTCTCGGCCAGTTCCTCGGGCGTGGGCTCGCGACCGATCTCATGCAGCATCTGGCGGCTGGTCCGGACGATCTTGTTGATCGTCTCGATCATGTGGACCGGAATACGAATGGTGCGGGCCTGGTCTGCGATCGATCGGGTAATCGCCTGACGAATCCACCAGGTCGCATAGGTCGAGAACTTGTAGCCGCGACGATACTCAAACTTGTCGACGGCCTTCATCAGACCGATGTTGCCTTCCTGGATCAGGTCCAGGAACTGCAGACCCCGATTGGTATATTTCTTGGCGATGGAGATCACCAGACGAAGGTTGGCCTCGACCATTTCCTTCTTGGCCTGGCGCGCTTCGCGCTCACCCTTCTGTACGGTCTGGACGATGCGGCGATAGTCGTCGATCGGCAGTCCCGCTTCTGTCGCCACAGCGGCAACATCGGCTCGGATACGGGCGATCTGGGAGGCTTCGTTGTCACTGAACTTGGTCCAGCGCACGCCCATTTCCTTGACCGTCTCTGACCAGTTGGGATCAAGCTCCTTGCCAAAGTAGGCCTTGAGGAACTCTGGCCTGGAAATCCCGTAGCTGTCAGCCAGGCGAAGCAGGCGACCCTCCAGGCCGATCAGCCGCTTGTTGATCGCATAGAGTTGCTCAACCAGGGCTTCGATACGGTTGTTATTCAGCTTGACCGTCTTGAGGCGATCCGAGATTCCGCACGACAGGGTCTCGTAGGCCTTGCGATCCTTTGCCGCCAGATCCTCACCTCTGAGGCGGGTGTCGACTAGCTTTTCCTGGAGTTTGCGGAAGGCATCGAAGTCGGACGCTACCGCATCCAGGGTTTCCATGACGCCGTCGCGCAGCTCGGCCTCGAGGGCCGAAATCGACATGCCGCCGCCGTCATCGAAATCCTCGTCCTCATCGTCTTCGGATTCGGACTTGACCTCAGCACCCTCTTCCGGCTCGGGCGGAGGCGGCAAGGGCTGTCCGGGAATGGGAGCCTGGGGCTGGTTGTGCGGAAGCGACGAAGGGTTGATCACACCATAGGTGGCATCAAGGTCGATAACCTCGCGGAGCAGAATCCGGTTGTTGGCCAGTTCATCACGCCAGACCATGATGGCCTCGAACGTCAGGGCGCTTTCGCAGAGCCCGGAGATCATGGCGTCACGACCCGCCTCAATACGTTTGGCGATTGCGATTTCGCCTTCACGCGACAGCAGTTCTACGCTGCCCATCTCCCGGAGATACATTCTCACAGGATCATCGGTGCGATCATAGGTTGGCTTGGCGTTTTCGTCCGAGATCTGCGTCTCGGCCCGCTCGGCAACTTCGCCCCCGGTCGTTTCTGCCGCGTCCTCCTCGGCTTCGACCACATTGACGCCCATCTCGGACAGCATCGCCAGAGTGTCTTCGATGGCGTCCGGGGTCACTTCCTCGGACGGGAGAACCTTGTTCAACTCTTCCATCGTGACATAGCCGCGCGCCTTGGCCTGCTTGATAAAGCGCTTCACGCCCGCATCGGTTAGGTCGAGCAGGGGGCCATCAGTCTGGGCCTCGGTTTCCTGCGTCTCGGTCTGAGCATTCATTAAGTCTAGTCTCCGCTGCGGACGGGGCCGCCAGCCCCTCGGCAAATATGCAACATCTGTTCCAAAACAGAACGCCTGGAGCGAAAGTTCGTTACGAACCGCCCCCATCGCCCGCTGAAACGTCCCAGATCATCCCGGTCCTGACCGCACGTCGCAAGGCATCACGCTCTGCCTTCAAACGTGCGAAGGCAGAGGCATCGAATGCCTGATGGGCATCCGACTTCGCTGAGGCCAGCGCCCGCTCCAGGCCCGCTATGCGGGTCAGGGCATCAAACGCCTGCGACCAACGGACCCGAGCTTCGGCGAGGGGCGCATTTGCGGCCAGGAAAGGCGCGCCGGACTTTGCCGCCGCCTTCTCGACCTCGCGCACTAAAGCATCGTGACCAGAAGCGGCCAGATGGCGACGCAGGGCCGCGCTGTCAAGACTTTGCCCGTCAAAGCGCAATCGGACCAGGGCCTGGGCCAGCCCATCCAGGGCCGGATCTCCGAAGCCGTGATCGGAAATTTGCTCAAGATGAGCATCCATCCGTTCCGGATCCTCAATAGCTCCGTGGGCCAGAGCGGCCGCGACCGGTTCGATTGCCCGGTTCAGCGCCTGCATGGCCTGGGCCCCTTCGGCAGTCTGGCCAAGCTTTGGAGGCGGGCCAGGCCGCCAGCGTCCTCCAGATCGCGAAGCGGGCCCGGGCGATGCCGGCGCTCGGGACGGAAAGAGGGCATCAAATCGATCAAACAGATCGCGGCGGTACTGCTCGGCCAGATCCTTGTCCTGCACGGCAAGCGCGGCCTGACGCAGCCGGCTCTTCAGGCCTGCGCGCCGTTCCGGGGTATCGAGGACTTCGGCCTCGGCCTCGCGCCTGAACAACACTTCTGAGAATGCCCGGGTTTCGTTCAGGGCCTGCCGCAGGGCCGGTGCCCCCCTTTCACGAAGGATGTCGTCTGGATCCTGACCGCCCTCCAGCAGGACAAAACGGAAGGATCTGCCCGGTTTCAGCAGGGGAAGCGCCCGTTCAATGATCCTGTATGCGGCTCGCTGGCCTGCACCGTCACCGTCAAAGCAAAGCACGGGCTCCGAAGAGACCCGCCATAGGAGCGCCATCTGCTCCTCCGTCAGGGCCGTCCCCATGGGGGCCACGGCTGGAAGTCCGGCCCGGTGACAGGCAATGACATCCATATAGCCTTCGACCACAATGATGGACTGACCGCCACGCTGCTCGGCCCCGAGTATGCGCCGCGCCTCGGGCAGGCCGTAAAGCGTGGCCCCCTTGTGAAACAACGGACTTTCGGGACCGTTCAGGTATTTGGCCCTGTCATCGGGATTCATCGCCCGCCCGCCAAACGAGACAATACGGCCCCGGGCGTCGAGGATGGGGAACATCAGCCGGTCCCTGAACCGGTCATAAGGCTGGCCCCCGCCTTCGGGGGAGATGAGCATGCCCGCCTCGACAAGATCTCCAGGCCTGGCCCCCCGCTGGACCAGGGCCTGTTTCAGACCTTCGCGATCATTGGGTGCATAGCCCAGACCGAAGCGATCCCACTGGTCCTCCGGAAGGCCTCGGCGCTCAAGATAGTCTCTTGCCGCCTTTCCGGCAGAACGACGCAGGTTGGCGGCAAACCACTTCTGGGCCAGGTCCATCCAGTCAGCCAGCCCCTGGCGTTTCTGCTCACGCTCGGCCGCCTGGGGATCCTCAGCCGGCAGGGTCATACCTGCCTCGGCGGCCAGACGGGTTACCGCCTCTACAAAGCTCAGCCGCTCGGTTTCCTGCAGAAACGAAATGATGTCCCCATGCTTTCCCGACGAAAAGTCGTGAAAGAACCCTTTTTCGTCATTCACAAAGAAGCTGGGTGACTTCTCTTTGGAAAAGGGAGACAGGCCCGCAAACTCGCGCCCCTGACGCTTGAGCTTCACTGTCCGTCCGATGACATCGGACGGCCGAAGGCGGGCCTTCAGTTCTTCAATGAACCTGTCGTCGAAACGCACCTCTGATCCTTGGGTCTGGGCCGTGTGCTGATCTTAGGCCTCAAGGCTCTGGGCGTCCATGACCGGATCGAACCCTATCGTGACGCCTGGGCTGGCCCCCGGAACACCGCATTGGCAAAGATGACCTCAAGCCCCTCCATATAGCCACGGAAGGTCGGGTCCTGGGCAAAGGCGATAACCCAGCCCGATCCTTGCGGCGCGGCCATGATGGCCGGCTTGAAGGCAAGCTGCTGACGGTTATCCGACCAGAGCTGTCCCGAGGCCAGCAGTTGGTCAGCCGCAGGGAAACGGGCCACGTTTGTGCCCTGTCCGCGCGTCAGAGGCGTATAGATGTCAGCCCCTCGCACAAGCACGTTCAGGCTGGGAGCCACCCCCGCGGACAGCCAGTGTTCGGGATCGACGTCTACACGGGCCAGGACACCTGCAACCGAATCAGGACCCCGCTCACCCGCATGAACCAAACGGTCATAGGCCGCCTCATCCTCAATCAGCCGGCCCTCAACCCTGGCCTTGTCCGACGTCGAAAGCGCCTCGCCCCCTGTTGCCGCCTCCCGACGCGATGCCAGGAGTTCACTTGCGGGATCTGTCAAAAGCCGTGTTGCTGAACCCAGGCCGATGAGCACCCCCCCCTGTTCGACCCAGGCCTTCAGATGCGCCACGCCTCCGCTGCCAAGTACGCCCCGATAGTTGCCGCCATTGGGGAGTATGACCACGTCAAAATGCCCAAGCTCAGCCCGCCCCAGATTGGTCGTGCGGACCACAGTCACAGGATAGCCAAGCGAACGCTCGAGCACATATCGGGTAGCCCCAACGGCAGTGGGTTCGGTCGGCTCATCCCAGGCCAGGGCGACGCGGGGCGCGCGAAGCATAATGGCATCCCCTGACCCAAAGCTCGGTCCGTCCGACACCCAGCTATCGGCTATGCCAACGGCCCGCGCTCCTGTCTGGCTGACCAGGCGCTGCATCCTGGCGGTCAGGTCCGACGGATTACCTGTACGGGCGATAACCAGCGTGCCTGCAGGCCAGCGCCTCCCATTATGGGTGAAAGCGAGGTTCATGCTGCGTATGACCAGATCGTCCTGCAGGCCAGCGGCCAGAAAACCTGTTGCCGAACGGCCAGGCGCAACCAGGTACCCAAAGGCTGCATCCGGGTCCTCGATGCCTGCGCCTGTTGCACCATCATCGCTGACGGGCAGGGTGGCCACACTGATCGCCGAACCGCACCTCTGAGCCGGAGTATTGAGAAGGAGCGGAAGCGACCAGGCGGTTACATCATAGATTTCGTCAGGCAGGCCCCGGGCCCGGCGGCGTTCCTGCTCGGCCAGGAAGTCGGCGGGTACGGCCACTTCGCGGGCCAGGAGGACTTCCGCCATCCGGCGCTGGGGTTGCGAAAGGTTCACCACATAGGTGCCTGCAGAATAGGACTGGCCACAGGCTGAGAAACCGGCCTGAGCCTGGCCGACCTCAATGCCAGACTTGACCAGCAGGCTGGCCAGACGGTCGGCTACAGCCGGGTCGGAGGAACTTCTGCCCAGAATATAGGCCCCGCGACCCGACACACCCTCAGCATGGTAGTCATAAAAGTTGCCCAGCAGGCGTCCATGGTTTGCTGAAGCGCCTTCGATTGTCGCCAGAAAGGCAATCGTGTGGTTCCGGACCGTATCGCGATAGGTGAGGATTTCGCCTGACGAGCGCCTTGCAATGAGCCCACGGGCCGAGCCCTGCTCATAGGTCATGGAAACCGCTCCCAGGTATCCGGGCCACCCATCGCCATAGCCCGGATAGAAGGCATCAAAGACCTGGCGGGTAAAATAGGGCTGGCCAGCCTCATCGAAGCGACGAGCGGTATTGCGTCCCAGGATTTCACGGCTTTCAAGGGTCGAGGGCGCAATCCAGGGGTTGAGGGGCTGAGCCTCCGGCGGGAAGAAGAAGGTCTCGTCAGTGCCCATCTCGTGAGCATCGACGACAACCTGAGGCCTCCATTCCCGAATAAGCTCGGCCTGTCCGCGTGTCTCGGGCTGGGTTTGGATAAACCAGTCACGGTTCAGGTCGAACAGATCATGATTGTACCGGCCCCCCGGCCAAGGCTGGTCCCGCTCCGCCGAAAGCGGATCGGGGTTTGCCCGCGTACCGAAGGCTGCATCGAAACTGTTCAGGAAACGGTTGCGACCATCCGGATTCTGGGAAGGCGTGAAGACTACCAGTGTGTTGGCCAGCCAGGCCTGGACGGCAGGATCGCGTGAGGCCAGGAGATGATAGGCCGTAGCGAGTGAGGCATCTGCCGGGCTGATCTCGTCACCATGCACCGACGACATAAGCCAGACCGTCACAGGCTGATCGGCTATGATGGCTTCGGCCTGGGCCCTTGTGGTCCGACGCGGGTCTGCAAGGGCACGGGCATTGGCCCTAATCTGGTCAAGACGGGCTACATTCCTGGAAGACCCAATGGCGGCCCAGAAGACCTCGCGGCCCTCATGACTGACTGACGCCTGCCCGATCGCCACCTTGTCAGGCGCATGAGCCTTCAGGGCTTCAAAATACCGTCTCAGATCAGCCGGTGTCGTGATCCGCTCACCACTGGCGTAGCCGAGGACTGAAGCCACTGTTGGCACGGACGGATCGTAGCGGGCACCCGCAATCAGAGGCCCCGATAAAGGTGTGTCTCGCGCCTGAGGTCCCCCGGATTGGAGAGCGCCTGTCAGGACAGGTGGATGGCCCGCTTCGCGGCCATGCCCGTGAGAAGCCCCCGGGAGGGCAGCGGCTGAAACCAGCACTCCGAAAAGCCCACCCAGAACCACCCGGCCGAACATGCGCATCCCCAACTCCAAAACCGTTCGGGGACTGGTTTAACGGCTTAGCGCAAAAAGAAAATGGCCGTGACAGGTATGACCCTTCCCTTGCGACAAAGGGCACCGACTTGACGGGTCACACAGTATGCGCCATACACTGTATGACACACACTATTTGGCAAGCAGGGTAGCAATGCTGAGTGAAGCTGAACTTTTCGAAGCCATGCGGCTGGAACTGCGTCGCGGCTCGCTTGTCCTTGCCGTGCTCGCCCGACTTCGCGAGGAGCGATACGGCTACACACTGCGCCAGGCCTTGGCCGGAGATGGCCTAGAGATGGAGGAGAGCACGCTCTACCCCCTTCTGCGTCGTCTCGAGACCCAGGGGCTGCTGACCAGTGAATGGCGCGAGGAAGAAAAACGCCGAAAACGCTTCTATCGACTGTCGCCAGTCGGAGAGCGCGTCCTGGCATCCCTGGCTGACGAATGGCGCGGCATCAACGCCTCGCTTGACAAGATTCTCTGACATCCGATTTCGAGGAGGGACCCAATATGACCCTGACTGAACGCTATCTGAAAGCTGTCGCTGCCCAACTTCCCAAGACATCGCGCGATGACATCGTAGCCGAGCTCGCCGATGCGATTGCCGATCGCATGGACGCCCGCGTGGAGGCGGTCGGCAGGCCTCTGACAGATGACGAGCAGGAAGCTGTGCTGCGCGAAGTGGGGCACCCGCTGGCCGTTGCCGCACGCTACGGCTCAGGGCCGCTCCACGTCGTCGGACCCGAGCTCTTTCCCTGGTGGATGTTTGGACTGAAGGTGGGCATCTTCGCACTGCTGGCCCTCACACTCCTCGGACTTGTCGCTCGGGTGCTCTCAGGCGACAGCCTTGCGGGTCCTGCCATCGGCCATGCCTTTTCCGATGCCTTTTCCGGGGCCATGACCCTGATCGGTTTTGCGACGGTCGCAGCCTTCATCATCGAGCGCCAGAAAGACCAGCCCGCCTTCCTCAAGACCTGGCGCGTCAAGGATCTTGGGCTGTTCGAATGGGCGGCCTTTGACCTAGATGCCCTTGGCCTGCGGTTCGATGGTGAAAAGCCTAAGGAAACCCCAAAGACCGGCCTGTCAGCGCCGATCTGGCAGGCAAAGTCCGACAACATAAGTCCTGTCGCTGGTGCCATGGCCAGCGCCGTTGCCTGGTTCGTCTTTCTTCTGTGGTGGACAGGTCTGATCCCGGTCTTTGAGGTGCGGCCCGAGACGCTGACCGGAAAAGTCGCCGGCGCGGACTATACGGCTATCTTTAGCGAGATGGCGGCCATCGCCTGGTGGCCCGTCGTCCTCTACGCTCTAGGCCGGATCGCTTTTGGAATCTTCCGAGCCCTTCGCCCTGACGCCTATCGCCTCAGGGGTCTGGGCGATCTGCTGCTGGCGCTTACCCGACTTGGATTTGCGTTCTGGGTTCTTACGGCCTCGGCCCTTTCCCCGATTATCCGTCCACTGGGGGCCACCGACTTCCTTCAGCGATTGCAGACGCTTTTCGAGACGGGTCAGGGTGCCCTGCCCACACTGCTCATGCTGGTGGTCATCATTTCCCTGTTTACCGCAGTATCCGAAGCCTTTGTGGCCGCGGCACGCCTGATCGGGATCCGGGGCTCGGGTGCCCATAGGGCCTGAGCCTCAACTTCCACGTCCGAAAGCCGCGAGACACCGGCGAGCCCTATCTCCATGCTGAAACCATGATCCCGCTCCAAGCCGAGACTTCACTGGATTCTGCTTCTGATGATCTGGCTCCTGATGCCTGTTTCAGAGCTGTCCAAACCCGTGACACGCGCTTTGACGGGCGTTTCTTCAGCGGGGTCAAGACGACGGGTGTCTACTGCAGACCCATCTGCCCAGCCCGCACACCGCTGCCCCATAATCTCGAATTCTATCCTTCCGCTGCTGCTGCCGAGGCTGCGGGTTACCGGGCCTGTCTGCGCTGCCGTCCCGAGACCGCTCCGGGCATGGGGGCCTGGCGCGGCACCTCCAACACCGTCAATCGCGGACTGGAGCTCATTGAGGCCGGAGCCCTGGACAGGGGTGACATGGAGAGCTTGGCCCAACGCCTGGGCCTTGGCCAACGCCAGATCCGCCGGCTCTTCCACCAGCACCTTGGTGCCTCGCCATCACGCGTGGCCCAGACCCACAGAACCCTGCTGGCCAAGACCCTGATCCACGATAGCAGCCTGTCGATGGCCGACATCGCCCTGGCCTCCGGTTTCGGCAGCGTCCGGCGTTTCAATGAAACCTTCCAGGCCCTTTATGGCCGTCCGCCCACAACCCTGCGGCGGGCTGGGCGCGCTCAGGCCCCTTCGCGAGGTTTAAGCCTATCGCTCCCCTGGCATCCTCCCCTGGACTGGGGACAGTTGATCGGCGATCTGGCCCTGCGCGGCGATAGGGTCATTGGTGGCCGATGGGTCTATGATCTTGATCGCTCAATCGACGCAACAGAGGGACGGGTCATTGCCTGGCATGAGGCCGGCAATAGACTCAGCGTCGAAATCGATATCGAGGATCTTCGCCGCCTGCCCTCGATCCTTGTCTGTATCCGCCGCGTCTTTGACCTTTCCGCAAACCCTGTCGCCATTGGCCGCCATCTTTCCCTTGATCCCGCTCTTGCACCCCTGATCAATCTCAGACCCGGCCTGCGACTGCCAGGTCTTTGGACCGATCATGCGCCGCCGACCCTGTCGGACAGACTGCCTGATGCGTTTGATCATCAGAGCGTCAAACGGCTGGAGTCCTGGCGCCCCTGGCGCGCCTATGGTCTCTTACACCTCAGGCATGCAGGTCTGAGCGTCTCTGATCTTGCGGGAACCCAGCCATGAATTCAAAGTCACCGGCGTTCGTCATGGGACGTCTGGCAACCCCCATAGGCGAGATCCTGGTCGTCACTGATGGTCAGGCCGCCGTCACCGCCCTTGATTTTGTCGATTTCGAAGCCCGCCTGCTGAACCGCTTCCAAAGGCGCAGCCGGGCGCTCAGATCCGAGCCCATCAAGTACGGGCCCATACCCGAGGCCGTGCGGCAAGCGCTCGAAGCCTATTTCGCGGGCGAGATTCGGGCCTTGGAAGCCGTGAGGGTCAATACAGACGGTACTGAGTTTCAGGGGCTCGTCTGGAAGGCACTGCGCCGAACGCCAGCGGGGACCACCCTTTCCTACAGCCAGCTTGCCTCAGCGATTGACCGACCGACCGCCGTCAGGGCCGTCGGCCTTGCCAACGGTGCAAACCCGGTCGCCATCATCGTCCCCTGTCACCGCATCATCGGGGCTGATGGTACCCTGACCGGCTATGCCGGGGGTCTGGATCGCAAACGCTGGCTCTTGAACCACGAGCGGACCCACAGGCCTGCAACGGACCATGTTTGATCACGGGCAGATGGAGGGACTGCCAAGGCCTGAAGGCCTTTATCGGGATTCCAGAGTCTGGGTCCTCGATCAGGGAAGCTGCACAAATCCGCCCGCAGAGAGCCTGAGCTCACTGGCCTTGCGAACCGCCACGGGCGCTGCACTAAACCAGTATCGGGCATCTTCATGACGCTGGGACCGTTTGCGCTCCAGCCCACGCAATCGGCGCAGCGCGGCATTCTCAAGCAGGCGCGCGTGAAGGGCCCGGGGCGTAGCGGCAGGAATGGCTGGCGAACCCGGGACAGCGACGATGTCTGGTCCCTTGGGTTCCACCGCCGGTCTTGTGACGGAAATGAACATCGGATCAGTCTTTCATACAGGGGTTCGACGCAGACCGCGTCCCACCCCCCACAGACCGCCCTCTTCCGGGACGGCTCGCTAGAAGAATCCACAACCCTGTGGACAGTTCCGTTATCGGATAGAATTATGCTTTAAATCAGTCTCTTATTACCTCGGTTTGGACACAGTGGTTAACCGTTGGTTAACGAGGAAATAGCCGTTTTGCACCGGGTCTTGCAGACGCGCTGATCAGATCGAAGGCCACCCCGCCCCCATGGAGCCCATATGCCCGACTACCAGCTGATCATTCGCCACTTCGGGGGTCCTGAAGTGATCGAGATCGAGGCCCTGGACCCGATCAAGATGGATCAACCAGAACCGGGGCAGGCCAGGATCCGCCATCGTGCCATAGGTTTGAACTTTATCGACACCTACAGACGCTCTGGGCTCTATCCAACCGACCTGCCCAGCGGGATGGGGACCGAAGCCGCCGGCGTGGTCGAGGCCATCGGCCCTGGGGTTACAGACATTCGCGTAGGCGATCGGGTCGGCTATGTCAGCGGGCCGCCCGGAGCCTGCTCGAGCGTGCGCAATATCGACGTCGAACACTTGATCCGGCTACCCGATGGAGTTTCTGACCAGATCGCTGCGGCCGGGCTCCTCAAAGGCATGACTGCGGCCTTTCTGATCGAGGACTGTGCAAGGGTTGAATCTGGGCAAACCGTGCTGGTCCACGCGGCTGCTGGCGGCGTCGGCCGCATCCTGGTGCAATGGCTCAGTCACCTCGGTGTGCGTGTGATTGCTCATTCCGGAACACCTGAAAAGGCGGAAATAGCCCGCTCCGACGGTGCCGATGTTTCGCTCAGCCTGCCCATGGACGCCCTGGCTGAGGCCGTTCGGGAGAAGACCGAAGGCCGCGGTGTGGACATCGTCCTTGACGGGGTCGGGGCCAAGAGCTGGGCAGCCTCTCTGGCCGCGCTCACCAGGCGCGGCCTGCTTGTCACCTATGGCAATGCCAGCGGTCCCGTCGCTCCGTTTGATCCTTTGGCCCTGATGCGCGCCGGATCGGTCTATGTCACACGACCAACCCTTTACGACTACGCCACAACAGCGATCGAACGCCGCAGACTAGCGCAACGCCTGTTCGATAAGATCTCGCAGGGTGCCGTCAAGATCGAGATCGGCCAGACGTTTGACCTGCACGAAACCGCTCAGGCGCACAGGGCCCTAGAAAGCCGCGCCACGACGGGATCGACGGTCTTGGTTATTCCTACCAGCTAAGCCTTACCCCCATCCGCAGGGTTCTTGGCAGAGCCAGACCTTCAACTCCATCTCCGGTGACCGACACCGCCACATCCGCATCGGCCAGATTGTCTCCCGCCAGATAGAGGCTGACCCCGTCCATAGCCTGCCACTCCACGCGTCCCTCAACCAGGCTGGCGGCAGCGAGCGTCCTTCGGTTGAGGTCATCATCGAAGCGGGCGCTCTCGTGCCGGACCCGGCCGGCAAGGCTGAGCCTTGGCGTTACCTGCCATTGGGCACCCGCTGTAGCGCTCCAGCGCGGAGCCTGGGCAGGCCTCAGGCCCGTGAGCTGCGGGGCGGACAGACCACCATCGACCTCGGCCTGCGTCCATGACGCTGCACCAGACAGGGTCAGTCCGTCGAGACGCCATTCCGCATTCAGCTCAACGCCTGTGGCGTCGATCGTTCCCGCATTCCGGCGCTGTCGGAGCACACCCCCCGCTGGCACGAATCCAGCCCTGGGAAACGTCCCAGGACCGGTGCCGATCGTGACATTGACAATGGCGTCTTCGATCCGGTTGGCAAAGACCGTCGCACCAAGGCTTGCGGTTTCGCCGTCCCAGCTCAGAGCCCCTTCGATACCCTTGAGTGTCTCGGGCTCCAGCGCTGCATTGGCCTCGGTCAGATCATTGCCGACACGGAAAGGCCGATGCAGTTCATTAAGGGTCGCGGGTCGAAAGCCGGAATAGACCGTAGCTCTTGCAGCCCATCCCTGTCCCAGATCACGTCTCAGGCCCAGGCGCGCAGAAGCGACCTCTCCTGACCGATCAACATCCGCCTCATCCAGAGTGATCGCCCCTGTGGTCCGATCCCTTTCGGTGCGCTGTCCATCGGTATTGTCCCAGCGATCAAGGCGCAGGCCACCGGCTACAAGCCAGGGCCCTGAGGCCCACGCACCTTCAAGATAGGCGCCTACAGTTGACGTCTCGCCTCCGGCGATCCGGTCCCGGGTAAAGCTGCCCGCAATGAAACGGAATCGCTCTCGGGTTTCGCCACGGTTGTAGCGGGCATCCGCACCGAGCTCCCATTCAAACTGCCCTCCTGCCAGCGCCATCCCTGATCGCCTCAGGGCAGCATTGCCGCCCCATCCGGCCGCGGGCGTAGCGAACTGGTCATTGGCCGGTGTTGTCGAGCCTCGATTGGCGGCCACGGCGACCGAACTGTTGGACAGGTCGCTCTCGCGTCTCCAGCCCTGGACCCGCCAGCCGGTTCGACCTGGCCCCGGCGACCGGGCGGCGGTCAGGCTAAGGGCATGGCCTGTCGCCGATGAACGGGCACCAAGAAGGCCAGAGCCCCGATCCTCGTCATAGGCCGAGGCCCGAAGCGATATCGACGAGACTTCATCTAGGGCAATGTCAGCGCGCAGGGCCGCACCCCGGGTCATGAGGTCAAGAGGGGTGTCGGCGGCCCCCCTTGCCGGTCCGCGCACTGGGACGTAGCCATCCGACTGCTCACCCAAAAGACTAGCCGTAAACAGAACGCGCCCCTGGCCAAGGCCCACAGATGCAGCCAGACGCCGGCCGCCGGTTTCACCACCCGACAGATCAAGGACACCCCCCGTGCCAGATCGCTCCCTGAGCGCGACCACACCGGTCAGCGCCCCGGCCCCGTAGGGACCGCTACCGGCGCCACGAATGATATCAAGACCTGACAGGGCCTCCGGAGCCACCTGGGACCAGATCACCCAGCCCCCAAAGGGATCGTTCAGAGGGGCCCCGTCAAGCGTCACAAGAGCTCTGCCGGCTCCAGAAGGGGCTATGGCCCTCAAGGAAAGACCCTGGGTGGTTGGATTGGCCGCAAGGCTCGAAGTGCGCCGGAACAGGGACACAGCCGGTGTCGCCGACAAGACCTCATCAAGCCGCTGCGTCCCATCGAGAGCCCTTCTGTCCAGTCGTATGACCGAAAAGGCGGCCTCTCCTGCAGCGGGGGGAAGCCTTGCAGCCGTAACAACGATTTCGGGCAAAACGGCCGGCGTATCCTGGAGCACTCAAACACCTTCACTGTTACGACACTGCCGTCGCCTGCCCTCTAACAATGCTTTGCCCGCGGCAATAGACGTCTCGATGTCGCGAACAGGCTGGTCTTCGGACTGCAACTGCTGTTTTCTACCCGCATGGATAACTTAACTGGCACCGACAATACGGGACCGGGCGATACCCTGACAGCCCCGTCTCTGCGAACCCGGAGCGCTGAAGCTCGCCGAAAGGCGATACTGCAGGCCGCGGCTTCAGCCTTCGTTGAGAACGGCTACGGTGCCACCTCCGTGGATGATATTGCTGAGCGTCTCGGCGTGTCCAAGCCCACGCTCTACTATCATGTTGGCGGCAAGCAGGACCTACTGGGTGCCAGTTTCAGCCTGGCTCTCGACGCCTATTCGGATGCCGTGGAAGACGTGACGGCCACAGGCATGACGGGACGTGAGCGTCTGCATCAAGTGGTTCAAAAATATGTTGAAATTACAACAACCGTCCATGGTCGGTGCCTTCATCGCGTGCCGGATGTAGAGCTCACTCCGGAAGTTCGTGATCGCCTGCGCGCGGTCAAGCGCAAGGTCGATGCCTGTATTCGCGACCTGCTGCGCGAGGGGGTCCGGGACGGATCCCTGCGAAGCGCAGACATCCGGATGTCCACCTTTGCAATCTCGGGTGCCATGAACTCGATTGCCCAGTGGTACAGCCCCTCGGGCAAGCTTAGCCCTGATGAAATTGCCGAACGCCTCTGGGATAGTTTCGCCGAAGGGATGAGACCTCGCTGAACGCTCTGGCTTGACCCTGCGTCCGCATTCCGTCATTCATTTTCTACTCGTGGGTAGGATTCACATGCAGCACATTCTCGATCAACTGGACCAGCGCCGGGCAGCCGCTCGTCTCGGCGGCGGTGAGGCCCGAATTGCGTCCCAGCACGCCAAGGGCAAACTGACGGCACGCGAGCGGATCGAGGTCCTGCTGGATGAAGGTTCGTTTGAAGAGACCGACATGTTTGTGGAGCATCGCTCCCACGAGTTCGGTATGGAAAGACAACGGATTCCTGGCGACGGCGTTGTCACCGGAAGGGGAACGATTGGCGGTCGCCTCGTCTATGTGTTCTCCAAGGACTTTACCGTCTTCGGCGGCTCTCTGTCAGGGGCGCATGCGGCCAAGATCGTCAAGCTGCAGAAGATGGCGCTGACAACAGGGGCACCCATAATCGGCCTTTTCGATGCTGGCGGGGCGCGGATCCAGGAAGGCGTTGAGAGCCTGGCTGGCTATGCCGACATCTTCCTTCAGAACACTCTAGCCTCCGGTGTCATTCCCCAGATCAGCGTGATCATGGGCCCGTGTGCAGGCGGCGATGTTTACTCACCGGCCATCACAGACTTCATCTTCATGGTGAAGGATACCTCCTACATGTACGTGACCGGACCCGATGTGGTGAAGACAGTCACCAATGAAGTGGTCAGTCACGAAGATCTCGGGGGGGCCCGCGTCCATGCCGGTAAGTCAGGCGTGGCAGACGGCGCTTTTGAAAATGACCTCGAAGCCCTCTCGGAGGTCCGCCGCCTGATTGGCTTTCTACCCCTGTCCAACCGCGAGAAGCCTCCGGTACGCGATAGCTATGATGATCCTGAGCGCGACGAAGCCAGTCTGGATACCCTCATCCCCTCCAACCCCAATCAGCCCTACGACATGAAGGAGCTGATCCTGAAGACGGTGGATGAGGCGGATTTTTTCGAGATTGGTGCCGACTTTGCCCGGAACATCATCTGCGGATTCGGCCGCCTTGACGGCCAACCTGTCGGTATAGTCGCCAACCAGCCCCAGGTCCTGGCTGGCGTGCTTGATATAGACTCTTCACGGAAGGCTGCCCGGTTCGTCCGCTTCTGTGACGCCTTTGGCCTTCCGCTTGTGACCCTCGTCGACGTCCCCGGCTTTATGCCCGGTACCAAGCAGGAGTACGGAGCCCTGATCAAACACGGGGCAAAGCTGCTCTTTGCCTATGCCGAGGCCACCGTTCCCAAACTCACTCTCATCACACGTAAGGCCTATGGTGGTGCCTATGACGTCATGAGCTCAAAACACCTGCGCGGGGACGTCAACTATGCCTGGCCTACAGCAGAGATAGCCGTCATGGGGGCCAAGGGGGCCGTCGAAATCATCTTCCGCAAGGAAGCCGGCGATCCCGAAGCCTTGGCCGCTCGTGAAGCCGAATACAAAGAGCGATTTGCCAACCCCTTTGTGGCTGCGGGCCTTGGCTATATCGATGATGTCATCATGCCTCACGGTACCCGGCGCCGGCTCGTGAGGGCCCTTCGCACGTTGAAGAACAAGGTCCAGGAAAATCCCTGGAAGAAGCACGACAACATTCCGCTGTGAGCCCGCTGCCGCAATCAGGAGCCGTCGTGGGTGTGGACGTTGGCTATTCGACCGTACGTCGCTCAAGTGCTGTCTGTCGCCTGTGGTGGAACGACGTCGACGTGGGTTGGGATGTCGCCAGGTTCCGCCATGATGACGATGACCGCGAGCGGGCCTTCAGGCAGGTTGTCGGCAGCGAACCGGTTATGGTTGCGGCCTTTGATGGCCCCCTCAAGCGGGGCCTTGGTCCTATTGGCCATTACCGCAAGGCTGAAAAGGACCTCACGGTGCGCGCGATTCGCACCCAGATCGGCAAGCCCGGTCAGTCGAGCTCTGCAAACGGCCGTGACCTCAACAGGGCTGCAAACGCCTGCGCCCGCAGCCTGATCAAGGTCTGTTCGCTTGAGCCAGCCAGGCATGACCAGGCGATCCACAGCCTTGCTATAGTCGAAGCCTTTCCGACCAGCTTCCTGGGTCTGCTCATCGATAGTCCGCAGACCCTTGCCATCAGACCTCCAGCCCGATCGGATGCCTATTACGTCTACCTGGCAGATAGCGGCGGGCTGGATCGCCTGGTGCAGCATCTGCTGTTGGGCCGGGCCCTGCATCAGGCCTGGCGGGACGTCAGGAACCATGATGACAGGGCCGCAATCGTCTGTGCACTGACGGCACTCTGTGTGGCGGCCAGGGACTATGTGGCTGTCGGAGATCATGAAGATGGCTGGATCATGCTCCCGCCCCCAGACTGCCTGGCCCTCTGGACCAAAGACCTCCTAGCGCAGCCCGCCGCAACGACCGTGAACTGATCGGAACTCTCGAATGTTCTCTAAAATCCTTATAGCCAACCGAGGCGAGATCGCTGTCCGGATCATCAAGACGGCGCGGAAAATGGGTATCCGCACTGTTCTCGTGCACTCAGACGCCGATACGGGGTCTCTGGCCTATGAGACGGCTGACGAGACCATCCACATCGGACCGTCGCCGGCAGCCCAGTCCTACCTCCTTCAGGACAAAATCGTGGACGCCGTGCGTCAGAGCGGGGCTGAAGCCGTTCATCCCGGCTTTGGGTTTCTGTCCGAGAACCCCGTCTTTGCCCGCAGGCTAGAAGCGGAAGGCATCACCTTCATCGGTCCGAACCCGCATGCCATCGAGGCCATGGGCGACAAGATCACCTCCAAGAAGTTTGCGGCCGAAGCCGGTGTATCAACCGTACCCGGCTACATGGGACTGATCGACACGACCGAACATGCAGTCACGATCGCCAGGGAGATTGGCTACCCGGTCATGATCAAGGCTTCAGCCGGCGGCGGCGGCAAGGGCATTCGCGTTGCGCATTCCGACGACGACATGGCCGAGGGCTTCGCCGCAGTTAAGGCCGAGGCGCTGACGGCCTTTGGTG